>JADLGB010000160.1 GCA_020849535.1 Candidatus Hydrogenedentota bacterium
GCATCGCGATGGGCGGTGGCGTAAGCCTGATGGGCGACGTGCTGCTGAAGCCGTTGCGCAAGCACGTAGATGCGATTGTGTTTGGGCCATACCGGAACCGGTACTCCATTGTTCCGTGCGCGCTGGGGGAAGATGTCGTATTGGTAGGGGCATTGCTGCTCGCGCCCTGACCTGCCCCTCTCTACTTCGTGATTACCACCTCGTCCCGCAGCTTCCCTTCCATATCATAGGCGCGATAGGTCAAGGTGTCGGGATTCATCCCGATGTCGATCGTCTGGTAGGTCATGACGTCCGGAAACGCGACTTCGGCATAGTCGTGCGGTTCCTGATCGTAGAACTTGGTTCCGGACACAGACACCACGTAGTACGTGCCCTCTTTCGCCGATGCGGCTCTCTCGCCGCCGCGCATGGGGTACGTGCGCAGGTAGGCGTGGTCATGCCCTTGCAGCGCCATATCCACGTGATACTTGTCGAAGATCGCACCCCAAATATCGCGAACATCCACATTCCTGCGATGTGGCGCCGACGGGAACGCGGGATGGTGGTACGCGGCGAATTTCCATGTCGCGGTGGACTCGGACAACTGCTCCTCCAGCCATGGCGCCTGGTCCTCCACGGGGAGGTTGGAGTCCAGCACCACGAACAGCGCGTTGCTGTAGGTGAAAGAATAGGCCCGCTCGGGTGGGAAATCCGCAGGGCCATTCAACGGCAGCGAGAACAGGTCGAGGTATAACTGTGGAACCTCATCGTACGAGTAGTCATGGTTGCCCAACACCGGCACCAAGGGACGCCTGTCGAAGATGCCCCGAGAAACGCGGAAGAAGTGGTCCCACTCATTGCGCCAGCCCCCGTCGTTGATGAGGTCGCCCGCGATGAGGTAGAAGGCCGTACTGGAGTATTGTTCCTGCGCCGCCTGCATGAGTCGGCCCCAGGAATCGAGCCCTTTTTGCGGATCGCCGAGGTAGGTAAACGAGAACGGACGCGGGGCCTCGGGAGCCGTTTTGAATTCGGCCCACTCGCTCCATGTGTTCTGAGCGGCGTTCCCCACGCGATAGGCATACGTCGTATCGGGTTTCAGGTCCCTCAAAACGGCGGTGAATCGATGATTCAGCGGGTCGTTCTGCAGGAGCACGTCTTCCACGACTTTACGGTCGGCCTTTGCCTTGAGCAGATTGTCCTCTCCTGGACCGCCCTCACGGTACTCCACGCTGCCTTCCATGACCGATGTCGCGGTGCGCCACTGGATCGTTTGCGTTGTCCGGGGGTCATCGGACCACGTGAGGCAGATCTGGTCGGGCGAGTCCGACGCGACATACGCTGCCGTGCGCACGAAGTGCGAGTGCGCGTACCAGTCGATAACATCGCCCTTGAACTCGCGAAAGGCAAAATAGAGAGCAACAATGCCAAAAAAGGCAATAAGGGCGCGGCGGCGGGTAATTCGCGGTTTCATATCAACTCCATGGGTAAGGCAGGACGCAAGGACTCCACTCTGGACATGAACAAGACGGCTCCCCCTGGTTTATTCCTGGCGTCCCTCGACAGCCGATAGCAAAATGCCTGCCGCGATGCCGAGGCGCCGGTCGAGCAAACCCTGTGTATCGGGCGAGAAGTCCAGCTCCATGCGAAGGACAAAGGGGTTGAAGTGACGCCGGAACTGGAAGGCCACTTGACCGTTCACGGTGCCGGTGAAGGACTGTGGAAGCAGGTTGAGCAGGAAGCGGCGAATCAGGGCGAGCGCGGTACTGTCTTCCTCGATGGTGCCCACATCGCGGCCCTGAGCGTCCATGATGATCCAGGAATCCCGTATGAGGGATTTGAGGCCTTTACGCTTCAGGGTCCCCGTCAGTTCGCCGGTCTGCGAGTCCACCACATCATAGGCCGTGCTGAAGTCCAGGATGCTGCGCGCGCGGATGGACAGCACTTCGGTGCGCATGTCTTCGCCGGTGTACAGGCGAATATCCTCCTTCAACTTGAAGGCCTTGAGCTTCGAGTAGAACAGGACGCTGCCCATGGAATCGTAGATGTGAAAGGCGTCGCCCAAGAGTTTGAATATCTTTTTGCGGACCAGGTAGTGCGTGTGCTGAAAGGCGGGATTGTTCATCGTTGCCGTTTCCTTTTGCAGTCAGTGCCCAGCGAAGCGCGAATCACTCTTCAACGGATTCTTCCACCGCCTCCACACGGGGTACAGTCCCCGGCGGCGCCTCCACCGCGAAAGCAAACTCCATTTGCTGATTGCGAATCAGTCTGTAGCGCTTCAAGAGCCGGAGGGTCTGCAACGTTTGCGACCCCGGGTAGCTGCCGCTCTCGTCCACCTTTGACAACAAGTCACGCAGCAAGATGGGGAATTCGATCACGTGACCGATGCCCGAGCTCTGCAGAAGTTGCAGTGAGCGCGCGCGAAGCTCGGCCCCCGCTGGCAGCTCGGACACGATGAGGATCGTCGCGAAAGCGGCGTGCCCGAAAACCTCGCTCGCGAGGGCCCGCGATTCGTTGGAGACGAATTGGGATAGCACCGGGTTCGCTTCGATGACGGACGGGTAAAAGCGGTCGCCATGCCAAGCGCGCACCTCGACCACTGCCCGCTCGATGGACGTCACGTCTACCGGCTGCAATAGAAACGGCAGTTCGCGCGCCATTCCGGGATTCGTGTTTTGGACAAACATCTGACCGCTGTGCTCGCCGGGCCGGACACGCGCACTCTGCTGCCAGTTGGTGAGCACCTGAAACAGATTCAGTTCGAAGAACTCGCGGACAAGTTGAACGTTCACATCGCCCATGGACTATTCCATCGCTCCCACTTCCTGGCGCACGGTCGTGTCTATTGAAGCGAGGCCAGAGACCGGCCGATCCTGTGTTCGGGATTCTGCTTGAGGATCCGCTCGCCCATCTCGCGCGCGCGATCGTCTTTGCCCAGGCGCTGGTAGCAGAGACCCAGCTTCGCAAGCACGTCCAACTGCGTGAAGTTTTCGCCAAATGCCGAATAGAGACGATTCGGATTCTTCGGATCGCAGTGATCGTCGGCCGCCCGGTAGTGCTCCATCGCGGTGGAAAACTGATCGCGGGCAAAATAGACTTCACCCCGAAGATAATGCCCTTCGGGTTGATCGGGATTGAGTTCAACCGACTTCTGGAGGAGTTTGTCCGCCGATTCGAGCGTGGTTTGCGCCAATTGCGGATCGCCTGCGAGCTTGGCGGCGCGCCCAAGCAGGAACAATACAGCGAAGTTGTTGCCACCGCTCACGAGTGCGGCACGGGCCTGTTCCATGGCGCCGGTCCAGTTCGCTTCCGCGAAGCATACCTGGGCGAGGCCCAATTGGGCGCGTGCATTCATGGGATCGGCGAGAAGCAATTGCTCGAAGTGTTGGCGCGCTTCCTGGGTGCGGTTCAACGCAAGCAGTGCGTAGCCCAAGTCAAGCCGCGGCGGCGCCTGCTCCGGGCGCCGCGAGACTACCTGCTGCAAGAGATCGATGGCCTGCGCGGCCTGCCCCATGCGGAGAAAGCACTTGCCCAGTTGGTGGTAGGCAGCGGCGAATGTATTGTCGAGCCGGACCGCCTTCTCGAAACACTGGATCGCCCGAGCCATGTCGCCCTTCATGCTCGCGGTGAGGCCCTCATCGTAATAGCTTTCCGCATTCTCCCCGCCAAAGGCCATCGCTGTATCTCCTTCTCCGCGTGCTACCCGCGCAACGCTTCCAACGCTTCCCGCGCCTGACTCAGGGAAATGTCCGTCCGCTGTTGAACGTGACCAATTTCATCGGCAACGACGAACTTCGTGGTGCCCGCGCGGACTTTCTTGTCGTGCTTCATGGTGTCCAGCACGCTGTCGATGGGGATCTCGGGCCACGATACGGGAAGTCCGTATGAAGCGATGCACGCGCGCTGCCGTTCCACAAAGGCATCATTGACTAAACCGAGATTGCGCGACAGGACGCCGGCGGCGTGCATGCCGAGAGCCACCGCCTCCCCGTGGAGGTAGGTGGTGTATCCGGACGCCGTTTCGATGCCGTGACCAAAGGTGTGGCCGTAGTTCAGGTTGGCGCGCAGGCCCTGCTCGCGTTCGTCCGCGGCGACGATGGCAGCCTTAATCTCGCAGGAACGGCGTACCGGAAATTCGAGGACATTGAGATTCCCTGCGAGAATCGCCTCGACCTTCTCTTCCATGTACGAGAAGAGAATGGCATCTGCGATAATCCCATGTTTGATGACTTCAGCCAGGCCGGCCTTCAACTCACGCACGGGGAGGCTTTTGAGAAAAGAAAGGTCGATTACGACTGCGGACGGCTGATGAAACGCCCCAATCATGTTCTTGGCGAGCGGGTGGTTGACGCCGGTCTTCCCCCCCACGCTGCTGTCCACCTGGGCCACGATCGTGGTGGGTATCTGCACGAAACGGATGCCCCGCATAAACGACGCCGCGGCAAAACCCGCAATGTCCCCCACAACGCCTCCACCTAGGGCAACCACAACGCTGGTACGATCCAGGCCGGCACGGAGGAACTCGCCGCACAAGTGTTCCACCTGAGCAAGGCGTTTGTGCTCCTCTCCCGCGGGCAGGACGCACTGGTGCACGCGAGCACCCGACGCTTCGATCAGCTTGGCCACGCGATCGCCGTACAGCGGGGCGACGTTTGTGTCCGTCACGACACCCACCGCGCCAACGGCGCTCAGCTCGTCGAGAACGCGCGGCAGCAGTTCCACCGCCCCCTCCTGGATATGGATGGGATACGAGCGCGCGCCTAAGCGAACCACCAGTTTATCTGATGTCATATCCGTGTCCTCGCAGGGCTATTTGCGGGCTTTCTTCGCGGCGCCTTGCCCCAAGCGCACCGAACGCCCGGTCAAGGCGGACTTCTCCGCCGCGAAGATGATATCGAGCGACCTCTTGCCTTCCTCACCTGTACAGAACGGTTCTTCGAGTCCCATTGCGGCCCTCACGAAGCCTCCGCTCACATCGAGCCCCCAGGTGCCGGGATAATCATTCAAGGGAGCAGGCAATTCAAACTCGATCTCGCACTCCGGGTTGATGAGACGGGCCAGCAGCGCCCGCTCCTCCTGGATGGCAACCTGCAGGGTGCCGTTACTGCAGTGGAGGATCGTGTAGCTTGCGCTCATACCCTTGACCGTCCACGAGGCGCACAGCGTCCCCACGGTGCCGTCCGTAAAGGTGAGACACGAGACGAAGTTGTCCTCGACGTCGGCGCCCTTCTTCTCGAGACACGCCGTGTAGGCAGAAATCTCGGCCACTTCCTTGCCCGTGATGTAGCGGATGATATCGGCCTTGTGAACGCCGAGATCGGCCATGGCGCCGAAACGCGCCTGTTTCCTCCGGAAGAACCACTTGCCCTCAGGGCTCCAGTTCTCGGGGCCCTCGTGCCCGAACATCCCCGTGACGTGAAGGATCTTCCCCAGGATACCGCTCTCCACGATCTCGCGCGCTTTTCGATGCGGCGCGAAGCGACGCTGCGACTGATTCACCATGAGCACCTTGCGCGCCTTCTTCGCCGCATCGATCATCCGCTGCGCTTCCGCGGGACTCGCCGCCATGGGCTTCTCCACCATGACGTGGCACCCGGCCCTCAGGGCGTCAATGGTAACCGGCGCATGCAGGTAATTCGGCAGGGCAACCGTGACGCCGTCGATGCGCTCATTCCTAAGCATCTTCTTGTAATCGGTGTAGACCGCCGCACCCGGCGCATACCGCTCCGCCAACAGCTTCGCTTTCGACGGCACCAAATCGCACAGCGCGACGATCTCCGCTTCCGGACACACCGCATAATCTGGAACATGAAGCCGCTGCGCAATCGCGCCGCAGCCGATCATCGCCGCCCTGAACTTCCCTGACATAGCACCCTCTCCTGCTGTGAAACAAACTACCACTTCGCCCTTTGCACAAGGGGAGCTGCATTGTAGTCGGCAATCCTCTGCCTTGGCAAACCGCAGGCCGTACACGCAGCGCGGTGATAGACCGTTGCGGGACAGGCCATTGGTTTGCCCCACGGCCCAAGGGCATGCTATGCTTTTTGCTCGGTTCGGGGCGTGGCGCAGCCCGGTAGCGCACCTGCTTTGGGAGCAGGGGGTCGCTGGTTCAAATCCAGTCGCCCCGACCATTATAATGCGTTGTTGACCAGTGGATTAGGGAAGATAGTCCGCTGGTCTTTTTTTTTTGGGAGATTGCACAGTGACACCAGGAGTGACACCAAATGGCAACGCTCTATCGACGCAATGCAATCTACTGTGTCAGGTTTGTTCTCGATGGCGCAAAGGTTCGCCGCTCTCGGAGGACCAGGGATGCCGATAAGGCCAAGGACGAGAAAAAGGCCCTGGTGGTTCGCATCGTTTGGTTTTAGTGGTGATGATTCTGTTCCGACAACTTCTTTGGCTCAAGGAAGTCCGGCAGGAAGCTTGGATGGCTAAGAAGTATTTGGCTCGTCTCACGGAGGAGGAACGCGGGGGGTCGAATGGTTCGTCAAGAAAGGAAGAGGGGGGCGGCGTATCGAATCAAGCGCGCCCACATCCTGTTGGCGGTCGATGCCGATGGGTCGAACCGGACTGACCGGCAGGCCGCGCGAGCGTATCGTTGTCTTGTCCACACCGTGGAGCATGTTCGTCGCCGGCTGGTGAAGCACGGCCTGTGCGCCGCCCGGGCGCGCAAGGTGGACTCCGTGGGCGACAGCCTTGACACCCACAAGCCAACTTCGTTGTGCGAGGCATTCGAACCCAAAGAGGCGCGCCGCTTGCTCCAACGGCTCGCAATTCACTGCACACCCCATCACGGAAGCTGGCTCAATGTCGCCGAAGGTGAATTGCACGTGTTTGCCCGGCAATGCATGGTCCGTCGAATCGCCGACGTCGACTTGCCGCGTCAACACGCTACGGCGTGGTCCCGTCAACGATGCGCCTCGCAAGAGTCTGTCGATCGGCGGTTCACCACACACGATGCAAGCAAGAAACTCAAACGTCTAGACCCACAGATTCAAATGACGGGAACCACTAGGCCCAACCTGTGTTGTCCCAAGCGCGCAGGGGGTCTGTGCGGTGTTTGAGGCTTGCCTTCTGTCCAGACGCGTCAAATTCCGCTAGCATTTTTTCTGTGCTCGCAACCAGCCGGCGCAGAGATTGCCTGCCCAAATCAATCAGATTCCCACCCCGCATGAAAACCAAGCTGTTTGTGGCAACAATCACCTGATACCGTTTCGCCATCTGGAGCAAGCCCTGGTGTATGTACTCGCTGTTTTCGTGGTCTTGACCAGTCTCCGGGCTGTCTATCAGCACGACCGTTTCGGTCCCGTGCGATTGCCGTCCGAGGCTGTCCAAGACACCTTGGCCGTGCGACTTGAACATGGATCGAATTCCCTGGACCATTTCTTCCCGGGTTGAAAAGTAGCCACCGATGAGGGGATTGAGCGTCTCCGTGGTGACATATTTGACGGCATCGGCGTCGCTGGATTTTTCGAGGTGACATAATGGACAGGATGCCAGTGCTGCCAACACCGTCGATTTGCCCGAACCGTTTGGTCCAATCAACACATTGTAGCCTGGTTCAAACCGGATGCCCGGCCGGTCGAGACCCAGTTTGCGAACCCGGACTGCGTGGTTAAAACAAAGGGTTATCTGTTTGATCATTGCGTGGTGTCCCTCGTTAGGTCGCGTAGTTCCCCTCCGGCAATTGTTGCGCACTCCGCGCGGGCAAGTGTACGGTGAGCCTTCGTCAAGATGGCGCCATATGGGCACACCGTCCATCTCTGCCCTCAATACTGAGCCAACGTGCCGCGCCAGTTTCGGCATTCTGCATCAAGCAACGCCAACACCTCTCAGCCAGAAGTCCAGCAAGGTGAATTCCACCTTGGTGCCTCCGATACAACAACCTGTCATTTCCTCCTTCAGCTCCTTTCTTCTCACCATCTATGCCCATATGCAGACTTGGCAAGAGGGGTGCAAGTGATGTGCCATGCATGAACAACCGATCCACAAGGGTATCTGGCGCTGATACCAGCACAAAGCCAGAGAGCGTGCCGCCCGGGGCCCGGCATACGGCGGGATTCCTCACCGGCGATGGTATTGCAGTCTGCAACGTCCGACTCTTCAGTTCGTTGCGCCCCGAAGCGTGCACCTTGATGATGGCGCAGTCGCGGATTGTGAGATCGTAGACAATCCGGCCCGAATTCTCACGCACAATTCAAGGTTACGACACACCGGCACGTGATTCACCAGTCCACCAAGCACCATTGCAGGGCGCTGAGATGACGCGAGAAGCCCGCACCATTGGCACGTTTTATGTTTGGGTTAAGGTGTGTTAGTTGCGGGATGGCTCTTCCCCTAGCGCTTTCTCCTTCGTTATCGGCGTCACGGACAACGGCCTGCTGGTGAGTCATTTGGAGCGATGAGCACGCGAGAGTCAACCATGAACTTCTATGATCATATCAAGCCACAGCTTATGCACCGGATTGGACGTGAAATCCGGCTAGCGAGACGCGTCCTCGATATTGGATGTGGGCCGTGTGACTTGGTGCAGCATCTGGCGGACACCTACCAGCAGGACGTTACCGGTGTAGACATTTCCCGTCGCAGCTTCCCAAGGGCTCAACGCACTCGCGCGGGCCATCGCTTCCGATGTTTTCAACGGGATGCGGCGATTCTCAGTTTTGCACTCGACGCATCGGTCGATGCTGTTGTCAGTGTATGGGCGCTACACGAGATGGAACGTCCCCAGGCAGTCTTGACGGAAGTGCGGCGGGTGCTCCGTCCAGGAGGTGAGCTGTTGATCGTGGATTTCCCGAAGGGCTCACTTGCTCAGAAACTGTGGAACGAGGATTACTACGACCCCGATGAGGTGAGCCATATGCTCGTGGAAGCAGGCTTTTCGGAGGTCAAGGTCCGGCGCATTGAACGATTGCAGGTAATGTGGGCACAGGCGCAACAGCCGGCATTGCAGGTTGCGCCACGCTAACCCCTATAGCGAAAGGAGACTTTGGGGATGAGAATCCCGGCACTATCGGGCTGCCACAGCCGTTACTGTTTCGATGGACTTGCACAGACCTACGACAGGTGGTACGAGACGGCGCAGGGAATCGCGCACGACCGAACCCAGAAATCCGATGTTGAAAGATTCCTGTCACCTCGACAGGCTGGCGCATGCCTTCTTGACATTGGGTGCGGCACAGGACATTGGAGTCTCTTTTTCAAGGATCTTGGATATGCGGTCGTGGGAGTGGACCTGTCCTCGCGGATGGTTTCACGTGCACGGTCAAACGCGACCTCTCCAATCGCTTGGGGGGTGGCGGACGCATGCGCATTGCCTTTCGAGGATGGAAGCTTCGATGTGGTGGCCGCGATGGCCACTCTCGAATTCCTTACCGATCCCATGAAGACACTTCACGAGATGGCCCGTTGTACAAGCTCCGGCGGGCGCATCTTGATCGGCACGCTAAACCGGCGTGCCGTGATCAACCGCCAACGGGTGGCCGATCGTCGCGAGCCGTATACGTCTGCGCGGTTGTTTTCGAAAGGAGAGCTGCGTGATTTGCTGAGCCTTTTCGGGCAGGTCCGCATCGTCGCGTCCGACCCGGACGCTGTCTTCCCGGAAGGCAACTGGCACCAGTTCG
Organism: Candidatus Hydrogenedentota bacterium; assembly: GCA_020849535.1. Lineage (GTDB taxonomy): Bacteria > Hydrogenedentota > Hydrogenedentia > Hydrogenedentales > SLHB01 > JAHDWY01. The sequence goes on from JADLGB010000160.1 coordinate 9,603, forward strand.
ATGGGTTCCCCGTCGCGTCGCCGTTCGAGGGTCCATTCCTTGTCGCGGAGGTGCGTCGATGACAATCCAAGCAGAAGTCAGTCTGTATCCCTTGAGAACGGAACATCTGAATCCGGCGTTGGAGCGCTTTCTCACGGGTCTGGAAGATCACGCCGTCGGGATGACGCGAGGGCCGATGAGCACGCACATCTCCGGCGGCACGGCTGAAGTTTTTTCCGCGCTCGCGGATGCCTTCTCGGGGGTGGCCGAAGAGTATCAAGCAGTGCTTGTCTTGAAGTTGTCGAACGCGTGTCCAGTGGAGCCTGAAGTGTCGTAAGGGTCTGAAAGGCCCCTGCGGGGGTAGGGTTACGTCCCGCCTCCCCGCGACGCCGCCCGTTCCTACTTGGAAAGGACAGGCTGGGAGAAGTGGATTCGCGTCGATGGGTTCCTTGAGTAAGTGTTCCAACGACGGAGTACGAGACATGGGTGATCGATCTCAAGAAGAGGCATTCGTGCATGCGTCTTCTCTGATGGGCTTATCAGAAAGCGCCGTATCGCAAGCGATTCTGGACAACTACTATGATAAATTCCGCCGTGCCTTGAGGAGCGATGTTATCATCGCTGGTGCCGGTCCCTCGGGACTTGTGGCTGCGTGGCGTCTTGCTCAGCACGGCCTTCGTGTTGTCGTGCTGGAGAAACGGCTCAGCCCTGGAGGTGGAATCTGGGGCGGTAGCATGGGCATGAACGATGTTGTTGTGGAAGAAGAGGCCTTCTCCGTCCTCGCAGAGGCGGGTGTTCGTCAGTATCATCGGGGAGGTTTATTCGTCTCGGATGCGGCTGAACTGGCCTGCGCACTGTGCATCAAAGCCCTCCATGCGGGGACAATTCTTCTAACCCTCATGACGGCCGAGGACATCTGCGTCCATGAAGGCCGTGTGACGGGAGTCGTCGCGAATCGTTCCATTCTGTCGGAGCGCCTGCCGGTTGATCCCCTGGCACTGAGGACTCGGGCAGTAATTGACGCCACGGGGCATGAGGCCTCCTTGGTCAGGCACCTCCACCGAAGAGGTTTGTTGGAGGTTCCTGAAGGCGCCATTCCGGGGGAAGGGGTCATGGACGTGATTGAAGGGGAGCGATTTGTTGTTGACCGCGTTTCCGAGGTGTTTCCAGGCCTTTGGGTCACAGGGATGGGCGTATGTGCGCTGTTTGGGGGGCCGAGAATGGGCCCAATCTTCGGCGGCATGGTGTTGTCGGGCGTGAAGGTTGCCGAGCAAGTGGCACTGGCGCTTGAGGATAAGAGCCAGGAGGCCGGTGACGGCTGAATTGTGGGATGCAGGAAGGCCAACAGACAAACCGCGCCTGCGGAAGAACGCGCCTCAGGGCAATCAAAGGTCGATCGCGCGGAATCGCAAACAATAGAAAACCCCTTCTCCGCATTCCTCAACCCCGCCCGCTCAGTCGGCGGCGAGGAAGAGGAACGCGCGAGCGAGGGGAGCGAGTTTGATTCTTGTCTCTGTTGATCTACTCTTAGTGGTCGCAGAGATTCTCCGTACGTTCCAACGTCCCGGATAGAAATGCGCGAACACTGGATTCCGGGTCATCGGATGGCGCCCCGACGACTACTTGAATACCGTTTGCTTGGAACAATTGCAGTGCACGCTGCCCCATTCCGCCGGCGATGACGTGCGTAACCCCATGACCGTGCAGCCACCCGGGCAAGACGCCCGGCTCGTGCGGTGGGGGCGTAACATACTCCGTTTCGGACGTGATCGCTCCCCGCTCATCAGCCTCGATGAACGCGAATTTCTCGCAGTGACCGAAATGCGTGGCCAACCGTTCGTCCGTGACGGGTATCGCTATTTTCATGAACACAGAAACCTTCCTTTCTATGCGCGGGCGTCCCTATCCGCCCTCTCCCTTATTTGTTTGCCCGATCTTGACCGCTACGACGCGCAGATCGTCATGTATTCCCACGCGCCGTGCGAGCCGCGTAGTCTTTGCACGCCGCACGCAGCGTATTGGCCGCCAGCAGCGCGCAATGTTCCCCCTGTGCCGGTATTCCGCCCAAGGCTCGCAAGATTTCGCGCGGAGACATTGCGCCGCATTCCTCCAATGATTCATCCTCAGCAAGAAAGGCCGCCATGCTTCCGCACGCGATGGAGGAGCGGCATCCGTCCGTGTCGAACCACGCGCTATGCACAACACCGTCCCGAATCACCAGCCAGAATTCCATGGTGTCTCCGCAAGGTCCCGTGATACGGGCGTGGGCGTCGAACGCTTCGGGTATCCCCCGGTTTCGTGGCCTTTCCGCATGCTCGAGTGCAAGAGACGAGAAGCCATTCTGCGTTTTGCCTTCCATCTTCTCCTCGTTCAAACCAACACAGTCTTACTCCCGTTCATGATGAGCGGGGAGTCTTCCCATGCGTTGGCTTCGTGTTCGTCAATCTCACGCATCAGTTCGGTCAGTCTTTCCGCGGCAGCTCGCCATCAACAGCCGCGGGGTCCTGATATCCGCGCCGTCCGCGGAGATCCGCAGTCAGGTCATCGACACTGTCCTGCCAGCCATTGCGTGTCGTTTCGATACAATCGAATCTTGCGGTATAGGGTTTGATGTCCAGGAGCGGGGTCCCGTTCAGCACGTCCACTCCAGCAACGTGCAAAACGTTGCCATCGCGGGCAATCAATCGCACGATGCTCAGGCCGATTGGATTAGGCCGGCATGGAGCGCGTGTAGCGAAGACTCCGTGATCCGCGTCTTGCAGGAATGGACGGACCACCAACTGGGTCGGCCGCGCCTGGTGAAGATGGTAGAGAAGGTAGACGTGTGAAAACTCCTCGATATCTTGCAGCCCGGCTGCGTACTCGGGGAAGACCTCCACTTGTCCCGCGCAGTCATTCGCGTACACGGGCTGAATGGGTGTTTCTTCCTGCCGATGGTGTTCGCTCCAGACCACACCAATGTAGCGATACTCGACTGCGCTATGGCTCATGCTAGCCTCTCCAGCTCCATGCCTGCTGTCGTCCAGTACTTTACGCGTCCTCAGCGCGCGCCAAGGGGCGGTTTAGTCTAGCCGTGGGACACCGGCTCCAAGTCGTTGAGCCGCTGTTCGATTCGCTCCATTTCGGCCTTCAAAGCGGCATACTGGTCCTTCAGCACTTCCTTTTCGAAATCCGCATCTGGCACAGAACGGGTGAGCGGGTACATTTGCCGGCGCCCCCATCCTGGACGGCCACCTGTATCGGACCAGTGCCGCCATCCGCGGCCTCTTCCCCCTCGACCGCCTCTGAAGCCCAGGCGAGTGCCCGGATTGGCACACCCGGCCACGCCGGCCCCGACGCAATACCCCGCAGCCCGTCCCGTTCTGGGTCCCATTCCCAGAGGTCCAGTTCCATCTCCTCCTGGCATATCATCATCTCCTTTATCAGCTTGACACTGATTCTGTCTTCTGTCTTGTTACCCTTTGGAGAGGAGCATTCTCCGTGCCAATCATGGAGACAAGCATGGGCAGGTCTGGCAGCGGCGGGCCTATCCGTTGCCGGAAGGCGGGATCGCCACATGAGAGCGGTTTACGCAACGTGGTAACCGGGCGACACGCCACTGAAAACGGGACGCCCATTCATTGCAAAGTGCGCGTCCTGTGATTCTGGGCGAGCCGACCGGCCCAGGAACAGGGCAAACGCCCCGTTCGCAGGAGGCGAAACAAGGAGGTCGATCTAGCTGTCGCGGTAGCGCCCGTCAGACTCTGGAACGGTGATCCCCGCTGCCAGAATCTTCCGGTAAAGCGTGCTGGGGTCGATGCCCAACTGCCGGGCGGCCTTCTTGCGGTTGCCGCGCTGCCGGCGCAACGCCTCGACGATCATGTACTTCTCCATAGCCCGCAACGTCATGGCGCCGTGTCCTGCCGATGTCGACTGTGCGGGCCGCAGTTCTGTGGGAAGATGATGCATTTCGATCAACTCGCTCCGGCACAGCACAAACGCCTGCTCGATAATGTTCTCCAGCTCGCGAATGTTGCCCGGGAAATTGTGCTCCATGAGACGTGCCAGCACCTCATCGGAGACTCCCGCGACGGTTCTGCCTTGGAGGCGGTTGAACCGCGCCACGATATGATCGATCAGCAGGGGAATATCTTCACGCCGCTGCACCAAGCTGGGCAATTGCAGGGCTACAACGCGGACGCGGTAAAAGAGGTCTTCCCTGAACTGGCCCTCGCGAACCAGCGCGGCCAAATCTCTGTTTGTCGCCGATACGACACGGACATCGACCTTTACCGGTTCCACCGAGCCAAGCGGCTCAATCACGCGTTCCTGAAGCACGCGGAGCAGGCGCATTTGCATGGCCGCCGAAATGTCGCCAATCTCGTCGAGAAAGATCGTGCCCCCATTGGCTAACGCAAAGCGACCGGGTTTGTCCTTGCGCGCGTCGGTGAATGCCCCGGCCTTATGGCCGAACAGTTCGCTTTCAAGGAGCGTATCGGGCAAGGCGCCACAGTTGACGGCAATAAACGGTTTGTTCTTGCGAGGGGAAAGATTGTGTATCGCGCGCGCAAAAAGGTCCTTGCCGGTCCCACTCGGACCTTCGATCAAGACCGTGCTTGTACTGTCGGCAACCTGGGGCAGGATCTCGAAGAGCTTCTTCATGGCGGGGCTTCGGCCCACGATATCTTCAAACGTGTAGCGCGCCTCAATTTCCTTCTGGAGTTGCTCGACCTGGCTCAGGTCCTGAAATGACTCCACACCGCCGATGATCTCACCCTGCTCATCACGCAGCAGGGCCGTTGAGATCCGGATGGGGATCCGTTGGCCGGCATGGTCGAGAATATGAGCGGTCACGTTCACCATGGGTTGAGCGCTGGACATCGTTCTTCGAAGCGCGCACGCCTTCTCGCAGATACTGGCCCGGAAAACGTCGCAACACGACCGGCCGATCGCCTCTTCGCGCGTGACGCCGGTAATGCTTTCCGCAGCACGGTTGAAACCCGTGATGCGCCAATCGAGGTCCACGGTGAACACACCCTCATTTATGGAATCCAGGATGACTTGCTCTCGGGCCTCGGGACATTTGGGGTAGGTCATGACTGTTACCTTTACCCTTCGCACCGCATAGTACAAGTAATGCAAGTTGCCTGTATAGATTATATCATGTCTTGCAAAGTGCATGAGTCCTGACCGGTTTCCGCTTGTCAATGGTCAACCGCGGTGGCTATTCAGGCTCCCAGAGGTCCATCCGGCGAACGGCACGAAAAGTGCTCCCCCCAGGGTATGAAGATTGCCATCCCACAATGGGAACACCGGGTTTCTCCGATGCTCGACGTTGCCGGAAACGTCATGATCGCTGAAGTGAACGATGGCCGCGTGGCAAATCGGAACGAGTTTCGCCTGGATCAAGCCGACGCTCAGAACCTTGCCCATGTGCTGCATCAATTGGGTGTGAAGGTCGTCATCTGCGGTGCGGTGTCGCGGCAACTGGAGTTGACGCTGCTCTCGGAAGGCTTTGAACTGAGCGCTCATATCTGTGGGCCAGTCGAAGAGGTTCTGGCGGCGTATCTCGAGGGCCGTCTGGAAGGGAATGAGTACCGGATGCCGGGATGCTGCGGGAGAAGACGCCACAGTCGCAATCGACTGCATTGCCACAGGCGGAACGATGGCGGCACCCGGTAGTGGGGCGGAAGATCGAGAACTGCGGTAGTAACAAACGTGAATAGGCCAGCCTTCACTCAAGGTTGGTGGAAAGGAAAGTGAGATGAAAGTCGCCGTCAGCGCCGAAGGTCCATCGCTGGATGCGGAGGTATGTCCCCGGTTTGGACGTTGTCCCTACTTCGTAATAGTGGACACCAAGAACTTCGCATTCGAGTCGCTGGAGAACGTGGCCGCTTCGTTGGGAAGTGGCGCGGGCACTCAAGCGGCCCGGCTGCTCCTTGACAAGGATATCAAGCGCGTGCTCACGGGAGATTGCGGGCCCAACGCGACAGAAGCTCTGAAAGCGGCAGGAATCGAGATCGCGCTGGGGCACGGTGGTACGGTGCATGACGCCGTTCAGCGGACTATCGCGGAGATGCCGGGGGAAGACGGTCCAACAGGACGAGCAGACGCTGGAATCCACCGCGTGGCCGAAGTACCAAGCGACGCGTCTTCACCGGTGTCCCATGCCGGGGACTCGCCGTTCGCAGGCGGTGGAGGCCGGATGAGGCAAAGGGCAGGGCGCGGACGCGGCCAAGGCCGTGGGATGGGACGTGGCCAAGGCCGTGGGATGGGACGCGGCCAAGGCGGGTTCTGATAAGCGCGCCTTCTTGAGGCAAGCAGCTGAGCAGCATGTCATGGGTACACGGATTCAGCATATCTGCGGGCAGCTTCGGAGGCACGCTCCGTTCACGGCCCTGGGTACCCTGTCGGGTATCGCAATAGTCGTGTTCGCGCTATTTGTTGACGTGCCGTATATAGCATGGGAGACGCTGTTCTGGATAACCCACCCACTCCACGTCATGCTCAGTGCCCTGGTCACTGCAGCGGTGTATCGCCTGAACTCGCGTGGCGGGATCTTCAAGACCATTGCAATTGGCTACGTGGGTTCCGTTGGGATTGCGACACTTAGCGATAGTTTGATTCCGTTCGCAGGGGAGTGGCTGTTGGATCTTCCAAACCGCGGTGTCCACCTTGGGTTTATCGAACGCTGGTGGCTGGTGAATCCCCTCGCAGCGGCGGGTATCGCCATCGCGTTCTTCTGGCCGCATACGCGGGTTTCTCATGCCGGGCATGTGTTTCTCAGCACGTGGGCCAGCTTGTTCCACTTCACGATGGCCCTGGGCGACAGCGTGAGTCTGGCGACCGTGGGATCCATCACGATCTTCCTGTTCCTTGCGGTCTGGCTGCCTTGTTGCACCAGTGACATCGTTCTTCCCCTGCTGTTCGTACGCCAGGATGAATCAGCGGTCCGATCCCTTCACGCGAAGGGGCACGGAAGAAAAGACACCCAGTGCCACGTCTAACTCTGACCTCAACAATAGCCAGGAGTGAGTCCAGAGCATTCACCCCCATCCGATGTGGAAAGTAGTGACGTTTTATGAAAATAGCCATAGCGAGCGGAAAAGGCGGGACCGGCAAAACGTGTGTTGCGACCAGCCTTGCGTTTGTGGCGGCCGCGAGCCGTAGTGTGACCTACTTGGACTGCGACGTTGAAGAACCCAATGGGGCTATTCTCCTGAAGCCATCCTTTCAAGAAACGAGATCCGCGACGGTCCCCGTGCCGCGAGTCGAGCCAACCTTGTGTACGGGATGCGGGAAGTGCGCGGAAGTCTGCCAGTATGGAGCCATCTTATCGGTCAATAGAAGGGTGCTTGTCTTTCCCCACTTGTGTCACGGATGCGGTGGGTGCTGGCTCGTTTGTCCAGACGGGGCCATTCGGGAGTCGGCGCGTGAGATTGGCCAAATATCCCTCGGCTGGGCCGGAGAAGTTCGGTTCGTTCAAGGCCTGCTGAAGATAGGAGAAGCGATGAGTCCGCCGCTCATTCGCCAGGTTAAGGAGGCCGCACCACCTGCCAGCCTCGTGATTATCGACTCACCCCCGGGAACAACCTGTCCCGTGGTAGAGTCGGTTCGTGGCGTAGACTACGTGATTCTTGTCACGGAACCTACGCCATTCGGATTGCATGACCTCAAGATGGCCGTTGACTTGCTGCGCGTGTTGGGCCACCGTTTTGGCGTGGTCATCAACCGCGCAAGAGAAGCCGAAAGCCTGACGAACCGCTACTGCGAGGAGGAAGGCATTGACGTGCTCGCCAGAATCCCCGATGACCGCCGCGTCGCCGAAGCATACTCGCGCGGGGAGTTGATCTGCGGTGTCGCCCCTGCATACGAGAGCTTATTCGCAGCGTTGCTCGCGAAAGTGGAGTCCCAGGGCCCGTCCAAACGGTCTTTGGCCGAGGTGGTGGAGCGATGAAGGAACTCGTCGTGATCAGCGGGAAAGGCGGCACCGGCAAGACATCCATCACGGCCTCGTTCGCGATGCTCGCTCGAGACGCCGTTGTGGCAGACTGCGATGTGGATGCCCCCGACCTGCATCTCATCCTGCAACCAGAGACCATTCGACGAGAAGATTTCTCCGGCGGAAAGCTCGCACGGATCGATACGGACCGATGCCGGGCATGTGGCACATGCGCTCAGGTCTGCCGCTCGCATGCAATCCATCATGATGGGCCGGGCAACCGCTATTCAAAGTCCACCTTCCGTGTCGATCCATACGCGTGCGAAGGATGTGGCGTGTGTGCGTGGTTTTGTCCGGAGGGCGCAATCAACTTTGCACCGGCGGTAAACGGTGAGGTGTATATATCGCGCTCCCGTCGGGGTCCCCTCGTGCACGCCAGATTGGGGGTAGGACAAGGAAACTCCGGCAAACTGGTGAGCGCGGTTCGGCAGACGGCCCGGCATTACGCGGAGCGGAACGGATTCAAACGGATTATCACGGATGGTTCGCCGGGAATAGGCTGCCCCGTTATCGCGTCGATCACGGGGTCGGACGCCGTACTCATCGTGACCGAGCCAACAATGACAGCCATTCACGACATGGAACGTGTGGCGGGGCTTGTCGCGAGATTTCGCATACCTGCGATGGTCTGCATCAACAAATGGGATCTGAATCCCGAGCTTTCGCATAGCATCGAGCGCGACGCTCAGCGTCTTGGCATTACCTTGGCCGGAAAAGTTGCGTATGACGACGTGATCACCGACGCCCAGATTGCGTGCAAAGCAGTGGTTGAGTTTCAGGAGAATGGATGTGCGGCCCAGATTCGCAGCCTATGGCATACGCTGGAGCATTCCCTGTTGGGGAATGGACAAGCCTAGTGTCAGCGCGCCGCGGTTGCTGTTGCAGGGCCCGGTGCCGGGTCGCACTCACGGGAGACAGCGGTGTTACGACTCACGTTACTCGTAGATGACGTCGCCACGGGGCAGGGCCTTATCGCGGAGCATGGGCTCTCGTTTTGGGCCGAGTATGACGGGCGGAACTACCTGTTCGACACGGGACAAGGACATGCCCTCTGTCACAATGCCCGCGCCTTAGGCATCGATCTGAAGCGAACCGATGCCATCTGCCTCAGCCATGGGCATTACGATCATACGGGTGCCGTGGAAGAGGTCTTGGAGCTATCTCCGGACGTACGTGTTTACGCCCATCCCGACGCGCTGCTGGAGAAGTACGCCCTGACCAGAGCGGGGACAGCACGGTTCATTGGAACGCCAGAACCGGTCGTTGGCAAGTTGCGAGCGGGCGCGGACTTGGTTCGTACGGAGGCGCCTACCCTTGTTTACGACGGCATGTACCTGACCGGTCCTATCCCTCGGGTCACTGAGTTTGAGGACACGGGAGGCCCGTTCTTTCGCGACACCGCATGTGAAGTGCCGGATGAATTGATGGACGACCAGGCGGCCTATGTGGATACCCGAGATGGCTTGGTGGTCATTCTGGGTTGCGCTCACGCGGGTGTTATCAACACGTTGACCTATATTCAACATCTTACCTGTCAAGCGCCCCTTCACACCGTCATCGGAGGCATGCATCTTGTCTCGGCGGATTCCTACCGGCTCGACCGGACCGTTGAAGCGCTCGCCGGGATGGGCGTGCGGCGCCTGCTACCGTTGCATTGCACCGGATTCGAGGCCACCGCGAGACTGTTGAGGGATCTCCCGGCCCAAACATCGCTGTGCCCGATTGGAACCGTCTTGGAGTACAACTGACTGGAAACCCGCCATTACAGACAGAGATCGCGGTAAACGGACCTGCGCTGCTGCTTCACGCGATTTCAGGGAAAATCTTATGAGATACGTGTACGGTCCCGTACCTTCGCGCCGCTTAGGCTGGTCCCTCGGCGTGGATCTCATTCCCGCAAAGACATGCACCTTCAATTGCATTTACTGCCAGCTCGGAAAGTCGAGAACCGTGACGTTGGAGCGATCGGAATACGTGCCTTTCGACGCCGTGGAGAAGGAGATACGCGAGACGCTTGCGTGCCGGCCTGATTACATCACCATCAGCGGATCGGGAGAACCGACGCTGTACTCGCGCTTGGGCGAGTTACTGGAGCGAATTCGCTCGCTGACGGATGTGCCGCTGGCTGTCCTTACCAATGGTTCGCTTTTCTGGCGGGAAGAGGTGAGGGCGGAACTCAAGGCCGCCTCACTGGTCATTCCATCCTTGGATGCGGGCAACGCGGACATGTTCGCGGTGATCAATCGTCCACATGGAGACCTCGACTTCGACCAGGTGGTTCAAGGGTTAGTCGATTTCCGAGAGTCATTTGCGGGGCAAATCTGGTTGGAGATCCTGCTGGTGGCGAGCTTCACGGCAAATCCGAAAGAGATCGGTGATCTGGTTCGCTGCGTTGAGCGAATCCGTCCGGACCGCGTACAGCTCAACACCGTGACGCGGCCACCGGCCGAGGAGTGCGCGTTGGCGGTTCCCACCGACGAACTCCGTGAATACGCGCAGCTATTCCGGCCCGTCGCCGAGGTCATTGGCGAAGCGCCAAGCACTCACGCAAGGAGGCGATGTGCGGATATCACGCAAGATATCCTTGGCTTGATCCGGCGGCGGCCCTGCACGCTCCAAGATGTGGCAAATGGCCTGGGAATCCATGTCCTTGAGGCTGTGAAACACCTGGAAATCCTGACAGCGGACGCGCGTGTCCACTCGACCGTGATCGGCTCCAAGGTCTTCTACATGGCTCGGTCTTAGCCACACGCCCGGGGTTCTACGGGCGTTGTGTCTACTACACGAGCGACTTGCCTTCGTACCAGTCGGGAATGGGAATGCCCAGGTAGTCCAGCACCGTCGATCCGAGGTCGATAATAGCTGGGTCCGGCGCCAGTTTCTGGTTCGCGAAGAGCATTCCAGAACTAATCTCTACGTCGGAGGCCACGTGATCGCCGCTCCACTTGTCAAGATTGGGTTCAAATACCTCACGCGGCGCGGCGCCTTTGACCGTGCTTTTTGTCGACTGGTAGTTGAAGGTGTAGCCGAGTTCGAGGTCAGGCGCTTGCAGCATGGAAGTGCCCTTGTATACGTTTCGCGTGTAGATGTTTTTTATCGCGAGTTCTTGTGTCTGGGGATCCTTGACTTCCATCAACTTACCTCGTAGCTCTTCCATCAACGGCTCCGCATCGTCCGGGGAGACGGTCCCCTGCCCTTCTCGTCCCGTCAGGTTCAGGTAGATGGAGCCCAACCCCAACGAATACGCGCGGGTTCGCTTCCAGTCGTAGCCTCGCAAATAGGCCTCTTCATTGAACGCGGTCTGCGGGTCGGATTGTCCGGTCACGGCCAGATACCCCTCGCGAATCAGCCACGTGTTCACGTTGAAGCCGCGGCGGAAGCTATTGAACCCATGGTCCGAGATTACAAGGAGCAAGTCCTTCTCTTCGATGCGGTGCATGACTTCACCCACGATGGTGTCCATCTTCACATAGGCGTTCTCGAGCGCTCTTCCGTATGCGCGCGCCTTTTCCTCGTCGTAAAGGGGATGACCGGGATCACGATAGCGCCAGAACAGGTGAGCGACCCGATCCGTCGCCGTGAACACGGAGACCAGAAGGTCCCAGTCGGCTTGCGCCATCTCGTCCAGGGTCAGGCGCTGCCGCCACGACATGGTCTGCTCCACATCTTCGAGGAACGCATCTTCCGTGAGGGCGTCCTGTCGGAGCGCATGCGTGTCAAATACCCAGCCGATGGTCTTGTACAGACCGTATCGTTCGCGCAGCTCCCGGGAATACTCCTTGGGCGTTGTGAAGGGAATGTAGGGTTCATCGGGGTGAAACTGGAGACAGTTCATGTAGACATGAACGTGCTCCGCAGCTTCCAGCACATAGAACCGGCTAATCGCTTGGACCGTAAATTGGGCGGAGACAGGAAAAGTCCACACGAACCAATCGGACCACCGATGGACGCCCAGTTCCGCATGTTGGCCTTGCACATCCAGCGTGATCCGGTGTGCTGTTCTGTCCACGATAATGTCTATGGGAACTTCCATGTACGCCGCACGGGTCTTTGTGATATCCCGTGCGCCTGGCACTTTCACGGTGGCTTTGGATCCACTGAATGTGAGAGGAAGTCTCATCCCGCCGGAAAGAGACTGCTGCAGGTCACTGCTGGAAAACGCATCCGACAGCCAGAAGAACATGCTCGTGGTTCCGCGGATATCCGGCACGCCCAAAGACGAAAACATGCGGCCATGTTTGAGCGGATCCGGGGGGAAGCAAAATGGCATCGACAGGATCTTGCAGCGGGCGCCATGCGCGTCAGCAGTGGACCAGAACGGGATCCCCGTTCGGACCGTATCGAAGCGCGCGGGCTTCGCCACGGAACCGTCGGGGGCAAGTTGCGCGTGATGCGCTTGTCCGAAGCCGACGCCAGGAAGGTAGGTCTTGGGGTCGCGGCGCAGGAAGTCGAATACCCCGTGCGCACCGGGGTTGGTGCATGTGGCGAAGGTGGACCATGCAGTAGGCGATTGCGGCGGTATCGTGGAACGCAGACGCTCGTATTGGCCTCGCTTTCTAAGTGCTGACAAGTTTGGAAGCTCTCCGCGCTCGAGCATTTCGTCGACGATGGCCGGCGCGACTCCATCGAATCCCAGTATTACGACGCGGCGCTTCTCCGTCGCGCCCTGCGCACTGATCGGCAGCACTGCCGCCCCCGTGCCCGCTATCAGGCTCCTTCCCAGGAAATTGCGCCTTGTCATGGTGCCGTCCATCTTCGTGCCGCTCCTTGGTTCCTTGTAGAATTGCTCTTTCGAATTCGCGCGATTCACACCGGTGATTCACGCGGGATGCGCATGGCAGTTGGCCTCATCCAGTGGCCACGCGCCGCAGGTGTGCGGATGGTTCTCTGTGCGATGAACGGCAATGTCACGGCGTTACACTCCCGCGCATTGCTCTGCCATCCAGCATTGTGGGGATCGCGGTCACGGTTGGGTACGCGCTGGTCTTGATTTGGCGTTCCGGACAACAACGTCATCGACGTTGGCGCCGATATCTCTCGCGAGCACAGGGCATTTCACCAACAGCAGGAAGTAGAGTCCATCTTTGTCAACATCGCACAACGTTTCATAGTTTGCCTGCCCTTTTGCTATGACCAGGTCCGACTCATCGAACCGCTTGCAAAACTCCGGGGAACACGTGTCCAGGATCGTCCCGGGCGCGTCCGATCCGTTGTCAATGACTTCCACGATTTCCGGTAGTCCGGCAGCCTGTGCATCAAGCAGGGTCGCGTCGTTCAGAATGGGTTTCGCTTTGACGGCATACGTAATCCGCTCGGCCGGCAACATCTCAATGAGGATACGGTCGAACACAATCTCACCCGCGTTGTCGCCAAGGTACAGAATGCGGCGGGCTCCCTGAGATGCGCGTCGCAGGTTCTCCAGTGAGTTCGAGTCGATTCTGCGTGAGAGCAGCCTGCCGATCTCGCTCATGATGTCCAGGTTGCCCCGCCCCGACTTAGGAGCGATGTCCATGGCGTTTCCTGCGATAGCGAGCAAAACGGCCCTCTCGAGTGACTTTGCCGCCGCGGGAAGCGTGTCCCAACAGGCGCGCCGTGCCGCGAGGGCCGAGTTGTTCGCACGAGTCTTGACTTCCTTGTACGGATCGGGATTGCCGCTGATGCCCTGAACGAGCTGATGCACCTCACGTGCAATGTGTGCAGGAGATTCATCGAAGGAGCGTTTGGCGAGTGCTCCGAGCACCGCCCGTAAGATGCGGTCCTGAATCTCCAGATCCGCCGTAGCCAGGCGCCCAGCCTCGACGGTCTGCCGGATCAGGCAGGCCACGCAATCGTGGTAGATGTTCACAGGCACTTCCCTTTAGCGTTCGTTCGCATCAAACGTCATTGGTCCGCGTTTATGTCTTGTCTCAAGGCAAAAGGGTGAGACCCTCTCCGAATACCTTTCCTCGTAACCATTTGAACGAACCAGACACCCGCTCTCCCATGTTCTTCGCGGCGGCGCACCCGCGGAGGCTCGTGTGCTCGCCACGTTTGGCAGGCTGTACGCGACCGTAAGCCGGGCTGCTAACCGCCATCTCTCTTGCGGGTAGCGATGCGCTCCTCCACACGCAGAAGCTGGTACCCCGGAACGGCTTTCATACCCGCTTCCGCTGTGTCCACGGCCCGATCGTAATCGCCGAGTTCCTCATAGCTGCGCGCAAGAAAGAGATACGTTTCACCGAGCAGTTGTTCCTGAATTTCATCGAAGGCATCCTCATGGCGCTTGAGATAAGCCTTCTCTTCTTGCGCAAGCGCGGTGGCCGACTTGAGTGTATCTCTGGCGAGTTCGTAGTCCTGGAAACGCTCGAAATACAACTTTCCGAGCGTCGCCTGGATTTCGAAGCTCCACGGGTTCTTGTCTGCTCCGGCCAAGAGGAAATCCCGCGCGCGTTCCGGTTCTCCCGCGAAATCGGCCATGAAGAAGGCTCCGTTTACGTACGCCTGAACGCAGTGGGGATTGAAGCGAACCAACACTTGATACCATGGAATGAGTTCTTGCGGGTCGCTGTGCTGCGCGTGCCCCGGTCTCCACGGCTCAATGTGGCGGTTCAGGGTCCCCAGGACACCGCGCCAATCCTGCTCTTTGCCGGGGACGAGTGTAGGTCCATCGACGTGGGCCGCGCCGGCGCCCATCCCGGTGAACTCGTGGGCTTCCGCACCCTGCGAGCGCTCGGCCTCTGTCGGCATTCGGTAGATGATACCGTTGTGGAGGTACTCCAAAGTCTTGAGCCACATTAGATCGCCGATGGACATGCGGACTTGCCCCAGGAGTGAGAAGGTCACCGACTCGCGGGCGGCGCGAAACTCACTGGGCTTCTGGCGTTCATCCACAGGGAAATGTGGACTCGCAATCACTGCGAGGAAGCCCGCGCAACTCAGGCACGCAAGGACGCCAAACCCTATGGCCGCTTTTTGCATGAACACCCGCCTATAGCGTCATGCGCCGCATACGCAGACAGCCAATTCCCAGAAGTAAGCCGGTGTACAAGATTGCATAAAGTGTCATGACTGCGATGACCCAACCGGGAACCGGAGGCCAATCGTGGATCACTTTCTTTGACAAGTCGAATAGTTCGAGGTGTGGCGCGAGCCAGTACACCGTCTCTGCAAGTCGGAGGCGGATCCCCGTTAGGGTGTCGTGCAAATACAGGATGCTGTGTGCGAATAGCTGCATGCAAAGGCATGCGAGCAAGGAGATGGTTACGTTGGCCCCCTGGGTGAGGTACAGCGAAAGGCATAGCACCCCAGCGGCAATAAACCACATGGACAGCACACGAAGATAGAGTGCCTGGTAAAAAACCGTTCCAACCGGAATCCCGAGAATCGCGAGCAGCACCCGCACGACGAGGAAGAACAGCACCACGACCATTGAACTCAGGATTCCCACCCCGAGATACTTGCCAAGGTAGAATGCGGTACGGCTCAGCGGTTTCCCCAGCAGCGGATACAGGGTGCGGTTCTCGATTTCGGTAGGCAGTTGACGGGCCGCGGTAGTCACGCAGATGACGATGGAGAACAGCGTGGTAACGGTGAGCCCCACGTCCTTCACGAACTTGTGAAGCCCTTCGACCCCGAACTGGGCCATGAGCCCGGCGCCGAGCACGATGACACCCGCGAGGATCAACACCACGTAGGGGTCCTTTCGCCGCACGGACTCCAGTCCCGTCACATAGGCGATGGCCAGGCTTTTTGAAACTTGCTTTCCCACAATCCTAAGCGCCCTTATGCCCTATTCGTTTTACGAAATAGTCTTCGAGGGAACCGCTCTCCTCGCAGTACCGCGCGATCGCAATCTTCTCTCGTGCCAATTGCTCGCGAAGTTCGAGATATGCCTGTTCCGAGGCCGCGACGAATGCCGAGTGACCTTCCGGAGTTGTGCGCATGCCGACTCCCTCAGGTAACGAGGCAGGATTCCACGGTCCTTCAGTCACCACGACAACACGCTTGATGCTCGCAAGCACCTCGCTCAATGCGCGCTCTTCAAGCACCCGGCCCTGGTCTATCAAGACAATTCGGTCGCAGACGAGGGCTACTTCGGAGAGTTCGTGCGATGAAAAGAAGACGGTCTTCCCGCGCGATTTGAGTTCGAAGAGAATCTCCCGCACATCGTACCGGGCCATGGGGTCAAGCCCGCCCGTGATTTCATCAAGTAGGAATACATCCGGATCGCCCATGAGGGCTTGCGCCAGACCGATGCGTTGAAGCATTCCCTTCGAAAAGGTTTGGAGCCGGTCATCCCTTCTGTCGGCCAGGCCGACCTTGTCCAGCAAGGTGTTCACGGCCTTGGACCGGGTATGGCGCTCAAGACCCTGCAGTCGCGCATACAGAAGCAGCGTTTCGCGCGCGGTCAGGAACGGATAGTACAGGGCCACTTCGGGAAGGTAGCCTGTCCGCTCTCGGGCTTCCACGCTACCGGCGGTTAGACCCAGGACACTCACCTTGCCCTGCGCTGGTCGCATGAACCCCATCAACACCTTGATGGTGCTTGTCTTTCCAGCACCGTTGGGACCAATGAAACCAACCACTTGTCCGGGTGCGACGCTTAGACTCAGGTTTGAAACAGCGTGAAGCTGTGACCTTCGGGATGGCCGATAGGTGATGGAGAGATTCTCAATATCGACGGCGTTCGGCGTATTCATAGTTCCTGTCGCACTGCCTCAACACATTGCCGCCCGGCAAGCTCAGGGCGCTTTGCCACGAGGCCGAGGACTCCGCTCTCTCTCATGAGAGCAGAAAGCATGCCGCCGCTCGAAGCCGAGTGGTCCCGGCCATTTCGAGTGATTCGAGCCGTATACTCAACGAACACTGCGCGACGCAGCGATTCCCGCCAATGCGGTTTGCATTAGTGTGTTCCCAATTCACGTGCAAAGTGCATGAGTACCGCATCCGACGGGTGTCAGGAAGTTGGTCCAGATGCATTGTGCGCGGAGCCCACCTGAGGAAGTTACTCGAGGACGGTGGAAGCACAACAACCTATTAAACCACAAAGACTTACGTGACCAATCGGCATTTACCGCTCTCGGAGTGTGCCGCGCCTCCAGACAGCCCTGCCCAGGCCTTCTGGCAATGGTACGTTTCCTGCTCCACCTTGGCCAGAGAGTGTTCTTCTACTGCCGAGGTCGCGAAGAGCTGGAGAATTCGCACCGGCGTACCAATGGGGGAGGTCTTCAAAATGGGCAATGCTGATCTGATCAAGGGGCTCAACGAGGATTTGGCCGCGGAGTGGGGTACGGTAATTCGTTACACCTTTCAGGCTGGCATGTCGTACGGAATCCTCGGCGCGGAACTTCGCGAAATCTTCTTGCGCGAAACAGTGGATGAACTGGGGCATGCGCAGTTCCTTACCGACGTGATTCTCGATCTCGGGGGTGAGCCGACGACGGTCCCGAAGAACTTTGAGAAGCCGGAGGACCTCAAGTCGATGCTGGAACTCGACCTGAAGATGGAACTGGAAGATGTTCAGAACTATATGGCCCACGCGAAGCTCGCAGAAGAAGCGGGCGCCATAGAACTTAAGCTCAAGCTGGAGGAGATGGCGGGTGACGAGGCGGGGCATGCACGGGAACTACGCCGCTTGCTGCGCGGTCTGAAATAGTCAACGCCGGAGCGTGGAAAACGGCGCGATCCAGCGCTTGCCATGCCGGCTCCGGGGTGCGGGGGACATAGCGCTATATCGGCCACTTGCTGGAGTTCCGGCGAATCGACGGATGGAGCGGTTCGTGGTTGCGGCGCGCGCGCCTCAAGGTGACCCCGTGAAGTTTCAGCCATGGAGGAACGAAAGATGTGGTTTCCGGTATTGATGGCGTTCCTGTTCGTGATGATTATGATTCTCGTGGCCGAAACCGCTCACACCTTCCGGCATATGTGATGCGCCATGCCGGAGACGGCCGAGAGAATACACGCCATCCTTTTGCTTGACATATCGTTATGTTACGATATATGCTTTTATTGATGCAGAAGAAGGCCACATCGCCCTTTGACTGGAATGCGCTGAATGACGCGGCGCTTTGCCTGCGCACGTTAGCGCACCCGCACCGGCTCCGCATGGTTCAACTGATGCTCAAGGGCAGGTATACCGTGAACGAACTCGCCGAGGAATGCGACATTCCGCAGCATGTTGCTTCGGAGCACCTGGGGAAGATGAAGGATCGCGGCCTGCTGAAATCGGAACGGGACGGCCGCTGTACCTATTACCGCGTGGCAGCGCCGGGGTTGGCCCACATCATGAAGTGCGTGAAGCAGCACTTTTAATAGTCGCGTGCCTCCCATCCAGGGGGGACAACTGGATCGCTGGCCGAAAACCTGCACATGGCGTTGAGGGGATGGCCGGGGGAATCTGGCGAGTTCATTTCACGGGAATCTATCGGAATGGCCGTGTGTGCCAAGGCGGAGCAATCGCATGGGAAGTCTATTTCGTGTTGTGGTGATAGGTGGCGTGGCCGCTGGCACCAAGACGGCGTCCAAGATCACGCGGCTGCGTCCGGATGCTGACGTTACCGTGTTGGAAAAGGGCGAGTTTCTTTCATACGCCGGGTGCGGTCTTCCGTACTTCGTGTCCGGCGTGGTCAAGACTCAGCATGAGCTGATGGCGACACCCGTCGGGGTGGTGCGGGATTCCGTGTTCTTCAGCAAGGTGAAGAACGTGCACGTGCTGAACCACACCGAAGCGCTTGCGATCGACCGGACTCGCAAGCACGTGAGATTTCGCCGGGCCGACAACGGCGAGGAGTCGGAGCTTCCCTACGACAAGCTCATGCTGGGGACTGGTGCGAATCCGGTGATTCCGCCGTTGCCGGGTGTGGAGTTGAGGAACGTCTTCACCCTGCACGGCGTCCACGACGCCGTGGGCGTGCGCGACATGCTGAGGGAACACCGCGCGCTGGACGTAGTGATCGTCGGGGGCGGCCTGATCGGCCTTGAAATGACCGAGGCCCTGGTGGAGACCGGCTGCCGTGTCACGGTGGTAGAAATGCTCCCGCAGATTCTGCCGATGCTCGACTGGGAGATGGCGAAACAAGTTGAACAGCACTTGGAGTCCCACGGGGTGCGCGTGATGACAGGGACGCGCGTCCTTGGGTTCGAGGGGGACGGTGCTGTCCATCACGTTCGCACCGATCACGGCGAGTTGTCCGCGGATATGGTCATCTTGTCGGTTGGTGTGCGCCCCAATGTGAGCCTGGCTGTCGCGGCGGGGCTGAAGCTGGGCCCCACAGGCGCTATTGCGGTGAATGACCGCATGCAGACCAGCGATCCAGACATTTACGCGGCCGGCGATTGCGTCGAGAACAAGAACCTGCTCACGGGCAAACCCTGCTTCGTTCCGCTTGGGTCCACGGCGAATAAGCAGGGCCGCGTTGCGGCCATCAACATCTGCGGCGGAGACGACACGTTTCCCGGAGTGCTCGGGAGTACGGTGTGCAAGGTTTTCGACTTCTGTGTGGGTAGGACAGGGCTCACTGAAACCGAAGCCCGCCGCGAAGGCATCGATGTGGAAACGGTACTCGCGCCATCGCCCGACAAGGCGCATTACATGCCAACCGCGAAGACCCTGATGTTGAAGCTTGTCATCGATCGAGGGAGCCGGAAGCTGCTGGGAGCGCAAGCCGTTGGCCCAGGCGATGGGTCCAAGCGCATTGATGTGGCCGCGATGGCCCTCACCGCCTCGATGACGGTCGACCAGTTGGATAAGGTCGATCTGTGCTATGCGCCGCCCTTTTCACCCGCGATGGACAATCTCATTACGGCCGCGGATGTGGGGCGAAACAAGTTGGATGGCCACATGACGGGGGTCACCCCGATGGACGTTTACGCGAAGCAGCAGCGCGGCGAGGACTTCATCTTTCTCGACGTGCGTTCGCCCGAAGAATACGGCGAAGTGCAATTGCCTGGAACCATCAACATCCCCCTTGGGGCACTGCGCAAGCGCTTCAACGAACTCGATAGGAACAAGGAGATCATCACCTTCTGCAAGATCTCCCTTCGCGGGTACGAGGCCGCCCTCATTCTCCGAGCCGCCGGGTTCGATCGCGTGCGCGTCATGGATGGCGGGCTTGCCATGTGGCCCTATCCGAAAGTCACTGTCTGAGTGGCCCGGAAGTGGAATCCCAGAAGGCCGCGTTTGGAGTAAGGATCCCCGCCAGAGCCGGTGCTCTCCCCAATGGGCTAGTCCGCTCGACTCGGTGACGCCGACACGGGCAGTCGGTCTGCAGGGGCGCTGACTACACGAAATGGCTCGGAATGGGCCGGTTTGGGGCGCAATGCTGTCAAACCGGTGCTATCTTCATGGTTTGCCACGCTGGTGCGTGGCGGTGCCAGACTCGACTGCCGCTTTTAGAATCATGCACTTCGGCCAATTCTCGTGGCTGTTCGTGTGTCGCCGTTCCTGGGTATTGTGGTAGCCGGAGCCAGGGGGCATGGCTCATGCCGCGATCCAGAGTTGTGACTGGGAAGGACGGTCCAGACGTCTTCAGTGAGCGCATCCGAGGCCTTGGCGTTGAAGCAAGCGACCGCGGCGTCCGTGATTTGCACGCCGTCCGGAGCGCTGAGATAGGCGGCCTGAACGCGCATCGTATCGGCAACGGCACTTGAAGCGGAAAGGGTGATTGAACCGCCTAAGGTTGCGTCAATTCCACGTGTGGCTCAGCGTGTGCACGAAGGGAATGCATGCCTTCGCGACTTCCCACGGGTTTTCCGGAAGACCCGGGTCGATGACCCACCAGTTGTGTGGCACGCCGGAATGTTCCAACTCGGAGATGATGCCGTCAAAGTCCAGCGTTCCCTCTCCGAAAACGCGTTGATTGGGTTCTCCGTCCTGGTGGATCACGCTATCGCAGTCGATGATATGGATGTGGTTGATCTTACCCCGCAGCTTGCGCGCGAACTCGATACAACCGCCTTCGAGTATCTCCTTGTGGCCGTGCTGGCCCGCGCCGTGGCGGCCGATCATCTCGGCGTGGCAGGAGTCGAACAGGATGCCGAAGTTATCTTCGTCGATCTCGTCGACGATCTGGACGATTTCGCTTGGTTTGTTGAACACGTAGACCGGTTCGAATTCCCAGGCCACGTAGCAGCCGTGCTCAGCGGCGCATTGCGCGCATGTCTTCCAGGTCGAGACGACGCGGTCTTTCGCGGTGCCGTAGTCGATTTCATCGAGTATCGCCGGAGGGTGCAACGTATCGATGCACACGGCCTTCGCGCCGATATCCGCGGCGAACTCCACTCCTTTCCGAAACGCCCTGATGTACGCTGATGGATCCGCAGTATCAATCAGCCGCTCGCTCCAGAGATCGGGAATGTAGCTGGAAAAGGCCATGCCAATGCCAGCGGCCTCTTGCCTGATTCGTTCGCGGGCTTCCTTTGTTGGTTGGTTCTCCGGTCGGGGATGAATGGAGAAGCCGCCAACTTCGATGCCGTCGAAGCCGAGCTGCTTCAGTCTGGACAAAAGGTCCGTCCATGGCTCCGGATTCGCCGCGCGCGGCCCCAACGAGAATGACCACGAGCCAATCGATATGCGTCTCATACTGCTCCTAGCGCTTCGCCGTTGTTTGCATGGATCCAGGATGGTGTCTATCCCGGAGGCCGTACATTCCCTGTGGATCGCCCTATTCCAACGTGAGGACTACAAGGACATATGTTTCCAGTTTGGCCAGTGCAACGGTCACGGCGTTGCCGGCCTGGGTCATGTTCACGTGTACCGTGAAGCCGTCCACATCTGGTGAGAATGCAACTGCCGAAACCGCCTTCTGATCCGGCTGCAGGGCCATGGAAACACGCACATTCTCGTCCGGTGTGACTTGCTTGCCGTCGGGATAGGTGTTGTAGTTAATGAGGTGGAGGAGGATCTTCTCGTTTTTGCGCTGAGGGACCACGGCCGTGGTTGTCCGGGCCTCCACGAGCACAGGCTTGTCCTCACCCATCAGCCAATTGAGGTCGGCTACGAAGTCCGCGGGCGGCTCGCCTGGAATGCTCAGCGATGGCGACACGGCCAGATCGCGTGAGTTGCTCTCCATATAGGCCCTCTCAGGACACCCTTCGAGAAACGCGATTCGTCCGGCCCCTCGTTCCGCGCGCAGGCTCTTCTCTGCGGGCTGACCGGCTAGCTCGCCTAGCCTCTCACGTCCGAAGTCTTTCATGTCGGAGTCATACTTGGCCGTGTTGTGGGTGGCCAGGACGCGTCCTCCCCACTCGATGTACTCCCGTAATGTGGCAAGTTGTTCGTCGTCCGCTACGGCGAGATCGGGGAGGATGATGACCTTATACTTCTGCAGAGCTTGCAGCGTGAAATCCCGTTCGGCGAGGAGGTAGTCGTAGGGAACGTGCAGGTCCTGCAAGAGCCAGCCCATCCAATACGCGGGCTTCACCTTTGCGGAATTCTCATAGAAGTCCTTCGAGCGAATCGACGTCATCACGGCGACCGTTGCCATGCTTTCGCGTCCCAGGTATAGGTCCTCGTGCTGCTTCAGGAACTGGTAGAACCGCACGTTCGCCTCAGGGATATTCTGGTTCTGCAAGACACCACCGGCGGCGTATGCTTCGGCAAGCGCGATGCGGTGCTGCGCTTCCGTGCGCGCGGGCACATCGTTTTGCACCAGAAGCACGGGGCGTTCGCCTGCGGCCATCCTGCCTAGAAAATAGGAAGGCAAGAGACTATACGGCGCGGCGCCGTGTCCCCACTCTTCCCAGTGGGCGGCATCGTACAGTTTGGTGATGGCGGTGAAGTACACGCCCACGGAGACGATGCCGTCAGGCATTGCGGAGGAATTGTGCAGGTACAGCAAGTCTGGATTGATGGCTTTGGCCGCATCGCGGATCTTTCGGAATTCACGCTCCCAGATTTCGTAGCGCCAACGAAGGTGCGCGCGGTTGGCCGCCTGAGTAAAATCATTGCCGGTTGCTGCCGTGGGCAAGGGCGTGTCTGGTGGCAGCCCGTCCTCGGTCGCGTGCGACTTCCAACTCTCCGTGCAGTATGGGCAATGGCAGTATAGAACGGCCGCGTCGGCGTAGCCGCCCACATCGAACCAGATGCCGTCGAACCCGGCGTTCACGTAAGCGAGCGTGTTCTCCTTCACAAGCGTCATCCACTTCGGGTTGTTGTAACACCCGCTCATGACGTCAGTGCCGTAGGATCCGCCCAGCATCATCTGCGGCGCGCCGTGCGCGTCCTGGGCATAGAAATCCTCCGGGTCCAGGCCGTGCTCCTTGAACATCTCGGGATAGAATCCAGTGCTGCTCAACGATGCCCAGACGCGGATACCTTGTTCATGCAGCCGAATCGCGTCTGCCCGCCATTGCTTTTCGATCCACTCATTCGTCAGGTCGATGGGTTTAAGTCCGTCGCTCTTCTTGGAGATTCTCGGGAAGGCATGAAGCGTGTTGATATCCAGCATCTTCACTTTCTCGAAATCCGCAACGGGGCCATGGGGCCACAGCAACACGTTGCGCATGAGACGCGGCTCAGGCGGCCGCTGCGCGGATTCGCCTGCCGCTGCGGTGACCGTGACGGCAAACAAGGCCGGAAGGGCGAGGAGGAGCGTCCTCCTCACCACAGCGGTGCAAGATAGTCCCCTCCATTCCAACAACGTAGACAGTCCGTTCACGTCAGATGTCTCCTCATTGGTAATTACCATTCCGCAGCAACAGGTTTCGAATGATCGGTCATTGCCAACAGCGCGACAGTTTGTGGGCGGCTATTCTGTCCTATTCCGGCGCATGCCGCGGTCTTGCGTTGCTGCGCACTGCCTGCAACCTGGGTAGCGAGGGGGTCACACGCGCATGGAGTTCGCGCTGGATACTCCGCGCCACAGAATCCGCGAGATACTCGCTCCCTTCCGGGGTGAAGTGGACACCGTCTTCCGTTTGGAGCGCCTCCAACCGCGGAAGGGCGCGCCTGTACAGATCGTCTACCGGCACGCGAAACTCCCTCATCACCGACCTCGCGACACCGTTGTAGATGGGCGTGTTCTTCGATTCCACGCCCAGGTCGCCGGTAATGTCGAAGGCAATCGGGGTGGTGCTCGCCCACACGAGGTTCGCACCGGTGGCTTTCAGGCGCTCGACCAAGCGTCGCAGATTCTCACGGTACTGCGCGGTCGTGTTCCGTATTCTTGTGCCTTCAATGAGGTGGGTATCCCAGATCCCCCAGTTGAAGTGGATAACGTCCCACTTCTCGGCGCCCAACCACGCATCGATGTTCTCCAGTCCGAAGTCCGTCGATTGTCCGTTGCCGGGAATGCGGCGCACGTCCGCTACCGTTTCGAGCCTTTCGCGCACCGCATCGGTATAACCGATGGAGATGGAATCGCCGATGATGAGCACTTTTGGGAGTGTGCCATTGACTGCCCCAGGTCCTGAGATTTCGCCGGTGGCATGCCGCGGCTCCGCCGACGCGTGCACGCTGGATGCAACTGTCCATGCAAGAGCCATCGCGAGCGTTAGCGCGCGCAAGCCAGCAGGTTGCGCCGGCCATGGGATCCACTGCGCAATCGGCATCACCGAGCGAGTGACAGCCCTGTGCACGATGCTACGCTTTATTGGCGCCGCTTTTGGGCCACGCGTACTGCGGAATCTTCATCGTTTCTCCATCTTTCAGCGCGGACTGGTGTGCGACGATGCCGGGTACGGTCATGTTCAGCGCGACAGAGATATCGACCAGCGGCTTCCGCTCCTCGAGGATCGCCGTCACAAACTCATTCATGAGAAACCCGTGGGAGCCGCCGTGTCCGCCTGGATCAACGTTCGGCGGCAATGCGGGCCTGCGAATATCGGGCAACTCCACCTTGGGGTCAACGGTGGAGGGGTCGAACTGGCCATCGAAGGCGGCCTTCTGTCCTCGGATGCGACCGCGCTCGCCCGCCGTGATCTCCGCGGGTGTGTCCCAGCTCACCGCCATGCGCGACATCCCGCCGTCGTTGGTGCGGAACAGCGCGACCTCGGTCCCAAATGGGTTCTTGTAGGCGTTGTTTTCCGGCTTCAGGAAGTCGATGACGCTCGGCATGCCCTGACACGTGACCTCGGTGAAGCTCCCGTCCGTGATACCAATGTGATAGGCGTTTGAATGGGTCGGGTACCATTGCGGCGGGTTTCCGATTCGCCAGCCCTTATACGAGTCGATCGGGACCGGCATGTAATGGTAGTACTCGCCCTCGGAGTAGATGATCTTGCCAAAGAGGCCCGCGTTGTAGATCTGCCGCATGGCGTACAAGTCCTGGTGAAAAGAGGAAGTCTCGAACATCATGTAGGTGCGGTCCGAATTCTTGACCACCTCGAACAGATGCTCGGCTTCTTCGAGCGAACCCCATGCCGCGGGCACGCAGGTGGCCACGTGTTTGCCGTGGTTGAGGACTTCGATGCAATGCCTGGCGTGGCTTGGCGCATCGGTGGCCACAAACACCGCCTCGATCGTGTCGTCCTTGACCAATTCTTCGAGCGACTCGTAAGTCTTGCCGCACCGGCATTCCTTAGCCAACGCTGCACAGCGATCGGGAAACAGATCGCTTACCGCGACGACTTCGACGTTTGGGTGGTCTTGAAAGCCGAAGGCCGAGCCAAACTGACATACGCCATATCCGACGATACCGACCCGGATCATCCGGTCGGAAACCGGCGCCCAATCCTTCCGCGCGTTCTCGGGCAAGGCTTCCTGTTCAAAACCCTGAATAAGTTCGCCGTCCTTCTGGGCCGCTCCCGCCGTACCAAGTGCGGCAAGACCAAGGCCGGCCGCTCCCAGAAATGTCCGTCGCGTCAAATGCATTGGCATGCTTACTCTCCTTACGTCCAAGTGTTTGGAATCGAAATGGCCCTCGTTACGCGCCGAGCGCCATGGCGTATTGCGGTATCTTCATGGTCTCGCCGTCGTTGAGGGCGGATTGATGCGCCACGACGCCCGCAACGGTCATGTTCAGTGCGACCGCAACGTTCACCAGCGGAGTGCGGTCTTCGAGTATCGACATCACAAACTCGTTCATCAGGTAGCCGTGGGTGCCTTCATCGGCGCCGGGGACAACCGGTGCCGGCAAGGGGCCTCGGTTCAGATCCGGCAGTTCCTCCGGCTTCATCAAGCCTTCGTACTTTCCGAAGAACGAGCCCTCCTGCCCGCGAAGCCTGCCAACGGTAATCCCATCGGGTCCGGGAGTGTCCCAACTGAGCGCCATGCGCGCGATTCCGCCTTCGCTTGTGCGCAGGAGGGCAATCTCCGTGCCGAATGGATTCTTGTACACATTGTTCTCCGGCTTCATGTAGTCAATGGCGCTTGGCATGCCCTCGCACGTGACCTCCGTGAAACTCCCGCCCGTAACGCACACGTAATAAGCCGTTGCGTGGGATGGATACCATTGGGGCGGGTTGCCGATGCGCCATCCATTGTAGGAGTCAATCGGCGTGGGCATGTAGTGGTAGTACTCGCCTTCGCAATAGACGACCTTCCCGAACCCTCCCGCGTTGTAGATGTGCCGCATCGCCGTGAGGTCTTCTTGATACGCCGAGGTCTCGAACAGCATGTACTTCAAGCCGGTTCTCTTGACCGCGTCAAACAATGCGTCCGCCTCTTCGAGAGAACCCCAAACCG
Organism: Candidatus Hydrogenedentota bacterium; assembly: GCA_020849535.1. Taxonomy (GTDB): domain Bacteria; phylum Hydrogenedentota; class Hydrogenedentia; order Hydrogenedentales; family SLHB01; genus JAHDWY01. Next base: position 36,164 of record JADLGB010000160.1, read on the forward strand.
CGGGCGTGGACATCGCCACGTGCTTGCCGTGGTTCAGGGCGTCGATCGCGTGTTTTGCGTGCTGAGGCGCGTCGGTCGCGACGAACACCGCCTCGATTGTGTCGTCCTCGATCAGTTCCTCCAGCGAATCGTACGTCTTTGCGCAACGGCAGGCCTGTGCCAGCGCGTCGCGCCGATCGGGAAACAGGTCGCTCACGGCCACGATTTCCACATTCGGATGGTCCTGAAACTGGAACTCCGCCCCGTACCGGCACACACCGTACCCGATGATGCCCACGCGCACCTTGCGATCCGAAATTGGATCCCTCCCGCCCGACGAGTCAATCGGTAATGCAGTACCACCTTGCGCTTGGGCGCTTTGAAGTCCCCATGCCGCGGCCCCGGCTCCGGCGACTTCAAGGAAGCTCCTTCTGGTGAGCGTGTTCTTCATGGCGCAACTCCTTGACGTCCGCGTGCGTTACTTCGCCAACGCGCTCGCCGCTGTCAATGACTTCATATCGTCTTGCACGTCATTCAACAGTCTCATGCCGTTGCCGTGGAACAACCCGTCAACAAACTCACGTCCCAGGCCGAGTCGCTCCACCGCCTTGCGAGCGGCTCGAAGTTCTTCATAGAGAAACGAAGTGAAGCGGATCTTCCCGTGGTCGTCGGAGATTGAAAGTTTCCAGGGCTTGGGTGTGACATACGTATACTGATCGTTGATCTCCACAGATTTTCCGGGAGCCAGAGCGAGAGGGATATCGGAGCCGAACAGGATTCTCCGCGGGTCGAGTTTGCCGAACGCGTACTCCATCACTTCCCAGTTGTTCACCATCGCCAGGTCGTAGTAGAGGTTCGGCAAGTCCCGGAGCGCGTCGAGGTTCCCAACGACGTTCTTGTAGAAATAGGCACGACCGATATGGGCCAGCACGATGCGCGCGCGCGGATAAGAGGAACAGAGATCGACAAGCTGGCGTTGGTTGACCGGGTCTGCCAAGCGCGCCGCACGTGGTATATGGAGCATGATGAGGGCGCCAAACTCGTTCGCGACGTCCATTGCCCAGTCAGGCAGCATCTCGGGGATTTCAACGGTGTTTTCGTCGGCTTTCCGCGGATACACCGGGTAGGGTTTGAACCCCAACAGGCGTCCGCCCTCGAGGTCGCGGCGGACGGATTCCGCATCGTCCCGCAGTGGATCTAGCAGCCGAAGGCCGAAGAACTTCTTGTTGTCGACACCTTCCGCGATATACTCGTTGTTTCGCCGGTGGTCACCCTCGACCACCGGAAGACCAAAGCAGACTGCTGAGTTTTCGCGGCCCGGAAAGCACTCATCCAAGTCCCTGGCCAGTTCCTCAAATGGGTAGCTCGTGATGGCGGGCCCACCGGAATGGAAGGGTTGGTCTTTGGGCAATACCCCTTCGTTGAAGACATGCACATGAAAGTCCAGGATCTTCTCCGGCAGGAAGCCGTCCAGTTCTTCATAGAATATCTTCTTGTTGCGATCGTGCTTGGTGGTTTCACGCCACATCCCGCTCTCCTCATCTGTCAAGTGCGCCTCGCCTACTGCATGCATCGCATCTCGGGCGCGGTTCATTCCGTGGGCACGAGTTTGAAAAGCTCCTGGGGATCAGACACGATGCCGCCGCGGATCACTTGCTCAATTTGCCTGACGTTTCGGATATCGGCCAGCGGGTCCGCGGAGAGGACAACGAGATCCGCAAGTTTTCCGGGCGTGATGCTGCCCAACTGCGTTTCCTGCTTCAGTATACCCGCGTTGTTGATTGTTGCTGCCTGCAATGCGGCGGCGGGAGTCAGGCCAGACTCAACCAGCCGCTCCAGTTCATCCAGCAAGGAAAACCCGGGAATGACATACGGTTCCGGTGTGTCAGTACCGGCGAGAATCGTTATACCGGCACGGTACAGTATGCCGGTCAACTCCTGGTATTTGTCGAATTCGCGTTTGCGAAGATCGAAGGTCTCCGGTTTCAAATCCTGGCCGGCCCGGTGGGCTTCCCATCGCCGCTGGAGGCGGGCCGGGACATGCGCAAGGTCCGGGTTTTTCCACACCGCCTCGAGGTCGGTCAGCAACAGAGAGTTGCGGAAAATTGTCAAGGTCGGGTCGACCCGGACGTGGTGCTGGGCGATGCTGTTGATAAGGTCCTGTGCCTTGGGCGTCGTCAGGTCCATCGAGGACCGGTATCCTTCGGGCCGCGGGCCGTCGGGAATGATGTAGTCAAATACGGACCAAATGTGCTCGAGACAGTCGATTCCATCGGCGACGGCGTCCTGCGCGGAGTACAAGCCAAGGTGGGCGGTGACGATGAGACCGTGATTGTGGCCTTCCTCGATGATCCGCTTGCCGACGGGACGCTCGGTCCCGACGTAGAGCTTCAGCGTGGTGACGCCCCACGCCGCCATGTCCGCGACGAAGTCCGGTACCTTTTCCGGGTCCGGCACGGCCCAGCCGATATCTTGGTGAAAGGGCTGCGAGCCATCGATCAACGGGCTGCACATGAAGACTCGCGGGCATGACCCGGAGTTCGCCTCGGCGTAGCGGGCAAGGAGTTTCTGCGTCATAATGGTGTCACCGACATCCCGCAATGAGGTAACGCCCGCCGCGAGAAACAGGGGAAAGACTTCGTCGCCCGTCATGTGCGCGAGGTTCAACTGATGGGTGATGTGGACATGCCCATCGATCAGGCCGGGGATGATGTACTTGCCGCGGACATCCATGACCTGCGATCCGGCAGGGGGGTCGAATGCTGTCGAATTTGGGATCACGCGCTCGATTCGGTCGCCGGAAATAACTATGGTCTGGTCAGGCACCATGGTGCCTGTATGCGCATCAAAGACCGTCCCGCCGCGCAGCACAATGGTGTCAGAAGACACCTTTGCTTCACCCCATGCCGGGCAAACAAGGAGTGCCAACGCGAGCGATACGCTCAGCAGTGCGGCCAAGGGGGACGCGGCAATGCGGGATCTGTCTTTCCCGGTCGCGACCGCGGCGGCACCGGATTCTGTCGTGAAGGTCTCTATTGTTCTATATGGCATTTCTACCCTATCCTGATGCTGAGTCTGCAACTGCGTAGTGTGGAGCGCGCAAGACTTCGTGCGGAAGAATCACCGTCAGGGCGATTCAGTATCCGGTGTTTGCGCGGCATCCGGCGCGGTCTGGTTCATTTGTTCTGCCTCAAGGCGCTGCTGCGCGATGTCCGCGGGGGTGACAGCAACTTGAGGGTTCACACCCGCCCTGCGAAATGCCTCCGCTTGGGCGTTTCTCACGCGCTCGAGCTGAGCTTTCTGCTCATCACTGAGTGACTCTTCCTTCACGACGGGAAGCTGCACTTCGTGCGAGCCACACCCCGCCGCCGCAAGCAGTACACCGCACGCGGCAAATCTGATGACTCCTCGCTTGCCCCAAGTCATTCCCTTCATAGTCATCTCCCTTCAAGTGGTAGCAGAATCGCATCTGTGGTCTCCGGCGAGGGGGGTGAGAACCCCCCTCCGCCGGATTGTGCATATGCCAGTGAGTTTGTCACTTGCTCGAGAGACGCTCAGCCGGAGCCGCCGTACCCAGCGACAAAGGCCGTCCACACGTTCGGGTATGGCGGATAGGCGCCTCCCGCGAGGGACGCGGCCGGCAGGTCCGTTGTCAGCATGGGAGCTTTTTCGTTCAGCTTGACGTACTCGACGTGGCCATCCATGTACAGGACATTCGAGCCGCCCGGAATATGGTTGAAGCGCAGCGTTCCGCCGCCCGTTGTCGAAATGACATCCATTCCGCTCGCGTAGGCATCCCACATCACGAAGATGGTACTTTGGGCTTGCGCACTGCCAGCGGGATTGTTGATGTCGGTGATGAAGAAGCGCTCCGTTCCTTCCTTCAGATGAGAGTACTTTCCGGTCAACGGCGTAACCCCATCATCATCGATTTGGATTGCCCCGCCGTACGTGTAGCCACCCTGGTCCATGCCGTCCACAGCGACCGGCTTTCCGGCGCAGCGGACTTGGTAGATATACGGGCACGAGGAATCCACGCTGGCCGAACCGGGGTTGTAGAACGTGTAGGTTATCGGGGCGTCACAACCACAACCGGGAACCCCGAGGTCGGAGTAGAACATCCCGAACTGGGCGTCAATAATTGCGCTCTGGCTACGGAGAGCAAATTGGTTGTAGAGGTATGAGATCGGATTGCTGAGTTTCTGGTTGAGGCAGGCCTTCTTTTCGTCAGGCGTGCCTCCATTCGAGTTGCGAATGCGGTCGATCTGTGCGACGAAATCCGATTCGAGGCCATACGAACTGGCGACGTTGTCGCCGCTGGCATCGGACGGACACCGCGACAGCGCGGGATCGGTCCAGTACTCCGGATAGAGCTGTTCGGCGTTGATCCCCATCCAATAGTGACCAGCATACGTTGCCAAGTCCAAGCCGTCCGGGAAGCGATCCTTGTTCTCGCCCGAGAACATTTTCAGGATCAGTCCCCACTGCTTGAGATTGTTCTGGCACGATGCCCGGCGCGCCGCCTCGCGCGCACGCGCTAAAGCTGGAAGAAGAATCGCGGCGAGTATCCCAATGATCGCGATTACGACTAAGAGCTCAATTAGGGTGAATCCTCTTCTTCGCATTGCGAGTTCTCCTGAGGTTGACTTCGGTTCCGACATACCGAAAGACGATGAATCGTAATGACCACTTGTTTACATGTTGCTTGCCGCTCCGGTCCGAGGTCGACTTGCGGGACCGGCACCCAGCGGCTCTTCTCACAGCCCAATGCGGCCACATCAGTGTACCCCGCAGGCTAGCGTCCCCCTCCTTTCTCCGGCGATGGCGCGCAGGCCACCGGAATGTTTGATTAGAAATCTTCGACTGTTTGAATAGCACTTACTGGCACCGTTATAACAGGTCGCCGCTGATTTGTCAACACCATTGCAACAATAGTTTGAAACCTCTGAACAAATAATATAGCCAATGATTGGTTTATTTTCAAGAGTTTTGTGTGCTTTCCGCCCGACCGAGCGGTCAAGGAGCCGAATCGCTGGTTTGTGATTCAATCAATTACTTGACTGAGCACAAACATATTGATACAATTGTTCACAGGCGATAGGCGACGGGGAAAAGCTTCTCAGGCGCCTTGATACGCGATAGATAGTGGCCGGGTGCGCAGCATCCATAATGTAGTTAGGGAGCGCCGTGAAACAGAGTGCCGTTTCAAGAGACCCTAATGTCAGCAACGTGCCATTGGCCCGAATGACCGGCGAAGTGGACAGCGATGTGTGGGTACGCTCGTTTGGGGGATGTGCCTCCCGCGAAGCGATGATCACCGCCATGCGAGAGCTGCTCGATTCGGGCGCACTTCAAGTGGGCTATCGTCTGCCGTCAATTCGCACGTTACAGGAAATCACGGGGCTGCGGCAGCATGAGGTATACCGCGCGCTTGAGACCTTGGCTACGGAAGGACTCATAGAGCAACGGCGCGGCTCGGGGACGTTCGTTCGCGGCTCGAGCCGACGTGAGCGGGGAGACGAAGACACCCAGGGCGCGTTGCGCATCGCGGTGATTCCCCCATCGTGGGATCCGGGCGTTTCGCACCATGCGGTGGCGGTGTTCCTGGCGGGAATCACCGGCCACGCGGATGTGCGGCACTCCGTGCAATTGGTCCCCGCGCGCATTCCGGAGCAGATGCCCATGTCGTTCGCCGAACACATTCGGTCGCTGCACATCGATGGGACGATTTGGATCAAGCCTCCGGTCGCGCCGCCGCCGGCCTTGGTTGGCCTGTTGACAGCTGGAATTCCCGTGGTGGCGGTGGGGCGGACTTACGCACACCTGCCCGTAATCTCCGCGGACTACGATCACGAGGCGACCGGCAATGAGATTGCGGAGTTCCTGGTTCGCAAAGGCCGCAAGAAGCTCCTGTGCATGGCGGGAGTGAAAAACGATCAACTCATGATCAACCAACTCACGGCGCTCCGGGAAGCGATGGAACGGCACGGGCTGGATCTTCCGGAGAACCAGATCGTGACGGTCCGCATTGCGAGCGCGGCAAGCGTCTATGCCATGGATCTCCGCGACACTGTCGCACAGTTTTTCCGCCAGCACAGCGACTTCGATGCGGTCTTTTCCATCTATCCCGATCAGTTCGACGTGTTGACATCGATCCACGAGTCGGGGTTTCGCCGTTGTCCTGAGGATTTCATTCACATTCACCAAGGCTCGTGTAATGTTTGGCCGGGGCAGAAATGGCCCCCGTTCCCAACCGCCGTCTTAAGCGCGCCCAGCGAGGCGGTGGGCCGTCAGGCGGTCAAAGAGTTGGAGCGCGTGCTCGGTGTGTGCGAGCACCCCGAACCCGAGAACCTTGGCATGCGGATCGAGGTCGATCCGTACGCGTGATTCCAGCACCTTGCGGCCACGGGCACGGCGGTGAAGACCGTTTCCCGTCACGCTTCGGTCGCACCTTGTCGAAACAGCGAACTCAACGACGAAAGGATAATCGCACATGGAGTATAGATCGTTGGGGCGTTCGGGGCTGATGGTACCGGCGCTGAGTTTTGGCACGGGTACTTTCGGAGACGAGAACAGCCGTTTCAAAGCGTTTGGAACCAATGGCCCCGCAGAGGCCACGCGGCTTGTGGACATTTGTCTTGACGCGGGCATCAACATGTTTGACTCCGCCGACGTGTATTCCGAGGGGGCGGCGGAGCGCATTCTCGGCCACGCCATCAAAGGCCGCCGTGAGGCGGTACTCATCTCCACCAAGGCGACCTTTCGCGCGGGGCAGGGTCCCAACGATGTGGGCTCCTCACGCCATCATCTGACACGTTCAATCGAAGGGAGTCTTCGCCGGCTCGGCACGGACTACATAGACCTCTTTCAATTGCATGGGTTCGACGCGGCGACCCCGATCGAAGAGACCCTGGCAACGCTCGACACCATGGTCCGCAGTGGCAAGGTGCGGTACATCGGCTGCTCCAACTTCTCGGGCTGGCACCTCATGAAGTCGTTGGCGGTCTCCGATCGATTCGGGCTGACGCGCTATGTGGCGCATCAGGTCTATTACTCGCTCGTGGGCAGGGACTATGAGTGGGAGCTGATGCCCCTGGCAAAGGACCAGGGCGTGGGTGCGGTAGTGTGGAGTCCGCTGGGCTGGGGAAGGCTCACCGGGAAGATCCGGCGAGGCGCGCCGCGGCCCGAAGTGAGCAGACTCAACGAGCAGGCCGCGATCGATGCGGGCCCCCCCGTCGAGGACGAATACTTGTATACCGTGGTGGACGCGTTGGACGGCGTTGCGCAAGAAACGGGGAAGACAATTCCTCAGGTGGCATTGAACTGGCTGATGCAGAAGCCCACGGTTTCGAGCGTGATCGTTGGCGCGCGCAATGAAGGGCAGCTTCGTCAGAACTTGGGCGCCGTGGGCTGGAGTCTCACACCCGAGCAGATGGGCAGGCTGAACGAAGCCAGCAAGTTGCGGCCCAGTTACCCGTATTGGCACCAGCAGCAGTTTGTGGAACGCAACCCCTTCCCTGGAGCGGCATAGGCGCGAACGGGTGACAGGCTCTTGACAGATATACCTCCATCGTGTAGCATCGTGTTCCTAATGAACTCAATACATGTGCCATACGAACTTAATGAGATTGCAGAGCCGGATCAGCCAAGCGGCGGCGTGAGTGGCGAAGACAGAGAAATCGGGGCGCCCTAGTTCATCCCACGCGGCGTTGGGCCGAGACGGGGTTAGTTGGAGATCAAAATGATCAGAACCTCCTCATTCGTCCGAATGTTCACCTTTCTCGCAGTGGCAGCCGCCGGCAACCACGCTCAGTCAGCGGAACTGCTTGGGCACTGGAAGCTCCAGGGCGATTGCAGGGACTACTCGGGCCACGGAAACGATGGGGTCAGCCATGGTGTGAACATGGGACCCGAGGGCGCCGTGTTTGACGGGTTGAATCACTACGTGGAAATTCCAGACAGTCCGGTATTCGATGTCGGTACGTCGAGCTTCACCATTACGGCGTGGGTCAAATGCGACGGGTCCGTAACGAATGTGCCGGGAGATATCGTCAACAAATACGACCCGGCGCTCCGCCGCGGCATCAACCTGCACGTAAACGCGAGTTCGCCGGGATACGCGTCGCTCAGCGATGCGCGTAACGTCCAGTTCGGAATCGACAATGCGGTCGAAGGAGAGTGGGAAGACTGCGGCCGGCCCTGGCCGTCCAATTCGCTCATCAGCACACTGGTGGTTTTCAAGGGGCACCTCTACACCGGTATCGCGGACGCGTCCGATCCCCAGGACGGATGCCACATGTTCCGGTACGACGGCGGACAGAAGTGGGTGGACTGCGGCCGCGTCAGCGGCACAGGGCATCTCAAGAATGTGAGCGTATTCTGCGACGTCGTGCACCAGGGTGAGCTGTATGCCGGCTCGGGAATCTGGGACTGGGAAAAGGTGTGGAAAGGGCTTGGGGCAGAAAACGGCGACCCCGCGCAGATATACCGCTATGCGGGCGGCACGACGTGGGAGGATTGCGGGCAACTCACCGCGCCAAGCGACTTGCCGTCGTTCCGGGTCAGTAGCATCGCCTCGTTCGGAGGTCACCTGTATGCATCGGACAATACCGACGCCCTGTACCGGTATGACGACGCTCAAGGCTGGACGGCCTGTGGACGCCCGGGCAGCATCGACTACACCAAGTACCCGGCGGGCGATATTGTCGCGATGATGCCGTACCAGGGGAAACTCTATGCGGCGCGTCATGGCGCATCGGTATTCCGCTATTCCGGCGGCACCGATTGGGAAGACATCGGCGAAGTCTTCCACAACGGCAGGAGCGGCAAGTTCGGCTGCGACCAAATCCACACCCTCGGCGTATATCAGGGCAGTCTTTACTTGGGCACCTGGCCGGACGGCAAAGTACTCCGTTACGAAGGCGGCCACGAGTACTCCGAGTGTGGCTGGGTCGGAATCGATCCCCAATTCAAAAGAAACGAAGTCAACGATCTGACAGTCTACAACGGCAAGCTCTACGCCGGCGTCATCCCCAAGTCGGAGGTCTGGCGCTATGAAGGTGGACAGCAGTGGACCATGGTCAGGCAACTGCTCAACAACCCCGACTTCAGTGTCAAGAAGCCAATCACGTGGGATCGGGTCCCCTGCATGACCGTGTATGGCGGCCGCCTGTATTGCGGGACGGGGACGTGCCACGGCCGTGCGGCGGAAGAATTCAACTACGATGTGGGGAAGGTGTTCAGCTTCGAGGCGGGCAAATGCATCTCCTATGATGACGACCTTGGATCGCAGTGGCGGCACGTGGCGGCCGTGCGGGAGAAGAACCGCCTCAGACTCTATGTCGATGGCAGACTCGTCGCGTCTTCGACGAAGTTCGACCCCGCCGCATTCGACTTGACCAATGACAAACCGCTGCTGATCGGCTTTGGGCAAGAGAATTACTTCAACGGAATGCTGCGCGATGTGCGCTTGTATGGCAAAGCATTGAGCGCGGCACAGGTCAAGAAGTCCAGCAAGTCATTGCCCGAAATGCGAGGATAAGAGTATGCCGCACGCCGCACGAGTTGGCTTGTTGCCGATGTACCTCGAGTTGTACGACCGCGTGCTGCCGGAGATGCGCCCCGCATTCTCACCGTTTCTCGCCGAGGTGCGCGACCAGTTCCAGCGAAGGGGCGTGCATGTTCTCCAAGAGAGCATCTGCCGCACGCAGGACGAATTCGCAGCAGCGGTGAACCGCATCGAGCATGCGGACGTGGATATTCTGGTCACGCTGCACCTGGCCTATTCCCCGTCTCTCGAGAGTGTGGACGTATTGGCGAGGACCAGCCTTCCCCTGCTCCTACTCGACACCACCATGGACGCCGCCTTCGGCGTGGGGACGGACTCCAAACGCATCCAGTACAATCACGGCATACACGGAGTGCAGGATCTAGCGTCGGCGCTGCTGCGGCGACGCCGCACGTTCAGCATTGTCGCGGGTCACTGGAGGATTTCAGCGCTTTTCGACCGGGCGGTTTCGCACGTTCGATCCGCCGCGGCGGCGCGCGCATTGAGGCGGATGAAGGTGCTTCGTATCGGCGAATCGTTCAAGGGCATGGGCGACTTCTACGTCGAAGAGGACGAGCTCAAGAACCGGCTGGGGATTGAGGTCCTTCAGGCTGATACGCGACCCATGACCAGAGCCGCGGGAGAAATCCCGGAGGATGAAGTCATCGAGGAAGTCCAGGCCGATCAGCGCCGCTACGCCGTGGAAGTCTCCGATGAGGTGCACCGGCGCTCGGTGCGGGCGGGCCTCGCCCTGCGCCGCGTCACGGACGCGGCCGGGTGCGGCGCGTGCAGCTTCAATTTCCTGGCCTTCGAGTCGAATCGAGAGCCCCTCTCCACTCCCCCATTTCTAGGCGCTTCCAAGATGATGGCGGAACGTTACGGCTATGCGGGTGAAGGCGATGTGCTGACGGCGGCTCTGGTTGGAGGGCTCGCCCGTTCGTACCTCGTAAACTTCACGGAGATGTTCTGTCCCGACTGGGAGGGCAACGCCATCTTTCTATCGCACATGGGCGAATTCAACCCGGAGTGCGCCGAGGGTACGGTCAGCCTGGTCGAAAAGGACTTCCCGTTCACAGAAGCGCTGAATCCCGCCATTCTTGTGGGCGCGATGAAACAGGGTCCGGCGGTGCTGGTCAATCTCGCGCCGGGACCCGACGACACGTTCCGTTTGTTAGCGGCCCCCGTGGATATCCAGCCCGACACCGATCGGGCGGACATGCGGCAGATCGTTCGTGGCTGGTTTCGGGTTCCAACGGACGTGGCGGCGTTTCTGGAGTGGTACTCCACCAACGGGGGCACGCATCACTGCGCGCTCGTGCACGATGCCTCACTCGAGGCGATTGCCGATTTCGCTTCCTATTGCGGCATTCCGTGCGCCGTGCAGTCGGTGGTCCGATGACTGGGCACGCCAGCCATCCTAGCGTGCTTCCACAATTCCTGTTATTCCGCGTGTCGTTCTCGTTCGCATTCTGGGAGTAATCACGAATATGACGTTGAGTGCGCTGGATATCGCCATCTTCCTCGTCTATTTCGGGGTTGTCGTTGCACTCGGGTTCTACGCAACCCGCAAGAGCGTTGGAACCAAGCGCGACTACTTCCTGGCGGGCGACAAGCTGCCGTGGTGGATGATCGGCGGCAGCATCGTGGCCTCGAACCTCAGCACCCACCAGTTTGTCGGCTTGACCGGGGCCGCCTACGACCGCGGGTTTGTCGCGATCACCGCGGAGTGGGGAGCGATTCTGCTCGGGCTCAACGTACTGCTGTGGATCTTCTTGCCCTTCTATTTGCGCAACGGTTTCTACACCATGCCGGAGTTCCTGCAGCGGCGGTTCGGCGGCGCATCGCGCGTGGCCTACGCCGGACTCATTCTCCTGATCTACGTCTTCATTGAAATCAGCGCGGTGCTCTATCTTGGAGCCTTCACGCTGCATGCGCTACTCGGCATCAACATGCTGCTCAGCATCATTGCGCTGGCTTTCTTTACCTGTGTCTACACGATTGCGGGCGGCTTGCGCGCGGTTGTTTGGACCGAGATGCTGCAGTTGGGCGTCTTGGTGCTGGGGGGAGTCGCCTTGGCGTATGCCGTTGTCCACGCCTCCGGCGGCCTCGGCAGCGTCATGGCGACCCAGACCGAGTGGCACCTGATTCTCCCCGTTGACGATGTCGATTATCCTTGGACCCAGTACATTGGCGGCGCACTGTGCATCAGTTCGTTCTATTGGGCAACCAATCAGTTCATCGTGCAACGGGCGCTCGCCGCGAAGGACGAGACCCATGCGCGGATGGGCGTGGTCTTCGCGCAATACATCAAGTTCTGTATTCCGTTCATCACCGTTATTCCGGGTCTCATGGCCGCCAAACTCTTTCCCGGACTGGAGAAGGCCGACGAGGCCTTCCCCACGCTCGTCGAGAATCTCCTGCCGCACGGCCTTATCGGCCTGGTGCTTGCCGGATTGAGCGCGGCAATCATGTCACACGTATCCGGCGCGATAAACTCGTGCACCACGATCGCCAGCATCGACTTCTATTTGCCCTACATCAATCCATCCGCGACGGAGCGGCAGGTCGTGCGCTTTGGCAAGATAGTCGGAGTGGTTGTTGGGATCCTGGGCGTCTTCTGGGCATGGGTCCTGATCAGCCATTCCGAGAAGCCGGTCTTCATCTATCTCATGAATGCCTATGGCTACTTCGCCGCCGGCATCGCCGCGATGTTTCTGCTGGGCATCTTCTGGAGACGCGCGACGCACGCGGGCGCGCTAGCCGCGGGAGGACTGACACTGCCGCTCAGCGCCGCGCTCGACTACTTCTACGATATGCCCTTCGCGAACCGCACGGGGATCGTGTTTTGGGCCTGTATCGCGCTGGGCATAGTCGTGAGCCTCGGGACACGGCCCAAGCCCGCCGAAGAGATCGAAGGACTCATCTGGAACTGGAGAGCCGCGACTTCGACCCAGGGGGAACACCGGCCCCGGGGATTCATGCGCCCATTCGTTTGGTGGATACTGATCACGGCCATCGTTTTGTGGATGTACGTCCTCTACGCGTGAGCCAAGGTATACGGACGCCCTGCCTTGACGTGACCGTACAGCTTGTGGAGCAGCTCCTGGTATTCCGCGAAACACGCCCAAGCTTCTCGCTGAAATTCGGCGCCGGGGAGTGGCACGCGCTCCAGAGCGGTTCGCTGCAACGTGCAGCCAAAGGCGTGCAGCGCCCCGTGTGAACCGGCGAGATCGCCGTTTGCCTGCCACACCGGGAGAGGCGACATGAGGGCAGCGATGAGCCGACGGAAATGTTCACTGTTGCTGGCTCCACCGGTGAGCACAACGTTTTTGATGACGCCGCTGTCACGCAATTGAGCGAACACCCGGCCCAGTTCGAACGCGAGGCACGCCGCAGTTGCTGACAACAAGTCGTCCCTACTCGTATTGGCATTCATGCCGATGAACATGCCTCCGCCGTGAGCCCCGGGTATGAGCGGGTTCTCCTGGGTGTTCCAAGGGAGCTGGTATAGACCAGCATGTGGAAACGGCCGCCGCTTCAAAACGGCATTCGCTTTCGCCAGTGCTTTTGCCCCGTCACCGCCCGCGAATTCCCGAACGGCCCATTCCCAGGTGGCGTTGCCCGTCAACAGCGGCAACACGACGAGGCGTTGCCCCGGGACGTCTGCGGGCAAGACAAGCTGGTATGGTGATTCGCCCGATTGGGCTTCCGCGATTTGGAAGTTCCCCACCCAGGCGGTGCCGAGCGAAACCTGAAGCGGCGCGTCAACCGCGACCGCCGCGGAGCGATAGCCAGCCTCCTGGTCGATATAGGGTCCAGCTACGGGAGTTCCCGCGGGAAGATTGAGTAGCGCGGCGCCGGAAACCGAGAGTGGACATGTTGTGTGCCCTTCGCGAAGCGGCGGCACAAAATCGAGCGCAAGGTCCAGTGCTTTAAGCGGACGCTCATCCAGGCACTGCCGCTGGGCATCGTACGGGCCAATCTGGATGGCGCTGCCCGCATCCTGACGCCAGATGCCTGTGAGCGCGAAGAAAAGATAATCCCCCGCGCCGGCGTGCATCACCTTGCCGCCGGAACCCGAGAACAGCTCGGATCGGTTCCGCCGTAGCCACAGGATTCTTGCCATCCCATGCGGGGGGACATCACGCAAGGTCAGCTTTCTCCAAAAGCGCGCAGGCCGCACTTCCAGAACGCGAGCGTTCATCGCGTGTGCGCGCGCGTCGTTCCACAGCATCATCGGCGTGAGTGGCGCGCCGTCCGGCGATACGATGATGCTGCTGCCACCCTGGGACGCCACGCCGACACCGAGCACGTGCCTCCAGCCGCCGGAACTGGACTGTTGCAGTTTCCGCACCATGCGCTTCAGTATGCGGAGGATAGCATCGACATCCTGTTCGCGTCCCCCGTTTTCCAAAAGACGTACCGGCAACCGGCTTCCAGCGCACACGACCGGCCGGCCCGAATCACGTTCGAACAGGCACGCCTTGAGATGGCTGGTGCCGAGATCCAGCCCTAGAAGAGTATCGCTCGTTTTCATAGGTATCCACTCGCCCCAGACTCAATGAGTTGCATTATGAACATATTTTATGTTATAAATAAACATATACGCAACATTCAGCCGCTGTTGTCGGTGAACGGCAATTTGCAGCGTGAAGCCGCGGTCGCGGAGAAAGGTCCATAGGACATGGGATACTTGGATGGAAGAGCGGTTCGGCTGAAGCGGCTCCTCGGCAAGGGGCGCGCCGTCGTAATTGCCGTGGACCACGGCCTCTTTGACGGCCCCATCGAGGGCATGGAGGTGCTGCCGGAGACCGTACGGCGGATTAACCCCGAGGTGGACGCGGTCCTCTTGTCGCCGGGCATGTTGCGTCACTGCGCGGGCATCTTTGCGGGCTATCATAAGCCTATCGCGCTGGTGCGGTTGAATTGGAACACCGTGTACTGTTTCTCATGGAACTACCGGATGGCGAAGAGTGTCGACGGCAGTTCCGTAGAGGCCGCATTGCGCGAGGGAATGGATATCGCCCTGGTCTCGCTCACGCTCCAAACCGGCGATGAAGAGCGTGACGCCGCCAATATCGCGCTGTTCGCCAAGCTTGCCGAGCAGTGCCACCGGCTCGGGATTCCGGTAATGGGCGAGTATTTTCCCACGGGGCACCTCGACATGGGACCGGACGAGCTGCACGAGAATGTCTACATGGGTTGCCGGATCATTGCGGAGCTTGGGGCAGACTGCATCAAGACGTTCAACACCTGCGACTATGCGTCGGTGGTCAACACGTGCGCAGTGCCTGTCTTTGGCCTGGGAGCGGAGAAACTTCCCACGCCGTTGGACGCGCTGCGCCTGGCCGCTCGCATTATCAACGCGGGCGCTTCGGGCGTCGTGTTCGGCAGGAACGCTATCCAGGTGGCCGATCCGATGGCGTTTCAACATGCCCTGTGCCGAGTGGTGCGCGAAGGACTGGCCCCCGAGGCTGTAGCGGCCGACTTGGGCGTGGAGGCGGTGCCAGCCTGAGAACGGTCAGAGAGTGTCGGAGCCGAGGGGCTCTTCCGTCCGCACCACCCGAATGTCCGCGCCGGTCTTGCGCAGGCTGGCAAGGTCACGGGCCGAGACCCCGTCATCCGTGACGAGGACCATGCGCTCGTCAAGGCGCGCAACCAGCGCGATACTGTGTTTGCCAATCTTTGAGCTGTCGGCCAGCACCACGAGTCTCTCCGCCTGCCGGTGTACCGTCTTGTCGAAATGGGCGGTGGGAAGGTCCGCAGCGTAGACCTCGCCCCGGCGCGGATCGATGGCGTCCGCCCCAAAGAATGCGATGTCGATGCGGAATTCCTGTGCACGAGTCAGGGCGGTTTCCCCAACCAGGTCAGGACTCTGCCGCGCGAGCCGTCCTCCGTACACGTTCACTTCAAAGCCCTCGCGGGAGAACAAATCCATCGCCACCCGCAGGTTGTTGGTGAAGATGCGCAGGTCGAGCGTCTTGGGCAAGGCCCGCGCGAAGTGCAGCGCCGTGGTGCCGGTGTCGATGAAGACGGAAGCCGCGGGCTTGAGCAACCTCACGGCGGCCTCGGCTATGGCAGCCTTTTGCCGTGCGTGCAATGCGTCCTTTTCCGAGAAGGAAAGGTCGCGCACCATGGGCGCTTGGTAGGCGGCGCCGCCATGGGTGCGAACCAGGACCCCCTCCTGCTCCATCGCCGCCAAATCACGGCGCACGGTCATGGAGGTGACCTTCAGGCGTTCGACCAGATCCCCGACGCGCACGGAGCCTTCCTCCGCAAGCCATTTGCGAATGAGTTCGCGCCGGTCATTGTTCGTGGATTCGCTCATGTGCACCCGCCCCCTCTGGTTCGATGGGATTCTACCGCAATCGCGCCTAGGCCTCAAATGCGAGAGCTGTTTGGACGCCAAGGCTGTTTCCTTGACACGTTTATATCAAACATGTTATTATTTCGTTTAGAACATACATAAACTGCAACGCCGGAGAAAAACCATGGGAAAGTACGATCCAGCCCGATATCGCGTGGACTTGGCGCGCATTCCGCACGTAAAGGAATCGCCTGGACCAAAAAGCCGCGAACTGCACGCGCGGGCCACAAAGCACTTTCGCGGTCTCTCGGGGCAGGTGCGGCTGTTTCCTGTTGCGTTTGATTCAGGAGAGGGCTGCGTGCTGCGCGACGTCGATGGCAACGAATATATCGATTTCTCGAGCGGCATCTACGTCACGACGCTCGGGCATTGCCATCCAAAGGTCTCCGAAGCGGTCGCCCAATATGCGAAGCGCTTGATGAACTGCCACGACTTCACGACGGAAATCAAGGTTCGCCTCATCGAGAAGCTCGTCAGCATCATGCCGGGGGACCTTACCGGCATTCAGCTCTACGACAGCGGAACGACCGCGGTGGAAGCGGCTCTGCGGACGTGCCGCGCCGCGACCGGCAAGACGGAGTTCATCAGTTGCTTCCGGGATTTCCACGGCAAGAGTGGCCACGCGGTGAGCCTCGCGAACATGTCGAGGTTCAGCGGTACAGGGCGCGCTCAAGGCTTCTACATGGTGCCCAGGCCGGACGTGTACCGGCCGCTGTGGACGCGCGTGGACGGCACGTTGGACACGGAACGCTACCTGGAGTTCTACGACTACTTCATCAAGGAGTCCACGACGGGGCAAATTGCCGCCTTTGTACTCGAGCCGATCCAGGGTTGGGGCGGGAGCGTTATGCCCCCGGATGACTTCTTTCCAAAGCTGCGCGCCTTCTGCGATGCCCGAGGTATTCTGCTCGTTGCGGATGAGGTGCTGACGGGGATCGGGCGCACCGGCGACTGGCTCTGCATGAACCACTGGAACACGCTTCCCGACGTGGTGACGCTGGGCAAGGGATTCGGGAATGGGTTCCCCGTGACGGCGATGGTGGTGCGCGAACCGTATGCCGATGCGGTGGACAAGATCAGCGCGTCGACGAGTTACGGCGGGAACCCTATGGCGTGCGCCGCGGCGCTCGCAAGCCTGGAGGTCATCGAAGAGGAGGGCTTGCTCGAACACGCTCGGCATTTGGAACACCTCTTCGCACGGCGGATGGCCGAGTGGCCGCGGCGCTATCCGATCGTCGGCCACACGCGCGTCAAAGGGTGCCTTATGGGCGTGGAACTGGTGAAGGATCAGGAAACGAAGGAACCGTTCGACGAGGCGGGCAAGCTCGTCTACCAGAAGGCGTTTGCCAAGGGACTGGCCTGGATTCCGGCCGGGCATATCCTCCGGATGAGTCCGCCCATCGTGATGCCGGACGACGTGGCGATGAAAGCGATGGACATCATCGAGGAATCCATCGCCGAAGTGGCGGAGCAATTAGGATATACAATTGCCGCCGGGACGCCTACCGCAGCGAACGCTTGAACCCCCCTTCGATTTGGGCGGCCGGCAGCGGCAAGGCCCGCGCCAGGCCGCCGTGCCCGCAAAAGCGCGAGTGGACAAGCGCCAGCCGCTATTGTGTACCATTCCGGCCATGGCGCGCCGCAAGGAATAGAGAACGCAAAGGGGTGTTCGAGCAATGAAGACGCTTCGCGTGGGTATCATTGGTTTGGGGTTTATCGGCAAGGTACATGCCTACGGCTACCTGACCTTGCCTCTCTTCTACGAGAAACTGGGCGTTCGTGGACGGATCACGCACGTGTGCACCAGCCGTGCGGAGACGGCGGAAGCGGGACGCGCCCAGCTCGACGCGGAAGTGGCGGTCACCGACTACCGGGCAATCACGGAGAATCCGGACATTGATATCGTCAACATCTGCACGCCCAACCACCTGCACAAGGACGCGCTGCTGTCCGCGATGAGTCATCAGAAGCATATCTACTGCGATAAGCCTTTGGTGGTAGACATGAACGAAGCTCGCGAAGTGCTGGCGGCGCTGCCTTCGTATCGAAGCACCGCGCAGATGACCCTCCAGTGCCGTTACTTCCCCCCTGTCATGCGGGCCAAGCAGTTGATCGATGAGGGGTTTGTCGGAAAGGTCCTCGAGTTTCGCGCGGTCTATCTGCATGCCGGCAGTGCCAACCCCCATGCTCCGCTGCGCTGGAAACTCTCGGCCGAAGCCGGCGGCGGCGTGATCAATGACCTCGCGTCCCACGTCTTGGATCTGATGCATCACCTGCTTGGCGATTACGCGGATATCACGGCCTGCACGCACATCGCCTATCCGGAGCGTCCAAACGCCGCCGACCCAACGCGCATGGTGAAAGTCGACGCGGAAGATTGCGTGATGATGCTGGTGCGCATGGCGGACGGCAGTCTCGGCCATATCGAGGCAACGAAGATCGCGACGGGCGCGGAAGATGAGATCCGTTTTGAAATCCATGGCGACAAGGGCGCGCTGCGCTTCAACAGCATGGAACCGCATTTTCTCGAGGCCTTCGACGCGACCGCCGCGGCCGCCCCGATCGGCGGCATGCAAGGGTGGACACGCATCGCGACGGGGCAGCGCTACCCGGCGCCCGCGAGCGCGTTCCCCGGCCCGAAGTTCAGCCTTGGCTGGATTCGCGTCCACGCCGCATGCCTCGCGAATTTCCTCCAAGCAGTAGAGCGGGGGGAGCGCGGCAGTCCCGGACTGGACCAGGGCGTCTACATCCAGTACGTGATGGAGCAGGTCCGGCAGGCCAACCAGTCAGGCTGCCGCGTGGAGTGCCGCAGCCGGCATGAGGTGCTTGCGGGCCAGTGATCGCGGGCCGGACGGTGAAAGGTGATCGTAGTCTCTTCGACGCGGCTGACAGCCCGGCATTGGAAGGGTTTTCCCATCACAGGTCTTGAGTATTTCAAGCCGTTCCACCTCGCCTATTCAGAACGATGCCAGGTTACCCACCCAGAGGGTGAAGAATCGTCACATGCGCCCTCTCCGCATCTCTCCCGATCGCACCACCGTGCCTTGATGCGGGTAGAGAACGTGGACGCGCGGGTCTTCTCGAGACCCGAGGCGGTTGCGGGCGCTAGGGGCAAGCGGACGCAGGTTCCAATCCAGTCGCCCCGGCCATCAGACACGAAGACAGTATTGACAATTTGCGGGAAAGGCCATAGTATTGAAATGGGGAGGTAGCTGCCAGGGGTTATCTACACTCACACAGTCATAAGCGGATGTTCGCGCGTCCGGAGTCTCGCGGACGGCCGTTGAGACAGCGGTTCTTACGCCGATCCGCATAACGTACCGGGATAAATGACCGGAGCACTGGCGGATTGGCGAAGGAAGAGGCGTTAGGGCGCCCTTGGCAAGAATCCCAAAGGCACCTTATACTTACACGAAACATGAACCTTGCATCTTATGCGGTTCCATCGAGTCGTTATTGGGCATCACGATGACAATTTCGGAAGTGATGGACATCCTGGATAGGGAGGCAGTGGATCTCAAACCGACGCATCGAGCTGTCCTTCAGGCGATTCGCGTCAAACCCTACAAGGTCCCGGTCGAGTCAGACCCTGGTGAGACAGTCGTCGTGGTGGCCGAGTATCGCGGCGCGGTTTTATACTGGTCTGACATTGAGGAGGGGTGGGAGTTCGAGCCACTTTCACCACAGGGTGCCATTTCACAGCGCGGCAGCAATCAGTACCTGCTGGCGCACGTCATGCACCAAGTTTTTGGTCCGGGCGAGCAAGTGTGATGTCCAACTTTGCGTTCCACGCGACGTTCCTCGCCGTGCGAGCTCGGCCCGCGTGTGAACGGGGGCCGAACCAGAGAAAGAAAATGGACTACATCGTCCGATACGTCGAACTCAAGAGCTCCTGCCACACCGATGCCGACGAGGCATGGATTGCACGTGTGTGGCCATCGAGCTCGGGCAAGACGATATACTTTAATGGCATGGCACTTAAACGAGCCACGGGAACTCTTGACTCAAATCATTACGACTTGGCGACGGGAGACCTATACTGGGTGTCTGGTGTCAAGAAGCGGGGAACTAACAGGCACTGGGGTGGGCCTATCTACATTGAAGAGTGTCTGCTGCCCTGGTACGAGAAACACACTAACGGCAAGTGTCCGGCTGAACTTGTGCCCAGGCGTGATCTGCCCAAGCCGGATATTTCCAGGTTCCATGCGCTGGAAAACGAAGCCATTGGATTGGCTAACACTACAAAGACAGCGAACGCGCAACTGCGCCACTGATTTGCGACGGTTACGCCAAAGAGAAAATGGATGAAGACTGCGCACTTGGGCACATCCACTGAAGCAATCAATGCGGCGGCGGTAGTACTGGGGGTGATCTTCCCTGAGGCGCTGGAAGAAGTCTGGCGCATCTCAAATGGACTGGAACTGCCAGGCGGCTGGACCCTCTTTCCCGTGTTTGACGCATCGAGCGCCCGAAAGACATCAAACAACATCGTTTACGAGAACACGAAGGGGCGCTGGCCCTACATGCCGGAGGACTTGGTTGCCATTGCGGGTGGCATGACTGGCAACTGCCTTGTTCTCCAGAGGTTCGCTGGCGTGCTGGACCCCCAGATCTTCCTGTGGGACCACGAGACGAATACGGTCAGATGCTGGTCCCGATCACTAGAGTACATCAAGGAAAGAGCATTAGCGCGGGTGGCAAAGGTAGAGAAAGAGATTGCTAGATCAAAAAGGAGCGAGGCATAGCCAGGCACTGCACGGGATGGCCTCCAGCGGTAGCGCTCTTCCGGCCACGCCGTGGGCGGCGCGCGAAGCATCTGTTTGCCCATTTCCCTCGCAAAATCGGATTGATCAAGTGCATCCCCGAAAGTCCCGTAGGGACGGCCGAGAGTAGGCCAGGATTTCAATCCTGGGTTGTCTGTCCCCTCCCCTTCGTGTAGTCCCGGAGGGACGTCAGAGCCCATCACGCGGCATCACGCATCTCAGTTCAGACGGCTATTGAAGACAGAGGGAACGCACGAGGTCCGCGACTGGACGTCCGCTCTCTGCCGTCCCTCCAGGACTGAACGCAGGGGAGCCGGCTAAACCCAGGACTGGAATCTGGGCTATTCTCAATTGTCCCGACGGGACACAAGATGTGGAGCGGTAGTGATTTCACGGGTACGCCAGCCGGAAAGCAAGAGCGGAAGACCAGTGTTTCGGAGCAGGTGAAACGCCTGCGCTACAAGACAAACAGGATCTATTGATTCTTGCGGTTGCTTCCTTCTGAAACACGCTCCAAGGCGTCCCGCCTTCCGCGGCGGGCGTTATTCCGGTCCCTGATTCTCCTTTCGACCCCGCACGGCGTGGAAGCCGGGCGTTTCAAGAGAGGCCCCCTGCTCCGCCTTCGCGTTCCTCAGCACTCTCCGTGCCTCTGCGTTGAGGTGGATTTTCGAAATTACGGGCGAGACGCCCGTGCCCCCTTACTGAATCCTGATTTCTACGCCGGTGCAATCTGTGGTCAATCCATTTCATTTGGTTGCGGCGAGGCCGCGTTGGGGATATATTCTCCGCCCACGGAATCTTCGTGAAGGAGAACAGATGTCTTCCAAGCGTCAGTTGCTTGTGTTTTGTATCGCGGTGATGGCCATGGCCGCTGCCATGGGCGTCCATGAGTCTCTTTTCAACAATTTCTTGTCCGACACGTATGCCTTGGGTGCGGACGCACGCGGCCGTCTGGAGTTCCCCAGGGAGTTGCCGGGATTCCTGGTCGTGCTGATGTCCGGGTTGTTGTGTACGCTCGCCGTCACACGCGTGGGCGCTGTGGCGGCGTTGTCGTTCGGCTTGGGGATGGCGGGGATGGCGTTGTGGGGGGCAACATCGTACGGAGTCATGCTGACGATGATGCTGGTGGGAAGCGCCGGTCTACACTTGATGCAGCCGGTGGGATCGTCGATTGCCATCGCCTTGAGCGACCACGGCAACCGGGGCGCGCGCATGGGTCAAGTCGGTGCGGTAGGTACCGCCGGGACGGTTCTGGGCACGGGTTCTGTCTGGCTGCTGATGGACAAGACCCACCCGCAGTATGCGCTGGGATTTCTATGCGCCGGGGCTCTTGGACTCGCGGCCGCAGCTCTCTACTTCACCTTGCACGTTCCCGATCTTCACCAGGCCCGGTCGCGGATGGTGCTGCGGCGGCAATACAGTCTGTATTACCTGCTCGAGTTTCTGTTCGGCGCGCGCAAGCAGATCTTCATCACCTTCGGCCCGTGGGTGCTCATCAAGGTGTATGGCGAGGCGCCTTCCGGGATCGCCCGGTTGTTGATGACGGGGGCCATCATCGGTGTTGTCTTTGCCCCGCTGGCGGGCAAGGTGATCGACCGTTTCGGCGAACGGGTCGTGATGATCGCCGACGGCGTACTCCTGACATTCGTGTGCATCGGTTACGGATACGCCAACCACCTCGTAGGCGATGAGGCCACCGCTCACACGATCGCCTGCTGCTGTTTTGTGGCCGACAACCTGCTGTTTGCGCTGGGGACAAGCCGGGCCGTCTACTTGTCGCGTCTGACGGACTCCGCGCAGGAGATCAACTCGACCCTGGCCATGGGCGTGTCGATCAATCATATCGCGTCGATGACCATTCCGGCGGTTGCCGGTGCCGTGTGGATGGGACTTGGATACGAACGCGTGTTCGCCGCGGCCGCCGTGCTCGCCGTCCTCAATGCGCTGGTGGCCACACGGGTGCCGTCGAAGCGCCTGGGCAGATGAGGCCGGATTGAGAGCACAGATGGACCCAAAGGGATATGTGGACCGTCAAGTCAATCTCTGGAGCGGGGCGCAGTGCTGCCACGCTCGGCGAGCGAGGCAGTACCACAAGGCGTTCTCCGCGCCTCTGCGCGCGCCCTCCCCTTTCTGCCCCCTTCTACGGATGACTTGCCTCTGACGGCGCCCCCGGAGTAGTCTCGCGCCCTGAAGTTTTCTGCCGCAACCCACGGAGTATCACTATGTGGCAGTTCTCCTTGCTCGCCGTTTCTGTCGTATTCATTGTGGCCGCCACGACGCGGTTCAAGTTGCATCCATTCCTGGCGTTGCTGTTCGCGGCGTTCGGGTATGGGCTGCTGACGCCCGGCCTCTCCATGGTGGATGTGGCGAAGGCGGTGAATGATGGGTTCGGGGGGACCATCGGCAGCATCGGGATCGTCATCCTGGCGGGTTCGATCATCGGCACGTTCCTGGAACGTTCCGGGGGCGCGCTGACCTTGGCCGAACGGACGCTGCGGATTGTGGGAGAGCGCCGCATCCCGGCGGCCATGGGTTTGATCGGTTACATCGTGAGCATTCCCGTGTTCTGCGATTCGGGGTTTGTGCTGTTGTCGCCGTTGAACAAGGCGCTTTCGCGCAAGGCGAAGACGTCGTTGGCGGCAGGTGCCATGGCGCTGGCGCTCGGGCTGTATGCCACGCACACGATGGTGCCTCCGACGCCCGGTCCGGTGGCGGGTGCCGCTGCGCTCGACGCGGACCTCGGCCTGGTCGTCCTGTGGGGATTGCCTGTGGCTTTCGTGGCCGCTGTGGCTGGATGGATCTTTGCTGTCAAGGTTGCATCGAAGATTCATATCGGCGATTCAGAACTGGAGCAGGCTGAGGAGTGGATCGCACTGGACCACAGGCCGGGTGTTTCCAAAGCCCTGCTCCCCATCCTCGTTCCCATCGTGCTGATCGTGATCCGTTCCATCGCTGGTACCGCGTTTGAGTTCCCGGAAGGCAGCGCCGTCGCGGCCACGATCGAATTCCTGGGACAACCGGTAGTCGCGTTGCTGATCGGCGTTCTGTTGGCGTTTCTGCTACCGAAACGGCTCAACAAAGGCATGCTGGCCAGCGACGGCTGGGTGGGCCACGCCATCGTGAGTGCGGCCGGCATTATTATCATCACGGGGGCGGGCGGCTCCTTCGGCAAGGTGCTACAGAACTCCGGCATCGCGGGCATCATTGAGCAGCACGTAGGCGGTCAACAACTCGGTATCTGGTTGCCGTTCCTCCTGGCTGCCGCGCTGAAGACGGCACAGGGATCGTCGACGGTCGCCATCATCACGACTGCGAATATCATGGCGCCGCTCATGGGCGCGTTCGGTCTGGAATCCGACACGGCTCGCGCGCTGGTGGTAGTCGCTATCGGGGCGGGCAGTATGGTGGTCAGCCACGCCAACGACAGCTTCTTCTGGGTGGTGACGCAATTCTCCGGCATGAACGTCAGCCAAGGGTACCGGCTACAGACGTTGGGAACGCTGATTGAAGGGACCGTCGCGATCCTCACCATCTGGTTGCTGAGTCTCGTTGTGCTATAACCTAGCGCATCAAGCACAGACGCTGTGCGTTGCTCCGCCGAGAATGCGTGCAAGGCAGAGTCGCTTCCATTCAACGGTCCGTTTCCGGACTATTGCCGTGCCAACACTACGAAGCCGTTCGACGGGATCACGACATTGAGACGCCCTTGATGAGAAGGAATCGCGGCGCCGTAGTTGCCCACGTTTTGACCGCCGTAAACGGCGGCGTCGCTATTGAAGATCTCCTTCCACGAGGCGTCTGGAATGCCAGTCAGATCCTTCGCGATCACGTAGCCATCCCTAAACGGGGCATTGTTGAAACTTGCCGCGATGATGACCTCCTCTCCCCCGCTCCAGCGCTTGAAGGCGATGACTCGATTCTCGTTGGACTGATGCAGAATATCAATGCTTTCGCTTCGGATTGAGCGCAGCCGGTGGCTGAGAGTGATGAGGTCCTGATAGAAGCGATAGAGGGCCTTACCGTTTCCATTCCGCTCACCGAGGATGTCCTCGCGATTGGCGACAAAGCTATCGAATCTGTACGGCTTCTGCGCCCCGATTTCTTCTCCCATGAAGAACATCGGGGTGCCCGCCGAAAGAACGGAGAGTCCCAGGCATAACCGGGACCGGCTCTCCGCCGCGATTCTCGTGGCATCGATGAGGGGCGCATGGTTGACGGCCGTGACCATCGTCCGCGCGGTACCCCCGGCATTGCCTGCCTCGTCGTGGGACTCATGAAACACGACCCGGCGGTACTGACTGGCGTACAAGAGGCCCGCGAACCAGTCCATGTGAAGCGGTTCATTCCCGCCAAATCCTGCGTGCTTTAGCAAGCGCGCCCGATCGCCCGACATGTCGGAATCGCCAATCAGGCTGTGGTAGAACGCGACCTCCCAAGTGGCGTCAAATCCCAAGCCGCCCTGGGCCGGGGCCTTGGTTATGGCGTCCCACCCGGTGTGGTCTTCCGCGATCAACATGACGGCAGGACGGATCATTCGCAGTGTGCGGCTCCATTCGCGAAGCAGCTTCTGGCCAAAGATGTTCGCGCTGCCGATGGAATGCCCGTTCGCATGGAGCGCGTTGTCGCGATGGATTGCCTGAACCAAATCGACACGTAGGCCGTCGACGTGCATTTCCTCGATGAGGAAGGCAGCGCTGCTGATGAACTGCTGGCGCACGACCTCTTCCCAGTAGCGAGGGGCGAACCCCGACGACCCGTTGTCGAGATAGCCCCCATCGGGGAATGGGTGATCCGAGGAACGTCCCTCGTACCAGTAGTAGATGTTCTGCTCGTGGGCATCGGAATCATAGTGCCACTCGGCCCGAGAGACGTCGGGGGCGTAGTGATTGTAGACGACGTCCTGGATGACCGCGATGCCCCGGCGGTGACATTCGCGCACGAAGTGCCGGTACTTGTCGCGCCCTCCTGCACTGGATTCAATGCACAGATAGTGGCTGTTGCCGTATCCCCACGAGTTGCGGCCGTTGAACTCTGCCATCGGCATCAGTTCGATAGCGTTCACGCCGAGTCCGGCAATATGATCGAGAAACTCCAGCGCGTCGCCCAAGTCGCCTGAACGGGCTTTGCCGAAGCCAAGCGATCCGACGTGCAATTCATAGATAACGAGATCCTCGACGTGATTGGGCACGGGCAGATCCGGGTTAAACTCCGTAGCCCAGAATTCCTCTTCAGGAATGAGACTCGGCGGCTGCCCGGGAGCGGCCGATGCGAAGTCCTTGCGGACGACATCGGGATCGATAACCGTGCTGCAACTCACGGTTCCGTCCAAGGTCTCCACCGTCCCCGGCCAGCCGCCATTGCTGGGGTTCTTGTCGCCTTTCCCAATCTGGCTGCGCGAGAAGATGTCAGTCCGATAGACGATCCGGTCTTGCGCGTTCCTGATGCGATACATATAAGGCAGACCCATGAACGCCCGGAAGTCACCCTGTGGTCCACCCTCCCAAACGCCGTCTGCTGAGCGGCGAAGGGTAACCACGGGCTGGGCCGGGTCGATGCCGGAGCCATCATCGGCAATGTAACCGTTGTCTGGAAATCCAAATACCACTTCCACACTGCGTGCATTCGGAGCCCAAACGGCGAAACGGAGGCCGGGCGAATTGCTTCCCGCTGCATAGTGCTTGTTGGCGCCCAACCGGCGGCAATACGTCAAATAGTAACGTTCGACCTGAGGTGTTGCCCCGCCGCGGATTCGAAAGACGCGGTAGCGTTCGGTGGAGTTAATGTCCTTGACCTCGGTGGGAATGCCCCAGGAATTGCTGCCCTGCGGTCCATCCAGGCAAACACCCCACTTGAAAACCTTGTCCTGGTCTGCCGAGTCCAGTGAGATGGAGTATTCGAAGATCGAGCAACCATCTTCACCTCGCGCCACCTGCATGGGATGCTCCGTCCATGTGTCCGAATAGCGCCCGCTGCCGTCCCAACTCCCTCGCAGGCGCGCGTTCCGGAATGGCATACGGCGTAAGCCGGTGATGAATTGGAACTTCACTGAATGCATTGCCATGCCGATTTCTCCTCGCCGGCCGCTGCCTTTCATTTAAGCCGGAATACATGCTTCAAGAAAAGGCTAACGAAAGACCTCAGTCCATACATCCCGATACAGATTCTACTGACACTTTGGAACAGCCAAATAGAGGAATATCAGCATAGCCCAAATTTGAATGTCTAGCAACTCTCACGTGTGGAATTGTTGGGGCATGGGCAAAAATGAGGCCCCCCACGCCGCAGGCTGGCGCTGCCCCTAGTGTCGTTACCGGACAAGACGGCCCCCGGCAGGGCAAGGCCGAAGGCACGTTGAGAGAACACCGTCTCCGCCTACGGCTTGTGCAGGCGCTCCATGAAGATCGGGTCCTCCTGCAGAGCGGGTTGAATGATCAGTTGGGGCTCTGAGAGCACGGTTTCGGCGATATCGGCCGCGTCCTTCACGGACTTGATCGCGTCCGCTTCCTTCCATACCAGATCAAAGCGGAACTCGAAGATGCCATGACTGTCGGCAACGAAATTAGTCATCCAGGTGTTGTCGAAGACCAATGCATAGGCGCGGTTCGGATTCGGGGGCGCGTCCTCCAGGTGCTTGAGCGTTTGCGGCCCGCCGAAGCTCACCACGGGTGCGTCGCGCGTGATCCACAACCAGTGGCCGTCAGCCGTCTCATAGTCGGCCCAACCGTCGATGGCCATGTAGTCGCGGCAGGTATGTGGCAGTTGGTCCTCAAAAGGAACAAAGGGGACTCCGCCGCACGAAACCGTTGGAATGGTATCGCCGGTGGGCAGGGCGCAGCCGATGTAGAACCACTCAGGCAGTTCGGAGGAGAGGCGATAGAGCCGTACGGTCAATTGCGCTCTGGGTTCACTGTGGTAGACCTCGAGCGTGCGCTTCAACCACTTGAGCCGCGGGTGTGTCATCAGTTGGGTGTAGACCGTCGTATGGGGATTGGACTCAACCGTCGTGCTGCCTGCCGCTACGGCCGCTGTCTCTTTGAGAGCTTCCTTCCGGCGCTCCTCGCTACGGCTTTGCAGAATCTCATTGTACTTCCAGCGACCGGAGAACTCAGTCAACTCGACGGACACAAAGTCGCCGGGGCTTTCCGTAAAGAGTGGTTTGCTCATGCCCGGCCATTGGACAGAGGTGGGCCAGCCGTGGGCATCGACCTCGATCGCGGGTGCTTGATCGGTTGGAGCCGGATTTGCCTTCTTGTCAGTCGGAATCAAGCGAACGGTTGAGACGGGTTTGATGCTCTCCATCCAGAACCGACGTGCTTGGCCAGGCACATTGTCCGCGACGGTGGCGTGGTCGGCTTCGAATGTGAGCTGGCTTTCGTTTTCGGGCGCGGTGAATTGGGCGTAGCCGGCCCGAATCTCCATCGGCATGAGCGCACCGGTTTGTGGATCCACCAAGACTTCCACTTTGTCACGCAGGGCGGTCGCTTTCATCGTGACCCATCCGCTCCAGGGAGCCGGAGCAGTGTTTGCCACGTAGAAGCCATACTCCTGGGGGTAGATCGCGGTGCGCGCGCGCTGCGCCAGGAGCATCTTGGACCTCGCGAGGGGATGGTAGGCGGCGCGGGCCTTTTCGTTGAACTGTGCCCAGGTGTCGATGTCGTGCGGCTGCCCGATGCTGTCAGCAGAGCCCCATGTGTGCTCGTCAAACAGGCACAAGTCGCGCAGCATCGCGTTTGCAGCAAGAAGCGTATTCGCATCCGGCGCTTCGCCCCAAACCGGACTGAGCGCGGCCGTCAGATTTCGTTTTGCGCGGCGAGAGGCAGACACTTCGCGCGGCCCCGAAGCACAACCATTGACCCACCAATCGGTGAATTCGCCCTGGTACTCCGGCAGGCGGTCCGCAATGTGTGGTTTCAGATCTTCAATCGCCTGCGACACCGTGGTGAGGCGCAGTTCCGGTTCCAGTTTCAAGTGATTCCATGCGGCAACGAAATCGGCGAGTCCCAGAAACGGCGGGTCGTTGTCCATGCGCCATTCGTTGGTCACCGAAAGGGGAAGTGATGGAAAGTCATAGCCTCGCGCCTCCAATTGGCCGAGCCGTTCACACAGCCGCGCCTGAGCTTTGCGCAGGGCCGTTTCATCTGTTGGGTAGAACTCGCCGCCACGCCGCGGCGGACGATAGCGGGTGTCCGTCGACTCTGGCACCGGCCCTCTCCGCCAGGAGTCAGCGAAAAAGTAGTAGAAGCCAAGTGGATACGATTCGCCCAACCAGACGAAGAGGCGGTGGCCATCGGGCATCTTCCACCAGAAGGCCATGGGCACTTGAAACGGCGCCTTTCCGTTGGTCGCGTTGATGCCCATGAAGAGGTTCGCGACATTGCGATTGAGCATCGCGAGCGCACCGGCGCGTGGGAACCCGTTCACATCGTTTTGAATGCCGGTCCTCGGAGGCGCCGCATTCCACACTTCTTCCGGCAGCCAGTGGAGCGTCGTCTTCCATTGATCGGCGTTCAGCGTGGGCGTTTGGTTCATGGCGAGGGCCGTGATTTCGAGACGCCCGGTCTTGATGGCGCGAATCAGGTCTTGCCGCCGTTCGGGCGTGTTCTTCTGCCACCAATCGTCGACTGTGAGCGCGGCTTCCGCGGTCCAACTGAATTGCGCCGCTGGCGCGGCGGATTCCGTGGCGAGGACGCCATCGATGGCAATGTCCAAGTAGCGCATCTGCTGTTCGCGACAGACTGCGGGATGATCCGTGAAGCCCACGTCCGTATGCGACATATGGACGATATCGACACGCTTGATCTTCTCCGGCAGTTTGGGCTCCTGGGCCAGCGCGGTGTTGGCCATGATTGCCGACGAGAGGATGGCCGCAAGCAGGGCAGCGGAAGGGATTGGCGTATGTCTGTTCACCTCAGTACCTTTCGATTTCTTAACGCGAATTGCCCGTCAATCCCGGATGCCAACGCTCCGGCTCCCTCTTGCCGGCCCTGCCGGTGCGATCAAGGATTGCCGTGACGCTATTCTGGCTTCACCTCACCCGCGAGTCAATATCACCTCGAATAGCGGGCGCTGGAGTCCTGAACTGCGGCTGAGTTGATTGCGGACTTTAGTGGTCTCTTCGAGCTTCTCGCAGTGAGCATGGTTAGAATGTTGCCTTCCTGCCGCGCTATGCTGCTAGCGGGAGCCGGCGCCAACGAAGGTAACCTTATCATCGTGCAGGATTGGCCGAAGATCGTAAGGGAATGTCGGACTTCCGGTTTGAGTGACACACCTGGAAAGGAGGAGGTCCGTGTACGAATATGAGTTTGTTCGCATCGAGACCCGGTTTTGGACGTCCGAACCTCGCGAGAACTACCAGGATCTGGTGCGCGAATACGCCGCACAGAAGTGGCGTCTGGTGCAGGTCTTCGCGCCACCGGTCGGCGCTTACGGCAAGGCCTCGTGGTATGACCTGATTTTCGAGCGAGAGAAATGATGTGGCGGATGCGTGGCGCAATGCGCTGACGCGAAGCCCAACCTGCAATGAGGTGTGACTTTCCGGTTCCTATGAACTGTGGGCAATAAGGAGTGACTTAGCGATGAGATTCCGCGCGGCATTCACTACTCTCGTTTTGCTTGCCATTGCCATGGATGAGTCGGCGGCGTCAGCGGAGCAACCGGTGCCCGTGAATCACGAGTACCACGTGTCCGTGAATGGTGACGACGCCAATGATGGCTCTATGGCACGCCCCTTGCGGAGCATCTCGGCGGCGGCCCGCTTGGCTCATCCAGGAGACGCGATCACGGTACATGAGGGCGTCTACCGAGAATGCATTAGCCCGCCGCGCGGCGGAGAATCCGACGCAAGACGCATCGTGTATCAGGCGGCCGCTGGCGAGACGGTCGAGATCAAGGGGTCCGAAGTCGTTACGGGCTGGGAGCGGATCGAGAGAGACATATGGACTGTGACGGTGCCCAATACTCTCTTCGGTGAATACAATCCCTATCGAGAACTCATCCATGGCGACTGGTTCAATCCCTTGGGACGGCAGCACCATACAGGCGCCGTGTACCTTAATGGGGAATGGTTGATGGAGGCGGCCAGCCTGTACGATATCATGAAGCCCGTAACGGCGACTCCACGCTGGTTCGGCGAGGCCGGAGACACGGAGACGACACTCTGGGCTCAGTTCAAGGGGATTGATCCCAACAAGGAGCTTGTTGAGATCAACGTGCGGCGGGCAGTCTTCTATCCGGATAAACCGGGCATGAACTACATCACGGTGCGCGGTTTCATCATGCGGCACGCCGCCACGCAATGGGCGCCGCCAACGGCCGAGCAGATCGGACTTATTGGCACCCACTGGAGCAAGGGATGGATCATCGAGAACAATGTGATCAGTCACTCAAAGTGCGTGGGCATTGCCCTCGGCAAGTACGGCGATCAGTGGGACAACACATCAGAGGATACGGCTGAGGGATACGTCCTGACGATCCAGCGCGCGACGGAGAACGGTTGGTCGCGGGACAGCATCGGCAATCACATCGTGCGCAACAACACGATCTCCCATTGCGAGCAGGCGGGTATCGTGGGTAGTTTGGGCGCCGTATTCAGCAAGATCACTGGCAACACGATCCACGATATCCATGTTCAGTGCCTGTTTACGGGCGCGGAAATGGCTGGTATCAAGATACACGCGGCCATCGACACGACGATCGGCGGGAACCATATCTTCCGCACGGTCCGGGGCATCTGGCTGGACTGGATGAATCAAGGCGCACGGGTGACGGGAAATCTGCTTCACGAAAACGCCAGCGAGGACCTGTTCGTCGAGGTCAACCACGGTCCGTTCCTGGTGGACAACAATCTGTTTCTTTCGGAGCGGTCCTTGCTCGACATGTCGGAGGGTGGCGCTTATGTCCACAATTTGATGACGGGCAAGGTCATGCCTCGACCCGAGCTGAGTAGAGAGACGCCGTTCCACAAAGCACACTCCACCGAGGTCGCGGGACTGCGCAATATCGAGGGCGGCGACAATCGGTTCTTCAACAATATCTTTGCGGGCGACAGCGGCTTGGCCGAATACGACGCCACGACGCTGTCGGTGTGGATGTCCGGCAATGTGTTTCTGCACGGCGCGACACCTTCCAAGCACGAACAGGACGCGCTTGTGCTGACGAATGTCGATCCCGGTATCAAGCTCGCGGAGGATTCGGGGGAAGTCGTTCTGCATATCACGTCGGACGCCGCATGGGGCACCGAGAGGAAGAGGGAGCTGGTCACATCTGAATTGCTTGGAAGGGCGAAGATTCCAGACCTTCCGTATGTCCACGCGGACGATACGCCGATACGCATAGACATGGACTACTTCGGCAAGATTCGAAGCGAGAGCATTCCGTTCCCAGGGCCGTTTGAACTTCCCAACGGTGGTGAACACACGTTGAAGGTGTGGCCCGTGGGTGAAGCTACCCGGGCAGGTAAGGCGCCGTAGCGGCGATCACCACGAATCACGCATTAAATTCTCTAATGGTCTCAAACATGGCCATGAGATTCTGGACCGGGGTGCGGGCCTGAATGTTGTGAACCGTATTGAAGACAAATCCCCCGTTTTCGCCAAAGACTTCGCAACGTTCGCGGGTTTGCCGCCGCACTTCATCAGGTGTGCCGAAAGGCAAGGTCCTTTGCGTATCCGCGCCACCTCCCCAGAAGACGAGGTGATCGCCGTAGCGCTCCTTGAGTATGGCGGGTTCCATGCCGGCGGCAGAGCATTGAACGGGATTGATGATGTCAAAGCCCGATTCGATGAAGTGGCTCATGAAACTCTCCACGGCGCCACAGGAATGCTTCAAGGTCTTCCACGTGGTGTGCGCATGTATCCAGTCGTTCACCGCCTTGTAGTAAGGGTGCCAAAGCGAATCATAGGTTTCCGGTGAGCAGAAGGTACTGACTTGGGTACCGAAGTCGGTGCCGCACACAAAGACGACGTCCAGGCTCTCTTTGACAACCGCATGAATCCTTTCGAGATTGGCTAACGCATACTCGAGCTGTTTCTCAAATATCTTGTGGACATAATCCTGCCGCGTCAGGGTGCTCATGTACCATTCGGCGATGTCGCGGATTCCCTTGGGATGCTTCAAGAAGGGGGCCGGGACGAGGGCAATATCGCCAAAGGCGGTACCGGGCAAGCCGGAAACGACGGCACGCCCAGTCGCTGCGGCAATTGCAGTTTCTCGTTCGATCCAGGCGAGATCCTCTTCGCTGATTGGGCCAAACTCCTCCAGGTTATCTTCGGGATCGAGTTCCTCTTCCTTGAATTCGGGTTGCCGCACGATCGTGTCGAAAAAGTAGCCGGTGCTCGGCATATGCCCGCTTGGCGGCACCAAGAGGTCGCCTTCAGGAAAG
This sequence comes from Candidatus Hydrogenedentota bacterium, assembly GCA_020849535.1. Classification (GTDB taxonomy): domain Bacteria; phylum Hydrogenedentota; class Hydrogenedentia; order Hydrogenedentales; family SLHB01; genus JAHDWY01. Next base: position 69,199 of record JADLGB010000160.1, read on the forward strand.
ATGTAAACATCGTCGCCTTTTTCGGTGACTCGAAAGGCATCTGGAACCAGCACCTCTTGTCCCCAAGGCGTCCGCCATTCCTTCCACCCTGCCGGCGAGAAGCCAAATATGGTTTTGGGCCCCGGCACACCGGCTGTACAAATCCCCAGCGCGGCAATCAGGTCCTCCTCAACGAGTCCCAGCATTTGATAGGGTTCGATGACGTTCACCGGATGACGGTCGAGACCATAGGCGTCTCGCAAGGCTTCCACGGCCATAACGTGAATCCCTGTTACGGCCGTGCTGCCGAAGTCGATGGGAATCGGTCCGGACCGATGGTTCAACGCATCTTTGACTCTGTCACGCGGCGTCATGATTCGATATCCTCTTCGCTGTATCGAGTCCTAAGGTTGTCTTTCCATCCACATCCGTTCGATTTCTTCCAGTGAACGGCCCTTGGTTTCCGGTAGGAGGAAGATAGTAACCAAGATGGTGATGGCGCAGAAGACCGAGTAGACCCAGAATGGAAAGGCGTGGTGGAATAGCCGTACAAGTACGGGATGATCGTTCATCATGGGAAAGGTCTGAGAAACCAGGTAGCAGGATATCCAGAGGATCACCGTCGAGATAGCCATCGCCCGGCCTCGAATGCGCATGGGGAAGACCTCAGAGAGAATCACCCAGACCACGGGGCCCAACGACATGGCGAAGCACGCAATATAGCCGAGAATGAAGAGCAGGACCCAGGCCCCGCTCTTCTGAAAGCAGAATGCAAAACCCAGAACCGCGAGCGAGATACCCATGCCTGTGGCTCCGCAGATCATAAGTGGCTTTCGTCCGAAGCGGTCCACGGACCAAATGGCCACGAGAGTGAACAATACGTTGACCGCACCCACGGCGACCGTTTGCAGCAGCGCGGCATCCATGGCAAAGCCGAGGTCCTTGAAGATCTCCGGGGCGTAATAAAGGATGGCGTTGATTCCGGTAACTTGCTGCAGAATGGCCAACGTCACGCCGATCATCAGCAGTACCCGGTGTCCGGGCAGGAACAGTTGGAGTATCGAAGCGGACTCCCGCGCCAAGTTTTCACGAATGGCCGCCAATTCCATCTCCGCATGTGCGAGTCCGTTCACCCGCAGTAGTATCTCCTTCGCCTTCTCCTCACGTTGGTTCTTGACCAGCCAACGGGGGCTCTCGGGCACGCAGAACATCAGGATAAAGAGTAGCAAGGCGGGCAAGGCCTCGGACCCAAACATCCAGCGCCATCCATAGAGCAGATTCCAGTCTTCACCGAGGGTAGTTCCATACCCCTCGATGAAGTAATTGACAAAGTAAACAATGAGCATGCCGCTTACGATCGCGAGTTGATTCAGCGACACCATCCGTCCCCGGATGCGCGCGGGAGAGATCTCGGCGATGTACAGGGGAGACATCATGGACGCGGCGCCAACGGCCAAGCCCCCCAGAATGCGGTACAGCACGAATTCGGTCAGGTTGCGCGGTATCGCCGACCCCACGGCCGATACGAAGAAGAAGACCGCGGCAATCAACAGGACCTTCTTGCGTCCGATGCGATCGCTCACCGTGCCCGCACATGCCGCGCCAAGTACACAGCCAATCAATGCACTGGATGCCGCCCAACCGACCATGGCGGGGGTAAGATGGAAAAAGACCTCCATGTAGCCAATTGCGCCGGAGATCACCGCCGTGTCATACCCGAAGAGGAGACCTCCCAAGGTCGCCACCAGCGATACGAACAACACGTAGGCCCAACTCCCCCGCGCATTGGCTTCGCTCTCTTCGTGCTTGTCCACCACGTTGAACTCCTTAGTGTGGCTCCGGCAGACGCCACCTCCACCCCTGCTGGTTGGTGCTTCAGGACGCCTAAACTTCCTGTCCGGCCACTCACAGCCTAGCTGCAATCCGGCATCGGTCTACTTGGCTGACAGATCCACGTGTTCGCTGCTGACAACAAGGTCGTGGTCATCGATCAGGTTGACGTAGTAGACGGTGGTCCCTTCCGGCAAGGCCGCGGTGGCGCGGTTCTGAGCGGTATCCAATTGCGCCGGCACGGTCTCCCATTCCCGGTCTTGCCATTTGCCGGTGTCCAACGTGTAGTTGAGTTCGGCCTTCAATATCGGATTCGCTCCTGCGTAGGAGACCCAGACATCCTTCCCTTCCCGCCCCTGCCCCGTGACCGCGGCCAGCGCTGTCTTCCCATTGAGAATACTCTCGGCGAAGGCGTGGATCTCTTCTGGGTTCTCACCGGCGCCACCGTGCCCGTGCAGCATGCGGACGCGCAGGCACAGCGTCCGCGCGCCCGTGGGCAGGCGGTACGACTTCTGGAGCGAATCCATGGGGTAGGCAAAATCGTTGGTGCCCGTCACCCACAGCATGGGCATGGCGGCGCGGGGAAGGTATATTGAGGGGTCCCACAGGCCGAGCCATTTGGTCGCCTTTTCGGGACCCATCTTCTCGAAATTGTCAAGCCACGCGGAGTTCTCGCCAAGGTAACCGCACCCATATACGGGCACGGCAAGCTTGAACCGCGAGTCAACGCCGGCGGTGATGCACGTCAAGTAACCGCCCCAGGAGATACCGGTGATTCCGGTGCGCTCCGGGTCCACTTCGGGAAATGAACGGATCAGCGAATGTGCCAAAACGATGTCCGCCACGGCCTGATACGTCCATTGATCGGCTTGAGGCGCATCTATCTGGTCAAAGCCACCCCACCCTCCCGGACCGCCCGCCTCATGCCGCTGCCAGTTCCCGTATTTGCCTTTGGGGACGCACCCGCACGTGTCCATCGCGATGGCGGCGTAGCCACGCCCCACCCAGAGGCGCACCCACTCGACAAAGGCGGTCCCGCCCCCGCCGTGGACAAGCACCATCGCCGGGCACTTCTGTCCGGCTTCCAACTTTGGGATTCCGTACCACGCGAACGCGCGCGTGGGCTTGCCCAGATACGGAAGTCCCTCGTAGAAGATGGCCGTCACGCCGTCTTCTTGGAATTCCGGAGCAGGGAAGGTCTCGGGAGGTCCCGAGAAGGCCGGGAGATCCCACGGCAGCGGCGGCTCAGCGATTGCGAAGGACTCGATAGTCCCTACCGCCAGACATGCAAGAGCGGAGAACGACACCAAGAAGGTCTTTCCAAACACTTGGTCTCCTTTCGATGCAGACTTTGTCCAACATATCCGAGTGCCCCTACTTGGGACTGTGCGCTTGCTTCGACTGCACGATTAGAGCGGAATGGAGAACCCCCGGGACCTTCCGCTCGCGCGTTCAGGATAGCATTGGACGAGCCAGGAGTGCACAGTCACCTTTCTTGGGGGCGTCGCGTGCATTCAGAACCGCGGTTGAACTCGTCAATCCGCGCTTCTGGGTCCGTCGGCAGGAAGGGACTCTCGGCGCTGTGACCTCGATCGATGTATACTTCCGCTTGAGAAGTTCAACCGTGAGACGCCGGGGTCAGGTGAATAACAGGACCGTCGTCCGGAGAAGGGGGCACAATGGCACATGCGCAAGAATCGGGTAACAGCTATTCCACAACACGAAGGGGGTTCTTGAAGAGTTCTGCCGCGGGAGTCTCGGCCGTCCTGAGCGCCAACGTCATCGCGCGCAATGCGTATGCGGCCGCCGGCGATACCATCCGCGTTGGCATGATCGGCTGCGGGGGGCGCAATACCAGCGCCGTTGTTCAGGCGCTGAACGCCGATCCCGGAGCGCGGCTCGTCGCGATGTGCGATATCTTCATGGATCGCGTGAAGGCGAAAAGAGAACGTATCCAAGCGCAGATGAAAGACCAGGTCACCGTCGATGACGACCACTGCTTCGTGGGTTTTGACGGCTACAAAAGCGTGATCGAAGCATCCGACGTGGTGTTGATCGCCAACGCGGCGAAGTTTCACCCGTTTCATGCGATGGCCGCGCTCCAGGCCGGGAAACATGTCTTCGTGGAAAAGCCTCACGGCATCGACCCCGCAGGCATCAAGCTCATGCAGCAAGCTGCGGAGACGGCAAAGGAGAAGGGCTTGTGCCTGGTATCGGGACTCCAGAGCCGGTATCACACCGGATACATCGAAACAGTCAAGCGGATACATGACGGCGCCATCGGTGATGTGATTGCCATCGAAGAGAATTTCCTGCGTGCGCCCTATGTCGTTATCGACCGCGCGCCGGGCCTCTCTGAACTCGAATGGCAATGCAGTACGCAATACCATTTCAACTGGTTGTCCGGCGACGACGTCCCACAATCGCTGGTGCACAACCTGGACCGCGCAAGCTGGGTGTTACACAACACGGCCCCGGTCAAATGCCATGGTCTTGGTGGGCGCTCCTCGATGACGGAGCCGATCTACGGCAATGTGTTCGACCACCATTCGGTGGTGTACGAGTTTGAAAGCGGCGTGCGTATCTACGCCTTCTGCCGGACTACCCAGGGGTGCTACGACGAATCCTCCAGTATCATCTTGGGCAGCAAGGGCAAGGCATCCATCCTGCAATGCGAAATCTGGGGCGAGAACGCCTGGCGCTGGGAGGATGGTTGCGACCCCTACCAGATCGAGCACGACGTACTCTTCAAGGCAATCCGTTCGGGCGAGCCCGTCAACAACGGCGACTACATGGCGCGCAGCACCATGATCGGCGTGATGGGACAGCTTTCCTGCTATACAGGCCAGGAAATGACGTGGGAAAAGGTCAACAATTCCGACTTCTTCTATGCGCCGAAGCCGGAAGACTGCCATGACGGCATGGAGCCTCCGGTATTGCCGGACGCCAACGGAATCTATCCGGTCTTCAAGCCGGGATCCACGAGACTGCTTGAATCCTGACCCGGTGTCGGCTGAGAAGAGGGCGGTTGCACTCCCGTAGACGTGTGCCTCTCGATTTGCCATCTGTGGATACATGAGCGCTCGCGGCGGCATGGCGAGTGAGCATGCTGAGGCATTCGCTGGCTTTCCGATAGCGAGGGCCGTGAATACGACCGCACGGCTATCATTACAGCGTGAACAAACCGGCCGGAATCGATCGCGGGGTATGACGTGGCCCGCCCAGTTCACACAGTTCTCCTGTATCTTGGCGCTGAAGGCGCCACGCAACCCTAGCCAGGGGCAAGCGAAGCGCCGCCCCTGGTATAGGCCAACACCCATAGTCCGAGCCCTGAAGGGGCGCCGCAATACCTTGATATACCCATCCTTGCGACGCCCATACAGGGCTGAATGATTGGAACATCTCATAACCAGGGGCTCCGCTTCGCTCCGCCCCTGGCTAGAGTTGCGACACGCTTTCAGCGTGAAATTCCGGAAGGTACTTGGCGCGCACAGAAGGCGAGGGTTGCGTCACACTTCCATCGAGAGTCGTCGGGCGGCAATCAGCCGAAAACTCTCATTCATGGCCCACGCGCACTGGCGTAATTTGCGGTGAGGACCTATCAACCACTTTTCGGGCGGACCACGTCCTCGGGCTTTTGCGGAAAACTCGTGACTCCGCGCGAGCGATCGAATTGGTATATGCGCGTGAGCGGGCGGTCCTCGACTGACAGCCGCAACAGATCGCCATTCGCGTCGAGCGCACGATTGGCGTTCACGCGGTTGAGCGCGCTCGCGGCAGCGTGGCGCAACCGTTCCGCCACATCGCGCTGCTCGTCGATGCGCTGGTGCAACTCCTGCGGATCGTCACGCAGATCGAAAAGTTGTTCCAGCCCTCCGTTCGCCATGTAGATGTACTTCCAATCCTTGTCTCGCACCATGATCTTGAACCGAGGAGTCCCCGGAGTTCCGTAGTACCCGAAAAGGTGTTCACGTGGTTGGGCGCTTCCTTCGAGAATCCCCAACACGTCTACCCCTTCGCGCAGCTCGCGTGACCCGGCCGTGCTCGTGGCGATCCCAAACAAGTCGGTCAGACAGACCAACTCGTCGCGCCGTACACTGCGCGGGAGCCGTTCCGGCCAACTCACCAGGAAGGGAATGTGACACGACGCCTCAAAGAAGCTCTCCTTCTGCCAGGCATGATGGTCGCCGAGATGGTCTCCGTGGTCCGCGAAGAAGCAGATGAGCGTGTTGTCGGCGTCGCCGCGCGCCTCGACCGCGTCGAGGACCCGGCCCAGGCACTGGTCAATGTAGGAGATTTCGCCGTAGTACCGGGCCTTGAGCACGCGCGCGTGCGTGTCGTTAATGTCTTCGGCCCAGATGGCGTAGTTCATCCACCGGATCTGTTCGTCCATGTGATCGACCGCGATGTCGCCGCGTACCGGATTCGCCATCCGGTCCGGGTCGTACATGCGGTTATACGGGATCGGCGGCGCGAAAGGAGGATGCGGTCCCACGAAGGAGACGAATCCGAAGTAGGGACGCTCATCGGCTACCGCGAGTTGTTCGACGGCCCGATCCGCCGCCCACGCTTCGACGCCAAGCGGAGCCGGCAGCGTGCTCATCTGCGGCATATAATACATCTCGGTCCGCTCGCCCATCAGCCCTTCCACAAAGTCGTATGCGGCGTGCTGCTGGCGGATAAACGCTGCGTAATCGTCTCGCGAGCGCTGGTCCGGCGAGCCGTACAGTTCTTCGCTGTGAAGGTGCACTTCGTAACCGATGTCTTCGTCCCAGGGATGCGTGTGAAACTTGCCGATTCCGAAGGTGCGATATCCGAGCGAGGCCATGGTGCGCGCGAGGTAGTTCCCACACCGGCCTTCCGTCGCTTCCGCCTGACCTGACACGAGGTCGGGAAGGGCATTGCTGTACGTTCCTGTCGTGGGCGGTTCGCAACCTGTGCGAATCGTGAGCCGCGATGGGACGCATACGGGGCACGTCGAATAGCCATTGGTGAATGTGACGCCGCGCGCGACCAAGCGGTCGAAGTTGGGGGTGTGGATTGCCGCATTGCCCAAGCTTGCGATGGTGTCAGCCCGCTGCTGGTCTGTCATGATAAAGAGGACGTTTGGCCGCCGGGGCGCGGGGTTGGTTGCAGGCTGCGCCGCGGCCATCTCTTGGGCCAATCCGGTGATCGTGGCCGCCCCTCCTGCGACGACACCCAGAAAATCGCGCCGGCGCAGGCTGGACCCTGCGGACCCTTCTTCTCGTGTTATCACGACGATGGCCTCCTTCCGGTGCACTCGTCACCTACGATCGCTGTTCATGGACGCTAGAAATCGTACTTGCCGATGTTCTCTTTGCTGAACACGATGGGTGCGCCCAACGTGACCACGTTGTTTGCGACGCCGACCGCGCCCAGGCGTCCGGCCGTGAAAGTCGCTTGAGCAGGGTCCATCTGGCCCTTTGCCGCAGCCGCGGCCACGTGCACCGTCAGGTAGCCGAGGTCGACGGCATCCCACAGAACGAACTCCTTCACGACGCCCTGCTCGATATACTCACGCATCACGTTCGGGGTGCTCACGCCGGTGAGATACACTTGCTCACGCCGGTCGCTGTTCTTCAGTGCCTCGGCAGCGCCGGGGAGCGCCACGGTGGTGATGGCGAAGATGGCGTCCAACTCGGGATAGGCCTTGAGAATGTCGGTGGTCACCTGGGTGGCAAGGGCCTGATCTTCTTCGGACACTTTCGGAGTCTCCGAGAGGTTGGTCATGGCGGGATACTTCGCCTGCCGGTACTTCTCCATCTCCCCCATCCAGATGTTCTGGTTCGCCGCGGTGAGTGAACCCGTAAGGATGATGTACTTGGCATCTTCGCCGCAGTTCTTGGCCACCAAATCCATCAAGGCGTGCGCCACACTTTCAGGACTGCATTGACTGACGAAATAGTCACGCGCGCTTGCCGCGGCATCGGCATCCCACGCGATGACGGCGGAGCCTTTGGCGCGGGCGTCTTCAAGGACCGGTGCGATCGCGTCGGGGTCGTTGGGCGCCACGGCGATGGCGTCGTAGTCTTTCGAGAGCCAGGTCTCGACCATCTGCACCTGCTGCTGAACATCGTTCGTGACTGGGCCATCGTAGACCAGTTCGACCCCAAGTTCCTTGGCCGCTTCCCGCGCGCCCCGCTCGGTGGCATTAAAGAAGTCGATGCCGACGAGCTTCGGCATTACGCCGATAGTCAGGGACTCCGCGGGAGCGTCTACGGCAGGCTCCGCCACAGGTTCCGCCGTCTCATCGGCGACGGGAGCCGCGGGAGTGTCTGAAGCCAACGGCGCAGGCTCGGTCGGCCCGCAACTCGTCAGGGCCACCAGAAAGAGCAGACTCGGAATCCACGCGAATTTCATGCGACGCCTCCTTTCCGCAGAGCGATCCGTTCGTTGAGAACCGCCGCGACAATCACAAGAATCCCCACATAGATGACCACATACTGTTGCCGGATACCGGCCATCAACAGACCGTGCCTAAGCACACCGATAATCAGAAGGCCCAGCAGGGTCCCCGTGACCGAACCGCGTCCGCCGCTGATACGGGTGCCTCCCACCACCACGCAGGCGATGGCTTCCAGCTCGAGACCGACAGCGGTGTCGGCTTTCGCCGTGGCGTACAGGGCCGTGTGAAACAGGGCACCAACGCCGCAGGCTAACCCTGAGGCAGTGTAGAGCAATGCCTTCAACCAACGCACATCGATGGCTGCGAACACGGCGGCGGTTTCGTTTTCGCCGACGCACTCGGTGAAGCGTCCCACCCAGGACTTGCGCATGAGCACCCATCCGGCGCCAAAGATCAGCAGCATCATTGCGAAAGAGAACGGCACGTACGGCTGGCCATTCGCGTCGGCCAGAAATCCCAAGACATTGCCGTTGGATAGCCAACGGAATCCCTGAGGAAGGCCACCCAGCGAGCGCGCCCGGCTTAGGCCCATCGCGAGCCCCCGGAACAAGGCCATCGTGGCGAGGGTCACCACGAGGGGTGGCACGCGCAGGTAACTCGATATCCCACCGTTGAAGGCGCCCGCGAGCGCGCCCACGAAGATGGCCGCCGCGCTAGCGGACCAGATGCTCCATCCCGCGTCGCCGTAGAGCAAACCCACCACCACGCCCGCCAGAGCCACAATGCTGCCCACGGACAGGTCAATGCCCGCCGTGGTGATGATGAAGGTCATGGGCACGGCGATCATGCCCATGACCGCCCAGTAACGCGACTGCCGGAACAAATCGGGCCAGTCGAGAAACCCGTCGACAAACAGGCTGAATCCCGAGAATACGAGTATCAGCAGGACGAAGAGCGCAAACTCGCGCGTGGCCAGCATGCGCTTAATCATGGGGCGCTCCGCTTCTGACGCTGCATTTGCATGTCGGCCAATACCGCCGCGAGGATGAGGGCGCCGACGAAGAAGTGCGACCAGTAGGAACTGACCCGCGCGAGGATCAGGATGTTATACAGCATAGCCACGAGGAACGCGCCCAGCAGCGTGCCGATGGCCGAACCGCGGCCGCCGAGGATGTTGGTGCCGCCGATGACCGCCGCCGCGATGGCCTGCAACTCCCAGCCTTCGCCCGTGTTCGCCTGCACCTTGCCGTAGTAGCCCGCATGCAGCACGGCGGCGAGACCCGTCAAGCTTCCCGACACGGCGAACACGAAGAGCGTCAGGCGGGTTTTGGAAAGGCCGATGAGCCGCGCTGCGGATTCCGAATTGCCCAGGGCCAGTATGCGCCGTCCCGTCAACGTATAGCGGAGCAAGATGTGCACCAGCACCGTCACCGCCAGCACGCACCAGACGATCTTCGGAATGCCCAGCAAAGTGCCTTCCGCCAGCGCACGGTAGCCTTCAGGCAATTGAATCACCTCGCGGCCGCTGGTGCTCCAGCGCATGACGCCCCGGTAGATGCTGAGGCCCGCCAGGGTGACAATGATGGGGTGAATCCTCGCGATGAGCGCGGTGGCTCCGTTCACGAGACTCAGCGCACATCCCAGACCCATGGCCAGGGCAAGGCAGACGGGCGCGGGCCATTGCCCTTTCGCTGCAAGCGCGGCCACGGCGCCCACGAGCCCCATCATCGAGCCGATGGAGATGTCGATGCCGCCCGCGCAGATGATCAGCATGACACCCTGTGCCATGATCGCCGGGAGCGCCGCGTTGGCGAGGATGTCCAGGAAATTCTCCATGGTGGCGAACTCGGCTGGTTTGGCCAACGCCATGATTCCCGCCATGACCAATATGAACATCAACAGACCACCCTCTCGCACGCGCGTGAGTGCGAGCGCCCGGGCACGGCCTTTCGCGTGGCCCGAGTCTACGGCCGCCTTGGGCACCGCCGCGGCAGCGATTGCCGGCTCGGAATTGCTCCTCGGATCAAACATGCCGGTTTGGCGCCCCTCCGCCAACGTGACGACCCGGTCGCTGACGGCCATGATCTCCGGCAGGTCCGAGCTGATGAGCAGAATCGCCGCGCCTTGCCCGGCGAGATCGTAGATAAGATTGTGGATTTCCGCCTTGGCTCCAACATCCACCCCGCGCGTGGGCTCATCGAGGATGAACACTTTCGGATTGGTGCTCTGCCACCTGCCAAACACCACTTTCTGCTGATTGCCTCCGCTCAGCGTGCCGATAGGTTGCTCCATACTCTCCGCACGCACGCGTGTGGAGGCCATGGCCCGCTCTGTGAGAACCGCTTCCTTTGTGCCCGACACGATGCCTGCCACCGACAGCCGGCGCAACTGGGCCACGCTGGTGTTCGTACGGATGGAATGCCCGCGGAAGATGCCTTGCACGAGGCGATCTTCAGGCAGATAGGCCACGCCTTGCCTTACGGCGCGACGCGGACTGCAGGGCTGATAAGGTTTGCCATTCAGGTATACCCGGCCGTCGGGCGCGCTTCCTAAGCCAAAGAGGCTTTGACCGAGTTCGCTCCGGCCCGCGCCGATGAATCCGTAGAGTCCAACAATCTCGCCTGCACGCACGTCGAGCGAGATATCCCGAAACGCGCCGGCAGGATCGGTCAGCCCCTCTATTGTAAGGCAGGGATCGCCGATAGCCACGAACCGCTTGCCGAAGAAACTGGTGACTTCCCGGCCCACCATTTCGTTCACCATCTGCTGCATGGTCAAGTCTGCGGCGCTGTGCGTGCAGATGGTCTGCCCGTCTCGCATGACTGTCACTCGGTCGCACAGCTCCAGCACCTCCTCCAGCCGGTGGCTCACGTAGACAATGGCTACGCCCTGTTCGCGCAGCGCGCGAATGCGAGCGAATAGGTTCTGGATCTCCTTCACCGTGAGCGAGGCGGTGGGTTCATCAAGAAACAGAATGCGCGCCTGCGCGGAGACGGCCGCGGCGATTTCGGCCATCATGCGGCGCGCCACAGGAAGACCCGACGCTGTGGCGCGCACATCGAATCGCTCGCCCAGGGCTGACACCATCTCTGCTGCTTTACCGAAGGTGGCGCCCCATTGGACCAGGCCCAAGCGCCCTCGCACCAGCCCCTGGCTCAGGAGCATGTTTTCCGCGAGGCTCAGTTGAGGGAACAGATCGGACTCCTGGTGGACCACCGCCACGCCGGAAGCCGCCGCCTGGCGCGGGTTCGCGAAATGAGCTGGCGCTCCCTGAAGGCTTATGGCACCTTCATCCGGGCGCAATACGCCCGTGGCGATGTTGATGAGGGTGCTCTTCCCGGCGCCATTTTCCCCCACCAGGGCGTGAATCTCGCCCGCCTCCACGGAGAGCGAGGCGCCTCCCAGGGCGGTAATGCCCCCAAAACGCTTGACGATGCCGCTCATCTCCAGACAAGGCACGCCGGAACTCCCTCCCATGCTCCCAGTACGTATCGGATCCGGGGCAGGTGCTGCGCTATGCCAACCTCCCACCGTAGCCAGCATCGTCCATTAAAGCAAAAGTTGACAACGTCTTGACATGAGCAGCGAGAGGACCTCCCGCAATGAAAGTTCCGAAACGTGTTTCAGCGTTTATCAAGGCATTACTGCGACAATCTTGCCAATGTGCAGCGTGGCAGGATGAAACAGCCGTGGTCCGCCCTCTCCGCCCAGGCAGTACATGGTATCGCCAACAATCGCTGAACTCGGGATCGAGGTGCGCTCGAGCAGAGGGTCCGCAGTGCCCAAGCGCCCGGTCTTCGTGTCGTAGACCAGCACGGTGTCTTCAAAAAAGTCCTTCCAATCACGGGTCGTCTCCTCGGCGCTGTACGCATCAGACACCGTGCGATCCAGATGCCAGGTCTTTGAATACTTGTAACCGGCAATGAGGAGGATGTAACGGTCGTCGTAGGCCAGCGCGCGCCGGTTGGCCCCATCCGGCATGTCGCGGAGCCGCGTCCAAGCATCGTTCGCTGGATCGTACATCCAACTGTCCACGGCGTTGTAGTAAGAGTATTCCTGTTTCGCCAACGGCGCGAAAATGCCACCGAGTTGATAAACCTTGCCTCCGGCAGCGGCAATGCCGCAGTCAAACTTAGGGACTCCGGGGCAATCAGCGAGACGCTTCCACCCTGATTCGAGTTGGGTGGTGTCGAGTACCAGAAGTGCCGCGCCAACCGGGGTGCCATCACGGCCTGCCTCCGAATGGAAATCATTGCTATCCGCACCGGGGCCCTGAAACGAATCAGCCGCGCCAAGAAGGTAGATCTTCTTCCCGATCACAGCCGTGCTGCCTGCGTTGCCGTACACGGGCCATGGGAGCTGGCAACTCGGGAGCTCATCCCAAACCCAACGTCCCTCCTTCTCCTGCAATCGATAGGTATCGCGATACGTGAACGGCTCGGTGTAATTGAGGCCGCCCATCGCGTACAGCATGTTGTCGACGACCGCGATGGCAGCGCCCTGGCGCGCAGGCCCGGGCACGTCGGCGATCCGCGTCCAGCCCGTTGCTTCGTGCGCCGGATCGAGCACAAATGAGAGACGAGTGAATCCGGATGTCTGGCCATCAAAAGCATCGGGAATCTGTTTGCAGATGTCGAGCGGATGGCGAGTGAAGCCACCCGCAGAGACGATCTTGCCGTTGATGCACCCAACGAGGGATTCCTGGATCCCCATCGGGTAATCCGGGCCAAGCCGCCACTCGATTCTGAGCATGGGCTTGAGTTCATCCAAACTCGGGGCCTTGAAGTCCTCTGCGAGGCAATCCTGTAACCCCACGCTTCCGGCCACAACGAAGGACAGCGCCATCCATGGCCCGATATACCTTCTCATCACACGCACGGCTGACAACTTGACGACGCTACGCAGTTTTCTGGGAATCACTGTCCACTTCCTCCTGGGATGACGCTCGCTAGGGTGGCGATGAAGACGTGAAGTGGTTGGCCACTTACGAATGCAGCGCCCGATACGCAAGTATTCCCCAGTACCATGAAAGACTCAACTGTGAGCTGCCACGTGGTTGCGTACTCAACACGGTAGGAACCACACTCTCGGGAACAATACAACACGAAGGGTGGACCTCGGCGCTGCATCGTGTACAGGACGTCCAGGCCGGCAGCAGCCTGGGTAGGGCCTCGATCGAAGGTCATTTCTTTCGCATTGACGGGTTTACGATAGGCTACTATAGTTACCGGAAGGCGCCTGTGGCGGTCGCAGGCGGACCTCAGTGGAAATCTGGGCCATCATGGGGGACTTGACCATGAGCAGCAAAGGTGAGACACGGCGCGAATTCCTGGGAAGTGCGATTACGCTGGGCACAGTGGCGGGGCTGGCGGCCACCGGGCGTGCGGCCGCAAGCGAGACACGCGTCATCGGCGCGAATGACCGCATCAACATCGGCCTGATCGGATGCGGCGGACGCGGCCGATGGGTCATGCAGAACATGGTCCACCCCGCCAATGCCAACACGGCCCTCGTCGCCGTGTGCGACATCTGGAGCCAACGCCGGGACACCTATCCCGGTGAAGCCGAAAAACTCTACGGACTGAAGCCGCGGGTTTACGCGGACTACCGCGAGCTTCTCGAGGATGGCGAGATTGATGCCGTCATCATCGCGACGCCAGACCATCAGCACTGCGGGCAGACCGTGGATGCCGTGCAGGCAGGCAAGCATGTGTACGTCGAGAAGCCGCTTGCCCCGTTGATGAAGGACATGGCGAGCCTCAACCAGTGCTGCGACGCAGTCCACGCCTCCAAGATGGTGGTCCAGATGGGCACGCAAGGGGTCAGCAGTCCGGGCGCACGTGCGATCAAGGAAGTTATCGCATCGAACAAGCTGGGCAAGCTCTTTCGCGTCGAGTCTTCGGAATCCACGCTTCGGCCCTACTGGGTCAACTACAAGGGCCCGCAGACCGAAGCCGAAACCGACTGGAATGCGTTTCTCTACAACCGGAAGAGGCGTCCTTTCGACGCGCACCTGCACGCGTGCTGGATGGGATACTACGACATCACCAGCGGGGCCATCGGCGGGTGGATGAGTCATTTCATTAACACGGTCCACTTCGTCACGGGCTGCGGCTTGCCGGTCGCGGCCACCGCCTGGGGCGGAAAGTACGAATGCGGCGACGATCCGAGATGCGACGCCCCGGACCAGGTCACGGTGATGCTCGACTACGAAGAAGGATTCCACACGCAGTTCACGAGCCACTTCGGCAATTGCATCGACAGCGAGATGACCCGGTTCATGTTCGAGAAGGGCGTCATCAAATGCGGATTCGGCCATGACCTCAGCAATCCGGTGCTCTCCACGGAAGGGGTCGAGAAGGACTATACGGAGCAGAAACTGCTCGAAACGGATCCGCCCTATCCCGGTCAGGAGCACGTCACGAACTGGTTCGACTGTATTCGTACTGGCGGCACGCCGAACGCGAACATCGACTTCGGCTACATGCACTCGATCGCGGTCCTCATGGGCGATCATGCTTGCGTGGAGAAAGACCGCGTCGTGTTCGACAAGGAGAAGAAGAAGATAAAAAGCACGTAGGTAATCGGGAATAGGCAGATTCTCCGGGGCAGTGCTACCCGTTCTTCCTGACGACGCACACTATTGGTGCGCCAACAGATCACCATTCAGAAGTCGCCGGGGCATGTTGGGTCCCTCGACATAGCACTCCAGCACCTTGCGCCCGGCACTCTGGAAGTACTCGATGGTCATGGGGTGATAGCCCTTCTCGAGCGGCACCAGATTCCCTCTTGGCACGGCCATGTGGCGCACGTCGTGGTCGATGAGCAGCTGCCCGTCGATGGTCATGCGCGATCCATCATTGGAAACGAGCGTGAAACAATACAGCCCGGTTTCGGGCGCCAGAAAGCCGCCTTCAAACAGCAGCGCATAGCTCATCTCCACCGGGGAGACGTCGAGCGTGATCCCGTCCGCTATGCCCTGCATCGCCGGCGTTAGTTCCGCAAAGGCTGGGAGCGTGATCCAGCGGCCCTCATAGAAGCTATAGTTCACACCGGGTTTCGGACCAGCAATCTCCATTGAGGGCAATGCCTGCGCAGTAGGAGCTGCGAGGAAACGCGTCCACCCCGCCTTGTAGTCCGCGATGGAATCCCCGTGCTCGCGCGTTTGCTTGAGTTGGCTCGATCCCGCGACACGGAAGAAGCGCTCGATTCGCCCCGTGAGCGCGGGAGGGACGCGTACCCCCCACGGCATACCCGCGGCAGGCTCCAGCGCCGCCAAGCCGTCGAACCGCGCGTGCTCCATGATGGCATAGTCCACGGGGAGCCTATAGATGCGCACGCGCTGCAGGACATCCGGCCGGTGGGCAACGGCCACTTCGGCTTCATTCCACGCCCCATCGGCTTCCGTGAGAAACGCGTCGGTGATGTAGGGCGCATCAGGCCCGTCCCAGCACGACGAATGGAGATCTTGATTCACGGTCGTGCCTTCGAGCAGTTCCAGGTAGCGTAGTACGTGCGGCGCGGCCTCTCCGTAGATGCCCTCGCAGAACTCCGTCATGAGTTGCTTGGGGTCCGCCTCGGGGTTCCACAGAAGCTTGGCATTCAAGTAGCCGCTCAGCCCACTGAGTTCGCCGTCGCGGGTGTTATAGACGTCCTGCTCGAAGATACCGCGCACATTATGCTCGGCGAGGAATCGGATGTTTGGTCCCCGCACATGCAGATTTGGAAATGGCGTGAGATAGTGGCTGAATGAAGTCACGTAGTCCCAGATCCATAGACGATCACACACCCGCGACCAACCGGAAAGGTCTTGAACGAAGGCTTTGTTCTGTTCCGACGCACATTCGGCGAACGGGTGATTGAAACAGCATTCGATGCTACACAGGCGCACGATAACGTTGGGTTCGGGGCGCATGGTCTTGGGCGGCTTCCGCGAGTAGAGGTACGCCAGTGTGTCGATGAGTTTGTCCGGGAACTCTTCGCGAACACCGCGCGCCACTTGGTTCACCAAGTACAGGATTGGTGCCGCCTGGGATCCTTCTTTCTCCGCGAGCGCCGTGCAGTCCGGGCACTGGCAGTAGTTGCCCCAGTCATTCTGCGACACGGAGAATACCGTGGCTTCGGGATATTCCCGCATGTTTTGCCTGACTCGCTCGGTAACCACCTTTGCCAGTTCGGGATTCGTATTGCACCATTGGGACCGGTACTTGAGCCGCTTGCCGTCGATAAGCGAGAAGAACTCCGGATGTGTGTCGAAAAACTCATCCGGAGGCAGCAAGGATTCAAACGTGTGGACAAAACCCTCGTATTTCACCTTTCCCCCGTGGGCTTCGTCGAGTTCCATGAATTGCCCGTTCACGCGGTTACGCAGCGCCCAGTCCGGGTCCAACGCTTCCGCGACAAACGGTTCCCGGTACTCCAGCGGCGGAGATGGAAGCACCTCATCAATTGGCGGGATATCGAGTCGATCCCCTTTCGGGATCCGGCTGACCTCCGGTGTAAACCAGCGACATCCCAAGTGATCGTCCAGGAGTGCGTAGACGCCGTACAAAGTCCCTCTTGGGCCTCCGCCTCGTATGCTGAGATACTCTTTCCAAACATGCAGAGAATAGCCTTCAGGACCGAGTGGCGGTTCGGAGGCAGACTGGCCGTCAAGGTGCGCGGGGGCCTGCCCATCTCGCAGAGACTCTTGACCGCCCTTGAGCATCCGGAGTTCCAGTGGAGGCAGACCGGGCTGCTCAAGCACGGGCAGTTCCATGCCGCTCATATCACGGAGGAAATGCTGCATTTCATATGCAGCATATTGCACGGCAGGCGGCGCGCCGGGAGAGACATTTATCGTGTAGGCAGTTGGTTTGCCGCGGACCAGGATTATGCCTGCCGGACCTGACCGGAGGGAGGCGCAGCCACTGAGTATCATGACAGATAGGCAGAAACACGTCTTCCAATCCGGACAACGCATGATGCAGTCCTCCCATCCAAACCCGCCCCGCGCGTAACCGTCTTCCTTTCACGGTAGAGGAAAGCACGTCTGCCGAACAAGGGGAAGAAGGCCTTCCAGACAATGAGCAGTGTGTTTCCCCAAGAGCCGGCAGGGATGCCGGCGCTCCCAGTCCGGCGCTCCCCGTCTGAGGCGGTGACAGCGCCTCAATTCGGTTGTATAATACGCAGGGGCATAGTGACGGGTACGATTGTCGCCCGGAGATTTCTACGGGGGAGTATCCTATGGCAAAACATGTTGTGCGAGTGGTACGTAAGACCAAGCATCGCTGGGCGGTCTTGCGCGTTCTCGTTCTGACGGCCCTACTAAGCGCGCTCGGATTGATCGCCACGGGCTGCCCACCGGTGGTTCTGTATGGTCCGGTGCCCGTGTACGGCGTCCCGACAGCAGACGCGCTCGATCGGTAGTCTTACCCAACCCGAAACCGACTGGCGGGGCCGATGAACACGCGGGAACTCTCGTTAATCAGGCGTGGCGCGTTAAACCTGTTCAGGCGATACCGTCACGCCCAAACCGACCTGCACGAACTGACCTACCTCTTCTGGGAATGCACGCTGCGTTGCGATCTGTGTTGCCGTCATTGCGGAAGCGATTGCCGCCGCGACAGTATCACCGGGGACATGCCTCTTGCCGACTTCCTGCGCGTGCTGGACGAAATCCGCGAGCACCAGGACCCTGCGAGAATCACGCTAGCCCTGACAGGCGGTGAACCGCTGCTGCGCGAGGACCTGGAGGAATGCGGAAAGGCGTTCCGGCAACGCGGATTCGCGTGGGGCATGGTGACCAACGGGTACAGCCTCACCCGCGAGCGATTCGATAGCCTGTTGGATTCAGGCCTGCGCTCGATGACGGTCAGCCTCGATGGATTGGAGGAAAGCCACAACTGGCTGCGGCGGCGTCCGGATTCGTTCGAGCGCGCGCTGGCGGCGGTGGATCTTCTCGGGCAGACGCCCAGCCTTACTTCCGATGTGGTGACGTGCGTCAACCAGAAGAACCTGTGCGAGTTGGAGACCATCAAGAAGCTGCTGGTGGATAGGCGCATCAAGAAGTGGCGCTTGTTCACCATTTTCCCGAAGGGCCGGGCGGAGGACGACCCCTTGCTCGACATCACGGGCAGCCAATTCCGTGACTTGATGGAGTTCATCAAGCAAACTCGCGCCGAAGGCAGGGTCAGTGCCAGCTATTCCTGCGAAGGATTCCTGGGACCCTACGAAGGCAAGGTCCGCGACACCTTCTTCTGGTGCCGGGCCGGCATCAATGTGGGTTCAGTCCTGGCCGACGGGTCCATATCCGCGTGCCCCAGCTTGCGCGGCGACTACATTCAAGGCAATATCTATCGCGACAGCTTCATGGACTGCTGGGAAAACCGCTACCAGAACATGCGGGACCGGAGCTGGACGAAGAAGGGTTGCTGCGAAGACTGCTGGGCCTACAAATGGTGCGAAGGCAACGGCCTGCACCTGCGTGACGAAAAGACGGGCAAAGTCCTGCGCTGCCACCTCAGAATGCTGGAAAAGGCATAAACACCGAGGAAACTCCTGAGCATGAGAATGATGTGGGTGGTGGCGTTTGTCTGCGCTGTGGCATGGAGTGTCAATGCGGCCGATTCGCCGCAGTTCCGCGGGCCGAATCGGGATGGCATGTTTCCTGAAACTGGCCTGCTCCAATCGTGGCCGGACGGCGGTCCCGAGAAAGTCTGGGTCGCCACGGGACTCGGCCAGGGCTTCTCCTCGGCATCAGTGGTCCAGGGCAAGATCTACCTGACGGGCATGCTGGATGAGCAGATCGGGACCGTCTTCGAGCTGAACGCGGACGGGACGTTGACGCGGCAGATTCCTTACGGCCCGGAGACGCTCGAGAAACAGGCGCCGGGTCCCCGGTCCACTCCCACGATCGATGGCGAGCGCCTCTACGTCCTTTCGGGACTGGGGACGCTCTACTGCATCGACCTCGCCAGCGGCGAGAAGAAGTGGGAAGTGAGTATCCTGGAGCGCTTCAGCGGCGAGATGGGTATTTGGCATATCGCCGAATCGGTGCTGGTCGATGGAGACCGCGTCATCTGCACGCCCGGGGGCCCGGACGCGATCATGGCCGCACTGAACAAGATGACCGGCGAAACCGTCTGGGTCACCAAAGGTCTCACCGACAAGACATCCTATTGCTCGCCAACGATATTCACGCACGGCGGACGACGCATCCTCACGACGGCGACAGGGAGTTTCATCGTCGGTGCCGATGCGGAGACGGGCGCGCTGCTCTGGTCATTCGCACATGAAGGCCCCTACGACATTCACGGGGTTACGCCGATCTACAAGGACGGGCTTCTCTACTACGTGGCTGGCGACGGAAGAACCGGAGGCACGCTGGAGCTGTCTCACGACGGCAGCGCCGTGACCCCGAAGTGGACCGACACGACGCTCGATTGTCTGCACCATGGTGTGGTGTTGGTCGACGGGTACCTTTACGGAACGGGTTACAAAGGCGGCGGCAAGCTCGTGTGCCTCGAATGGGCCACGGGGAAGGTCATGTGGACCACGGAGGAAGTTCAGCTCGGCGCGGTGGTGTACGCCGACGGCATGCTCTATGTCTACGAGGGACCGAAGGCAGGTATTGTGAGCTTGGTCAAGGCGCAGCCCACCGGCTTTGAACGCACGGGCTCGTTCGCCGTGACCGATGGCGCGGACCAGCATTGGGCGCACCCCACTATCGCGAATGGAAGGCTCTACATCCGCCACGGCGAAGCGCTCATCGCCTACGACATCGCTGCGAAGTAATTCGTCCGCCCCGGTCAATGCGATCCAGCGACGGCCTTTTCAATTTCCTCGGGGCGCAACGAGCGAGCGTAGAACGCGCAGTCATCCATGCATCCCACGAAATGCTCGCCACCGCCGAACAGTGGATTGAACCCCACGCCCACCAGCGTGGATTGCGAGCGGACAATTTCGGGAACGCTTGCAGACTGGCACTTCTTCCCGTCGATGAAAAGGCTCAGGTTCGTGCCTTCCTTCACGGCGGCCACGTGGTACCATTTGCCGTTCTCAAGCACCACTCCCGGCGTTCCCCAGTTACCGCCCCCTTCAATGCGGGCGGAGATTTCGTTGCCGTTCAGCATGACGCGCAGGGGATCGTCCATGCCGCGGCACCACGCGGAAAACACCTGCTGGCCGCTTGAGGGCAGGCCTTCCGGACACACCCACGCCATGAACGCATAGTCCCGCTCTGGGAAAAATGGAACCGCATAGCGGAGCTTGCTGCCTGGTCCAGCGAAGGCCACGGCGCCGCTGGCATTGCCCAGGCGATCGGTCCCGGCAGCCAATCCCTCTTCGAGCTCACACGCGCCGTACGACGGCTTGCCCGACCCATCAAGAGGAGACGCCATCATGAGCATATCGTCGCGCAGAGAAAGAAAAGGGGCCGACCCGTCATGGATCACGCGAAAAGACCTCGGGCCCTCGGCATTCTCTGTGGCGCCGTACGCGTTGCGCGCAGTGACCTTCCAGAAGTAGGTGCCTTCCTCGCCGATACCTTCCGCAACGGTCACCCGCGACTCCTTCAGATCCTTGAGGTCCACGACGAGGTTCTGAAACCCCGCGTCGCGCGCAATGGCCAGGTCGTAACGCACGTCCGGCTCGCCAGTCGTCGTCCACTGAAACAAGGCCGGACTCGGAGTACCCACGGCCTCGTTTGCGGGATACTTCAAGCTGCTCGCGACCGGCGCCACGTGCGACACCGGCAGCCACGAGGCATAATCGGTTCCATGGACGCCCGCGGACGCGAAATCGCAGAGCTGAATTGTCGCCCCGTCATCGGTCTGCGTGCGCCACATCCCCATCGGCGTGAAGTGCCATGCGTCCGGCGCGGGCGGCACGGGAATTCGCTCGATCTTGAGCGCCGCCGCGTTGATGGGTTTCAGGTCAGGCGTCTCGACATCATTGAAGTACGCGTCGAAGGCCAGCAGCAGCGGGCCGACATGAATGGCGCCGCGTCCGCCGCGGTCGGGCCCCTGTCCCGCAAGACAACGCGGGGTCATGTCGAATGTGAGTTCCACCACGTCACCGGTCTTCCACGTGCGGTCCAAAGCGACATAGGTTCCCGGGGCCGCGGCGTTGTCCACGGCCTTGCCATTCAGCAGCACGTTCGTTTCTGCCGACCACGCCGGGATGCGCAGCCGCAAGTCAAACTGCGTTTCCTTCTCTGGATTCACTTCGATTCGCACTTGGCCTTCAACAGGGTAGCCTGTCGTCTGCACGATGCGAACCGCCGTGCCGTCGCTCAACGTGACTTGCGAGTCGGAGGGCCCGTAGAAGTTCACGAGCAGCCCCGCCCCATCGCGCATTACCGCCCATTCCGAAAGCATGCCCAGCGTACGCGGTCCGTTGACTGAACAGCAGTTCAGTTCCGGCGTGCCCGGCCGGTATTGGAAGTTTATCTGATGGTACGAAGGCGCGCGAAGGCCGTTCAGCGGCGTGTCGTAGGTGCACCAGTTTCCCGAGGGATGCTGCGCTCCCAAGGCTTGGTTCCACAGGGTCAATTCGATCTCGTCCGCGGCGGTGGGGTCTCCGGTCAGGCGCAGCGCATCGATGCACAGGGCCATCCACGCGACACTGCAGCACGTCTCGATGGATCCGGAGGAATAGATAGTCCCCGACGCGCCTTCATTTGACGAGAACGCGCCGGAGGGGTGCCGATCAAAATCGCGAATGCTGTCCCACAGCGAAAGCAGGGCTTTCTTGTAGCGTTCCTCGCCGGTGATTTCGTAGAGGACGGCAAAACCCTGCACGATATGCAGGCTTTCCCAGCGGGGCCCGCTTCCGGGAAGTTTGAAGTAAGGCACGCCCTCGGCGCCTTTGTTCAGCCAGTCGCCGTCTTTGGGCATGTCCTCTTCGATGCGCTGAATGAGCGAGAGGTAACGCGCGTCGCCCGTGCGCCGGTACATCTCGGCCATGACGTGGATAACGGAAAGGTTCATGGGAGGCGATCCGGCTTCGATGGGGCGCCGGCCTTCATCGACATAGAGGCGGCAGATGCAGTCCGCGGCGCGGACCACGCAGTCATACGCTTTCTGGTCGCCCGTGTCGTCGTACCACATCAGAAGGCCGAGCATGCAGTGATAGTGTCCCCAGAGGTCCCATTGCCCGCGAAGCTGCTGAGCCTGTGGCCACGGACCCAGGTAGCCGTTTTCCGCCTGGCGCGCGACGAGTTGGTCCACGAAGGTCTGAGTGAAGGACTTCAATCGCGGGTCCTCCGACATGCGGCATGCTTGCACGGCGGAGATCAGGTACTTACCGGCAAACTCGCCCGCCCACGGGACCTGCTCATTGAACGGCACGCGCCGGTCGCGCCGGCTGAACATCTCGAGAAGACCGGGGTTCGCCGCGGGCATCCGAAGCAGCCAATTCTCAACGTCCCGGTCGATGCGCAAGCCGAGTTCGCCGCCGAAACGCCAGTGCGAATCCGGGATCACCTCCAAAGCGGGGTGTCCCTTGGTTTGCAGCGCCTCGCCAAAAGCCGCGGTCTGCATCAGGCAGGCCAACGCCAACATGAAGACTATCCTGGTCATTGCGGTTTCCTTCAATGCGTTACGGGACGCCACGGCGGGGACACCCGTCATACGTCCACGATCATGGCATCTTGCCGAAAGCACCCCCAAGCTGGCAAGATCAACGTTACAAAGCGAGGTTGAACCCATGCGTCTCAAGAAGGTGAAACTGGACCCAGAGAAGCAGGCCCAATTCATTGCCCAGGTGAAGCGGGAGCAGGCCCAGCGTCAGCAGGGATATCGCGAGAAAGCGCTCGCGATCCTCCCGCACATCTGTGCGCGGTGCGGGCGCGAGTTCGCGGGCAAGGACTTGCGGGAGTTGACGGTCCATCACAAGGACGTCAATCCCATGAACAATCCACCCGACGGCAGCAATTGGGAGTTGCTGTGTACCTCCTGTCACGACGACGAGCACCAGGAAGGACAGCGGCAGGATTTCTATGGGGGCTACGCCACTGCGGGCAGCCAGGAAGAATCGCTGGGGCACAATCCGTTCGCGGGGCTGAAGGGTCTCATCAAGCCCGAGTCCGGCGAGTCAGAATCTGAGTAGCGGTGCTCCCGAAACAGGTCCATCTCTTCCCGCTCGAACTCTTCGCCCTGTGTTGCCCGCGCCCCCGTGGTCAGGGCGAGGTTGCCTTATGGATGGCGTACAGTTGTTCCAGCGTGGCGACGTACAAAACACCGTTGGCCACCGTTGCTGTGGCGGAGATAGGCGCGCCGAGACGCACGGACGAAATCACGCTCAACTCTTTGTCCGCGGCGAGCACCCAGAAATCCTTGCCGCGTGTGCCCACATACACCTTGCCGTCGGCGATCATGGGTGAGGCCCAGACCTCCCGGCCCGTATCGTGACTCCAGTAGACCTGCCCGGTTTCGACATCCAGACAATGAAGCAGGCCTGCGCAGTCCGCCACGAAGATCAGCCCGTTGGACACAGCCGGCGTCGTGCAGCAGTGGCTTTGCATCTCGAAGGACCATAGCTCGCCCGTGCCGGTGATATCGCCGGACTGCGTCGCGTCAATACATTTGAGCCAGGACTTCTTCTTGCCCCACCAGATATCGCCGCCAGCGGTCACGTAAACGCGGTTGCCAAGAGCAACCGGCATGCTCTCGATGATACTGGGGCTTATCTCCCTGTTATTTAGGTACTGCGATACGTTTTCCTTGGGTCCTGTAGGGTCGCAATCAAAACGCCAGACTCGATTCATCGTCGCGGCGGGATGGTCCGCAGGGCCGGGCGTAACGGCATCGAAGGCATAGACCACGCCATCGGCGCCTCCGAAGACGACGTGCTTGATCCCGTTGATATCCGAGATCGCTGGTGACGACCACGTGGAATGAAAGATCCTCGGTCCGATCCTCTCGCCGTCCTGAGCCAAGAGTCTTCCGGTTTCCTTGTCGAGCGCGATCAGGCTTGGCGCGTCGGGTTTGCGAACAACCGCGTGCGTGTTGTCCACACCGTTGCATGTATTGAGGTACAGGACAGGGCCGTCGAGCAGGATGGAACAGTGCGCGCCGTCGTGGGGGTACATACCCACCGCGGCTTGCAGGTCG
Source organism: Candidatus Hydrogenedentota bacterium (assembly GCA_020849535.1). Taxonomy (GTDB): domain Bacteria; phylum Hydrogenedentota; class Hydrogenedentia; order Hydrogenedentales; family SLHB01; genus JAHDWY01. Next base: position 93,469 of record JADLGB010000160.1, read on the forward strand.
ACCAACCAGATAATGTCCGCGTCGGTGGGGGTCACCTCGAAGGCTGGCTGGCCGGACAAGGCCATGTGCTGCCCTTCGTCCATGTAGGGTCCATCATTGCCGTCCGCCTGGCCATCGATGTCGAGGCAAACCACTTCGTAGCGGTTGGTCATCGTGTAGACGCGATCACCTTCCACGGTGGGCGGCGAGCACATGCCGATCATGGGCCAATCCAGATACTTGTCGCCGCCGATACGCGGAACGGCCAGTTGCCAACACAGCGCGCCGTTGGCTTCGTTCAAACACAGCAGCACGGCGTAGTCGCCATCAATGCGCGGGTCGCGCGGTTGACTGTTGTTCGCGCCAATGAACACCTTTCCCGACGCGACCACCGGCGACGCGTAGGCGTTGTCGCCCAGCGGAGCGGTCCACTTGATATTCGTGCCGGTCTCGGGATCGAAGGATTCGGGGAGAGCCGTCTCGCTGGAGACCATGTTCCGCGTATGGCGCTCGCCCCACTGGGGTTGGTCCGCGGCATGGCTCAGCGCGGCCAGCGCGAAGCTGCCCGCCAAACCCGCCATCACATACCACATCCTCTTTGACGTAAACCGGCTCATCCTGCTTTCCCCCTGGTCAAATGCCGCGGCTGGAGTATAGGCGTTGAGACGTGGACAAAGGAAGCGCGGTGCGATGCGCAATCGCACCAAAACTGCCCGTTCCACTACCGCCACAAAACCCTTCAGGCGTCGCCTCTCTTTGGGAACTACCGCAAGTCGTCTGTGATTCAGAGTGGGCTGAGCCGGAGCGAGACATGCTCTGGCAGTGGCCCCAAGCTCACTGCTGAGAAATCCGGGACAGGTGTGAATCGGCGGTGTCGAGCCGCCGCAATGGCCTGAAAGGCCTAGATACTCGCAGCCCTGGGTTGGCCCGCCGTTACGGCGGGACTACCCAGGGCCAGCACGCTCCAGGGGAATCCCCTGAAAGGGGTGCATAGCTCACGGTTCAATCAAATGAACGGCATGTTTGCGATTAGCGACACGACGTCTATGCAACCCTTTCACGGTAGTCAGAACCGGTCTTTGTACCCAGGGTAGGCCTCCGCTGCGCTTCGGCCAACCCTGGGCTGTGAGTATCCAGGCCTTTCAGGCCATAAGATGGGTGGTTGTCGGACGTCGTGTTGACGTGGAGAGTCGTGACAGGCTTATGGCCACTCCCGCAGTCTTCCTCGCGAGCGAGTGGCGGACAGGAATGCCCGCACTACTTAAGGCAGGGAAAGCCACCTGCTATTTCAGACCACTAGAGCACGATGCGACGTCGTCCTCCAGATTCTGCGGTTCTAGTGCGATTTCCCCGCGCGGCAGCGAAGCGCCGCGTCATCTACTGGCGATCTCGATACACTGGAGCGGTATGGCATTTCGGTGGTGGCAGCGCTAGAATCACACCCGTCTCGATGTGTCGTCGCACGCAGCAGGGAGCAACGGGAACGAGGAGGGGAGCATGGGTATCGATCGTTTCGCGGGGGCGATGTCGGCAACTGCGGCAGCGGAGGCAAATCCACCATTGGAAGAGCTGCTCACCGCGCTCAGGTCCGAAGACGATGTCCAGCGCACGCAGGCGTGGATTTCCGCCGGGGCCGTGGGCGCGCCCGCGGTGGCGCCGCTGGCCGGCCTGATGCTCGACGCGCAGCCCGAAGTGGCACGGGCCGCGAAACGCGCCTTGTGGCAGGTGGCGCGGCACAGCGGAAGGCCGGGGGCCGAAGCCGACAAGGCCGCGGTGATCGCCGCGCTTCTCGCCGCCCTCGCGGGCGAGCGTTCGGATGCGGTGAAACGCGAAGTCATGTGGATGCTCTCCGAAATCGGCGGCGATGAATCCGTCGCTCCCTTGGTGTCTTTGCTCTCCAATGCGGAACTGCGCGAAGATGCGCGCATGTGTGTTGAGCGCATTCCCGGCACGGCTTCGCTCGATGCGTTGAAAGCGGCACTCGATGCCGCCCCGCAGGATTTCAAAGTCAACATCGCGGAGTCACTGCGCAAGCGCGGTGTCGAAGTGCCCGAGTTTCCCTCGGTGAAACTGGTACCCACGCGTTCGACCAACGTTCAGGCATAGCGAAAGAACGATCCTCACAACGTGAGGTGGAGACTACGATGAGCAATAAGATACGCAAGTCTCAGTCAATATCCCGGCGGGGCTTTCTTGCGGCTGCCGGCGTCGCCACAGTGTTACCCGCCATCATTCCCTCGCGGGTGCTCGCGGCCGAGGGGAATCCCGGCGCCAACGAGCGGATCACCGTCGCCTTCATCGGCGTGGGCGGCATGGGCAACTACCATCTTGATTCGATGAAACGCTTCGTCGACTCCGGCGAGGTGAACATCGCGGCCGTGTGCGACGTCGACGAGAATCGCCTCCGCGCCGCGTTGGAGAAGGCGGGTCCCGGCGTCACGCCGTATCGCGACTACCGCTACATCCTGGAGCGCGACGATATCGACGCCGTGGTCATTGCGACACCCGATCACTGGCACGCCGTGCAGACGGTTCACGCGTGCCAAACGGGCAAACACGTCTATGTGGAGAAACCCGCGTGTTGCACGATTGAGGAAGGCACGGCGATGATGGCGGCCGCCCGCGACAACAAGCGCGCGGTCCAGGTCGGATCGCAAGGGCGCTCCGAACACGAAGCCTACCTGGCGCATCGTTATCTCGAAAACGGCGCGATCGGCCGCGTGCACACCGTGACGTGCTTTCACTACTCGGGCCCAACAGATGAAGAGCCGCTGCCGGACAGCGCGCCGCCTCCCGAATTGGATTGGGATTTGTGGCTGGGACCCATGCGGTGGCGTCCGTACAACGCGCGCTACTGCCCGGGTACATTCCGGTGGGTCATGGAATCGGGCGGCGGGTTGATTCGGGATCGCGGCGCCCACGTGATGAGTTGCGCCATGTATTGGATGAATGCCGACGGGACTGCACCGGTTTCCATCGAGGCAACGGGGACTGCGCCGACGCGCGGACTCTGGGACCACTGCGTCGATATGAACGTGACCTATACCTTCAAGAATCCCGATTGGACGCTGACCTGGAATCAGCCCGGCGAGCCGGTTCCCAAGGAAGAGCGCACGGCTGATGAACCGGAAATCACGCGGCCCGGATACGGCGCCGTCTACCACGGCGATAACGGCACCTTCGTTCATTGGGGCGGCGACGGCGGCACGTGGGCCGAGCGCAAGTGCCGGGAGTGGACACCGCCGCCCGGCGCCAAAGAAGTGTTCAAGAGCCCGGGGCACAAGGAAGACTGGTTCAATGGCATCAGGACCGGCGCAAAGACCATCATGAACATCGACGCCTCGGTGGGCGTGGCGGACTTGTGCAACCTCGGCAACCTGTCTTACATTCTCGGGCGCAAGCTCGAATGGGACGGCGCGAAGCGGCAAGTCATCGGAGACGAACTCGCGAACCGGATGCTCGGCAGGCCGCAGCGCCACCCGTATCATTTGTAGCACGTCAGAATCAGCTCTTCTCGGGCTTGCCCGTACCTTATGGAGTGCGGCGGCTTGCCGCTGCTTTGACTGAGCAGGCTTGCCTGCGACGCCGGATAGACATTGACCGCTCCTTGTGAGACGTCACGTGGAGAGAGTAACCACACCGGAGATCGTGATGAGACCCTTCGCATACGCCGCCTTCACATGTCTTCTGGCTTCACTCGCTTCCACCACAGCCATGGCCGCCGACCCGTGGGTCGTCTACGAAGGCCACGAGGGTCCGGGGATGGGCAAACACATCGTGCTGGTGTCCGGGGACGAGGAATACCGATCGGAAGAGGCCTTGCCGCAACTCGGAAGAATTCTCGCCACGCATCACGGGTTCACGTGCACGGTTCTCTTCGCGATCAACCCGGAAGGCGGCTACATCGATCCCACGTATACCAGCAACATCCCCGGGTTGAGCGCGTTGGACAAGGCGGATCTCCTGATCATCTTCACGCGCTTCCGCAATCTCCCGGATGAGCAAATGGCGCTCATCGACCGCTATCTCATGACCGGCAAACCTGTCATCGGCATGCGCACGGCCACGCACGCCTTCAAATTCGATCCCAACACGCCGTGGGCGCATTACGGCCACGGTTACTCGGGCGAGAAGTCTGCGTGGGAAGGCGGATTCGGACGGCTGGTTCTGGGCGAGATGTGGATTAACCATCACGGCAAACACAAATACGAGAGCACACGCGGCGTGATCGCACCCGGCGCGGAGCAGCACCCGATCCTGCGTGGCATCGCGGATGGGGCAATCTGGGGTCCGACCGATGTGTACGAAGTGCGCTTGCCCCTGCCCGGCGACAGCATGCCCCTGGTGCTTGGCGAGGTGCTGGAGCACGGTGACGCATTCAATGCGGAAGATGCGTTCTACGGCATGCGCCCGGAGACAGGGAAGCCGGTCGAGGGCGAGAAGAACAATCCCATGATGCCCGTAGCCTGGACCAAGTCGTACCAGGTGCCGGGAGGCACACCGGGGAAGGTCTTCACGACGACCACGGGCGCATCTACCGACCTGGTGAACCCCGGCGTGCGGCGGCTCCTCATCAACGCCGTCTACTGGTCCTTGGGCATGGAGGCGCAGATGCCTGCGCAAGGCGCAATGATTGACCTCGTCGGCGAGTACTCCCCCACTCGCTTCGAGTTCCGCGACCCCAATTTCTGGCAACAGGCCGCATTGACGGTGGAGAAGCTGGGGAAACCTGCCGGAGAATAGGAATGGGATGACAGGCGAGGGCGCCTGTCCCACACGCGCTTGCCCGACATTGAGTTGCTTGTCCTTTCTTCAAGCCGTCAGCTCGCCCAAAAGCAAAAGGAACCGCGGACGAACAGCGGATATGAGATAGACGTGTGGCACAGTCGCCCTCGGCTGTGTCCCATTCAGGGTTCCTCTATTCAGCATCTATACTCCTCACGTTTGGAATCTGGGCTGCATGGAGATTGGTCTTTCAGGCCACAGGAGCGGAGCGTCTCTGACGTCGCACCCCCTTGAAGAGTCGCGGAAGAAGAGTCACTGTGGACGCAGTTTGCAGCCGCGTTTCTCGGGTCTCGCGCCGCACCTTCAGCGCTCTAGATATGGGCTATGCCGTGTACCCAGGGCGCCGCTTCGCTTTGCCCTGGGCTAGTATGGCGCCGGCCCTTCAGGCCTCAAGAGAACGAGCCCCCGGTCTCGTATGCATCTTTCGTTATCTGCGTTCATCTGCGCAATCTGCGGACACAATCTTCGTCTTGTTGCGGCTGAGCCGCGCCGGCCAATCGGTGGACGGACTCCCTGATTTTGTTCTCTGCAGCGCTCGAACACCCCGCACCTTCCGGTGTCAAAAGTACCCGCATGGACATTTTCTGCCTGAGATCGTTTACATTACGAGGGAACTGCGCGAGGCGATCGGGCATAGATAGTGCATCACCGACAAAACAGGGAGATTCTCGCTATGAAGACGTGCATCCGGTTGGCATTGTTGTGGTGTCTGATGGCGGGAACCGTGGCCGGTGCGGTGGATGCGGGCTTCCTGGAACGCTTCGCCCTTGCCGATGACCGGGCGGAGGTGCTCAAGGAACTCGTGCCCGGCACGGAGGATTATTACTATTTCCACTGCCTCCACGAGCAGCACCTTGGTCAGTTCGCCGAAGTCGATGCCCTGCTGAAGACCTGGATCGAGCGGTACGGGATCACGGAGCGCGCTCAGGAGGTCCGCAACCGGCAAGCCCTGCTCCGCTATTCCACGGAACCCGAGAAGACGCTGGAGTATTTGAAAGGAACGCTGGGTCTCGACTTCAACCAGCAACGCCAGATCCCAGGCGAGGTCCCCGATCTGCCCACGCAACTTGACCCGAATACCATCAGCCGGGATACCTTGCTCAAGCGCACGCTTGAGAATCCGCAGTATGCGGACACGGTGCAGGGGTTCACGAAGCGCGCATACGACTGGCTGCTGGCCGTTGACCTCGGCGAGACGCGGCTGCGGGCCCTCCTGGAGTCGCTGGACATGCCGGACTATCCGAACCTCCCAGCACTCATCGCCAAGGACCTCGACGCCCCGCACAGCAGCGGCTTTGGATCGCTACCTATCCACACACTGCTCGTGCGCGAGCAACTCGACGAGTTGCTTACGCTCAAGCCGGACTTGTTGAACCAAGACGCCTTTATCACGGCCTACATGCAGCGTCTTCAACCCAGCGCGGACCAACCGAACTGGCGTCTGGACCCGAAACTCAGCGAGGCCTACCTCGGCGAACTCCAGGCGTTTGTCAGCCGCCTGTCCCCTTCGCAGAATGCGCTGCGCTCGCATGTGTTGTATCACCGCCTCGAACACGACCGCTCGCAAGGCATCTACGACAAGAAACGTTTTCTCGAATACCTCAAGA
>JADLGB010000161.1 GCA_020849535.1 Candidatus Hydrogenedentota bacterium
CAATACACCTTCGTTACGGAAATCGAAGCCTACAAGGAGTGATGCGAATGAGGCGAATTGTCCGGCCGTGTGCCGTTGTGTGCGTGCTCTTTGCGGCGTCGCGCGTGTACGGCGCCGAGTTGGTGGCGCACTGGCCGATGGAAGAGGTCAAAGACGGCACACTCGCGGACGTCTCCGGAAAAGGGCACGACGGCACCCTGTTCGGCAACGGCACTCCAACGGTGATCGACGGCATCGCGGGTAAGGCGCTGGAGTTCAAGCCGGAGGCCGAAGGCGGATTCACAATCGCGAATTCCGAGGCGCTCAATCTACCCGATGGCTTGACGGTCATGGCCTGGATCAAGCCCCTGGATGGGCATAGGGCCACTGAGGTCCTTTGTATGAAAGGTGACAAGAGCGGCGACCCGCCGTGGTCAGGCTGGCGATTCCGCTTCGCCTGGACGCGCATCATGTTCGAGTTCGGCACAACGGACGGGCGGGAGTGCAGCACGCTGTCTCCCGAGTGGTCCGTGCCCGCGGGGTTCTGGTCGCACGTCGCGGCCACGTACGATGGCGAGGCCATCCGCATCTACGTGAACGCCGTGCTGGTGGCCGATCAGGCGGTCGAAGGTGCGCTGGCGCCTCAGAAGCAACCCGCCATCCTCGCCAATTACATCGGCCGGAAGGATGCGTATCCATTTCAAGGGGCGATGGATGATGTGAAGGTCTTCGCAGGGGCTCTTTCACAGGACGAGATCTTTGGAGAGGCCAGCGCGAAGTAGGCGGCTCACCAAAGGCGGCGATATTCACCCCTGCGCGAGGGATGCGAGCCAGGCGATCGTCGTGGCGTGGATGTGGTCGTAGACCATGGGGAAGATGCCGAGCGTGACCACCCCCACAGAAAGAATCGCGACGGTGGCACTCAAGCTCATCGAAGCTCGCAGCGGTGCAGCCGGATCCGCCGGAGGCTCAATGTACATCTGGCGGACCACGCGCAGGTAGTAGTAGAGCGATATCGTCGAGTTCACGGCCGCGACCGCGACGAGCCAGTGGTAACCGGCCTGGGAGGCAATGCTGAAGAGGAAGAACTTGCCGACGAAGCCTGACAGGGGCGGAATGCCCGCGAGGCTGAACAGCGCCACCATGAGGGCCAAGGCCATCAGGGGATTGGTCAGGGAGAGTCCACGGTAGTCTTCGATGTGTTCCTTGCCCGTCTCATTCGCGAACCAGATGATGCACGCGAAAGCGGCGAGGTTGCTCACGATGTACACGAGCAGATAGAAGAGCATGGCGGGGACGCCCGCATCGGCGGCACCGAGGAACCCCAGCAGGAAGTACCCTGCCTGCGAAATCGCACTGAATGCCATGAAGCGTTTGATGTTATGTTGCACGATGGCCACGACGTTGCCGAGGGTCATGGTCAGCGCGGCGAAGACGGCAATCAGCAGGCCCCAGTGAGGCACCCACCCCCCGAACAAGCGGTACAACACTTGAAAAGCGAACGCCAATCCGGCCGCCTTGGACGCCACGGACAGATACGCGGTGACCGGCGTGGGGGCGCCCTGATAGACGTCCGCCGCCCACATGTGGAAGGGGACGATCGTCAGCTTGAAACCTGTTCCGGCCAACACCAGCGCGACGGCCAGCAGAAACGCCGGTGTGTAGGGACCTGCGAGGCGCTGCGCGATCACATCGAGATTCGTGCTGCCCGCCAACCCGTAGAGAATGCCGAATCCATACACGATGAACGCGGCGGCCAACGCGCCCAGGATTACGTACTTCAGACCGGCTTCGCTGGATCGCGGATCGTCGCGCCGCCACGCGGCCAACACGAACAAGGGAAGCGTTGCTAACTCAAGGCTCACAAAGAGCGTCGCAAGGTCGCGCGCGGAAACGAGGAACATCATGCCCACGACGCTGAAAAGGATGGTGCTGTAGTACTCGCCGCGGAACCCGATGCCGCGCGCACGCACGCCGGCGCGGCCGTCGAGCGTGTCGATGGAGAGCAGCACAGTGAACAGCGCGGCGGTCATGAACAGGATCTTGAACCACCAGGCGACGGGGTCCATTGCGAAACGGCCCCCGAGCAGTTCGCCCGTGACCGGCGTGTGGATTGCGTTCACGGCGATTGCGGCCAGGAGTCCCAGAGCTGCCAGCGGGGCGATGACCACCCGGGTGCGCTCCGACATGAAGAGATCGGCGAGCACGATGGCGAACGCCGTCCCGATCACAATCAGCTCTGGAATGATGATGCTCATGGTCGAATTAATGGTTCCTAGAGTGTTCCTATAGCGCCCGCCGCGGCGAGTCCCTGCAAACGGTTGATAAACGGATAAAGCGAAGGTTCAATCAAATCGATGATGAGCCAGGGCAGAATTCCAACGAAAAGCAAGGTGGCGGCCAGAATTCCCGTCGAGAGTCTTTCGGTCAAAGTAGCGTCGCCCAGCTCCTCGAAATGAGGTTTCGTGATCGGTCCTTGAAACACCATCGCGAGGCCGCGCAGAACGTAGACGGCGGTCACGACGATGGAGAGCGTCGCGATGATGGTCAGCACGCGTGTCATCATCACGCTGGACCAGGGATTGCCAAAGAAACCGCCGAGAAAGACGTGCGTCTCCGCCACGAATCCGGACAAGCCCGGCAGGCCGAGGCTGGCGAGCCCGGCGATGTAGAACGACGTTGCGAGCCACGGCATGACCTTGGCCAGACCGCCCATCTCGGAAATAATCCGCGTGTGCGTGCGTCCGTAGACCATCCCGATGAGTGCGAAGAAAAGCCCGGTCATGATGCCGTGGCTGAACATCTGCAGCACGGCCCCCTTGAGGCCCATGAGGTTCAGCGCGGCCACGCCAAAGAGCACAAATCCACAGTGGCTGACTGAGGAATAGGCTGTGAAGTACTTCAGATCGCGCTGCATGATCGCGCCGAAGGATCCGTACAGGATGTTGATTGTCGTCAGGCCCATGAAGAAGAGACCCCAGGCCTTCGCCCCTTCCGGCAGGGCGTACACGGCGATGCGAAGGGCGCCGTATCCGCCCAGCTTCATCAGCACGCCCGCATGCAGCATGGAGACAGCGGTCGGAGCGGAACTATGTCCGTCCGGCGACCAGGTGTGGAACGGGAACAGCGCGCCGATGACCCCGAATCCAACGAAGATCATCGGGAAGAACCACCATTGGAAGCGATCGGAGTAGTGAATCGTGGCGAGCTGCTGCAAGTCGAAGGTGTGCAAACCCGATTCATGATAGAGCGCCAGGAATCCGACCAGCACGAAGGCGCTGCCCACGAGCAGCATCAGCGTCAGTTTCATGGCCGCGTATTCTTTGGGCCCGGTTCCCCATACACCAATCAGCAGGTACATCGGCAGCACGGCGAGTTCGTAGAACATGAAGAAAAGGAAGAGGTCGTAGCTCACGAAGACGCCAAACACACCCGTCACCAGCAAGAGCAGCAGCGCGAAGAACTCCTTCGTGCGGTTCTCCACATTCCAGCTCGCGAGCACGCCGCAGAAGATGATGATCGATGTCAGGATGATCATGCTCACGGAGATGCCATCGACACCCACGAAGTATTGAATGCCAAGAGGCTTGAACCACATGACCTGTTCGACAAGATACAGCTTGGTCACCGTGGCACTGCGAAGTAGCTCGATGTCGGCGCGCGCCTCGATCCAATAGAGGTAGGTGACCGCGGCCGTCAGGATAAGCCCCAGACCCGTGCCCACAAGAGAAATCCACCGGATCAGGCGCCAATGGCGTTCGGGCGTGAGCACGACCGCGATCGTCGTCAGAAACGGCAGCGCGATTAGCCAACTGACAGGCCCCATGTCTCCTCTGCTTCCCCCTGTGTCTTTTCGCCGCGCGCTAAAGCAGCGCGCACCATAGAATCAAAATGACAAATGCGACGCCCCCGGTGAACCAGATTCCATAGGTCTGGACCTGTCCGGTCTGCATGAAACTCAAGACGCGGCCGCTGGTGCGTGTGACCCAGCCGCTGGCGTTCACGCCGCCATCCACCATGTGCCGGTCAAACCAGGCGATGGGGCGGGCGATGTAATGGAAGATAATCCGGTGCGTGATGAACAAGTACAGCTCATCGATATAGAACTTTTGCTTGATCACGTGGTACGCGCCACCCATCGCGAGTGCGGCCGATTTGGCGCGCCGCCCATCTCCGATGTAGAGGAAGGCGGCAGTTCCCATGCCCAGCAGCGCCACTGCCGTTGCGGGAATCGCAATGGCGAGATTGATTCCGTGGTGGGCTTCGTGCTCGCCGAGACTGACGAACTCGCCCATGGGGATGAACCCCGTCACGGAAGACAATACCGCGAGTAGCGCCATCGGCAGCCACATGACCGCGGGCGCCTCATGAGCATGCGCGGCGCCCTCGCCGCGGCCGTGCCCCCAGAAGGTCACGAAGTAGATGCGGAACATGTAGAACGCAGTCAGGCCTGCGACGACAAAGGCGACGCCAAAAACAAGCGGGTGGCCACCTGCCAGCGCGGACACCAGGATCTCATCCTTGGAGAAGAACCCCGCGAACGGCCAGATGCCACTGATGGCCAGGGTCGCGATCAGGAATGTGATGTGCGTGATGGGCATCTTCTTGGCCAGGCCGCCCATCTCCCAAATGGAGTTCGTGTGCACCGCATGAATCACCGCGCCCGCGCCCAGGAAGAGCAGGGCTTTGAAGAACGCGTGTGTGAACAGGTGGAACATGCTGGCGGTGTAACCAGCCGCGTACTCAGTCGTGCACACGCCGAGGGCCAGCATCATGTAGCCCAACTGGCTCAACGTGGAAAATGCGAGCACACGCTTAATGTCGTCTTGCGTCGTTCCGATGATTGCGGCAAACAGGCTGGTGAAAGCGCCCACCACCATCACGACCAGCGCCGCGGTTTCACTATAGGCAAACGCGGGAAAGAGGCGCGCCACCAGGTAGACGCCCGCCACCACCATCGTGGCCGCGTGGATCAGGGCGGATACGGGCGTGGGACCTTCCATCGCGTCGGGCAGCCAGATGTGCAGGGGGAACATGGCGCTCTTCCCGGCCGCGCCCATATAGACCAGAATCATCGCGAGCGTGAGCATGCTCGTTCCCAGAAACGCCACGTGCAGTTCCGAGAATCGCGCAAGAAACGCGGGGTGATTCAGGTATGCGAAATCGACCGGCTGCGTGCCGGCAAGCCCGTTTGTGGCGGCCCCAACTTCCGCGGACCACTCGGGAAAGAGCCGGAAACCGAAGTAACTCAGCAGAATGACGCCGACGAGAAAGCCGAGGTCCGCGAAGCGCGTTACGATAAACGCCTTCTTCGCGGCCGAAACCGCGGAGGGCTTCATGTAGTAGAAGCCAATCAGCAGGAAGCTGCTGACGCCCACCAGCTCCCAGCAGACATACATCTGGATGATGTCTGGCGCGACCACCAGGCCCAGCATGCTGAATGTGAAGAGATTCAGGAAAGTAAAGTAGCGACCGAACCCGTGATCGCCGTGCATGTAGGCGTTGCTGTAAATGTGCACGAGCGAACTCACGGTTGTCACCACGATCAAGAGGAGGACCGAGATGGGATCGACGAGCACGCCGACGTTTACCGAGAGACCGGGCTGATACCGGAGCCATTCGTAAGACCATGGCACCAGGATCGGATGCTTCCCTCCGGGCGGATAGAGCGTGAAGTACTCCCATGCGAGAAGGTACGCGCACGCCGCGGAAGCCATGATGGCCAGCGTGGCCACGATACCCGCAGCCCGCTTGGAGACGGGGCTGACAAGCAATCCGACGATGGCAAATGACGCCAACGGCAATGCGGGAATCAACCACGCATGCTGCATCATCCATCCACTGGCGCCATCCATACCCACTATCCCTTCATGTAATTCATGTGGCTGATGTCGACGGTGTTGCGTATCCGGTAAAGCGCAACGACGATCGCCATCCCGACCACGATTTCGGCGGCCGCCAGGACCACCACAAACAGCGCCATGACGTGGCCATCCACCAGTTGGGGCGACGTGAAGCGGTTCAGGACAACGAAATTCAGCGCCGCGGCATTCAACATGATCTCCGCTGCCATGAGAAGCGCAATGGCGTTCCTTCGTGTGAGCAGCCCGTACAGGCCAATTGCGTACAGGACCGCACACAGGACGAGCCACTCCTGCAGGCCGGGCGCGAAACGCGCAAGTAGTTCCGTCATGAGTGTCGATCCCCCGGGGTTACATCGCCCTGCCCCCGCGCCGCCTGGACAATCGCTTCACCACGCAGGTCGCCGCCGGTCGTGAAAGGCTGATTGCGAGGCCGCGTCTTGCGCGCAATAACGGTGCCGCCAATAACGGCCACGAGCAACAGTAGCGAAATGAGTTCAAACGGAAGCAGGTAGCCCGCGGATCCTTGTTCGAGGAGCGCCAGTCCAATCTTCCGCACTTCGTCGCCGGCCGGTTGCGCATCCGATTGCACGGGGAAGGGTGTCGTGCACAGGGCTCCGCAAGCAACGAGCATGAACAGTATCGAGGAGACTCCGCCGTACCAACGGGTCAACGTGCGGGGACGGTCTTCGAGCAGTTCTGACGATCGCGTCAGCATGATTGCGAATACAATCAGAACCACGATGCCTCCAACGTACACGAGGATCTGCACACCGGCGAGGAATTCCGCCCGGAGCATGATGTACAGCGCGGCGCTCAGTGCCAGCATGCCCATCAGCGCGAGGGCAGCGCGGAGCAATTGCCGCATATTCACGGCCGCCAACGCGAGGATAACGACCGCCGCGGAGAATCCGTAGAACATCACGGTGTAAACGGCGTCAGCAATCATGTGAGCCTCGCTTGAGCGTCCGTGTCCACGGCGCGGGAGTCCGAATCCGCCGGCATGGGCACCGGAGGAAGGTTGGGAAGCGCAAAACCATTGAGAGGCACCTGACCACCGTAGCGATCGCGGCGCTCCACCATGCGCTTGCGCACCTCGGGATTCTCTTCCTCCTCAATGTAGTTGATGCGCGGCCCGGCGAGCCGGTTCAGGTTGTACACCAGTAGCCGGCGATCGTAGACGGCGTTCTCGAAGCCGCCGGTCATCTCGATAGCATCCCACGGGCACGCCTGAACGCACGCATTGCAGAACATGCAGGAATCCAGGCGCCAGACAAAGCGGTCCACCTCGCGGTCCTCAAGGATCTCTCCCTGGCGCGTGAACACCTTGATGGACGCGTTCGGACAGGCCTCCTGGCACTTTCCACAGCCGGTGCAGTTGTGATACCAGCGGGTCTCGTTTTCTTCGCGAACGAGATCGGCAGCGACATGCGCATGCGTTTGCGTCTCGTGCGCCAACTGCTCGATGAACGCCGCGTGATCTTCCTGGGCCTTCTCGTTGGGAAACTTAAACCGAAGGTTACCGCGGAACCGTTCCGTGAGCTGGAGGGTAGCCCGGTTTTCGGGGTACTGCCTCGTGACGATGGCCTCCGGCGACCAGAAATATCCGAGCGTGAGCCACAACCCGCGCAGCAGCCCCGCCACGGCGCTGAAAGCAACCCGCAGGTAACCCGGCGGGCGGCCACGGGTGATCACCGCCACGGAGACGGATTTCCCCGCAAACAACCGCTCTTCTTGAGCCACCTTTATCGCATGTATCATAGCCATCGTATTATCAGCAGCGCGGGTCCATCACTTGGCCAGGGGATAGGGATACAGCTCCGTCAGCACCACAACGGCGGCGACGAAGAGGTTTGCGAATCCCAAGGGCAACAGCACTTTCCACTCCAGATGCATGAGCTGATCCACCCGCAGGCGCGGGAATGTCCAGCGGAACCACATGATGACGAAGATCACCATGCTCGTCTTTGTCAGGAACCAGATGCCCGGCGGAATGGTGTCCATCGCGGCGTTGAACCCGGCCCAATCGCCCACGTGGAAGGGCATCCACCCTCCGAGAAACAGGGTGGCCGTCAACGCGGACACCGTAAACATGTTGATGAACTCCGCGAGAAAGAAGAATGCGAAACGGAGACCGGAGTACTCGGTGTGGAAGCCCGCGGTCAATTCCGATTCGCCTTCGGGAATATCAAAGGGCGTGCGATTGAGTTCGGCAGTGGAGGCGACGACGTAGATGAGAAAGGCCACAAAGCCGGCGGCGTGCCCGCGCCAGATCCACCATCCGTCCTGTTGGCTAAGGACGATGCCTGTCAGTGACATGGTGCCGGAAAAGAGAACCACAACGAGAAGGGCCAGTGTCGCGGACAGCTCGTAGGAGATGATCTGCGCTCCGGCGCGCATGGCGCCGATCATGGACCACTTGTTGTTGGAACTCCACCCGGCAATAAGAATGCCCATCACGCCGAAGCCGCCGATGGCCGTGATGAACAGAATGCCGATATTGAGATCGGCTACCTGGACGTTAGGTGAATACGGAATGAGCGCAAGCAACACAACGGGGACCAGCAGCGCGAGAAAGGGAGCCAGCATGTGCAGGGAACGGTCGGCCTTTGGCGGGACAAAGTCTTCCTTGAATACCAGCTTCAACGTGTCTGCGAGCGTCTGAAAGAGGCCGAAGGGACCTACGCGAGTCGGACCCAACCGGCACTGAAAGTGGGCGGCGATCTTTCGCTCGATGTAGATGAGCGCCATGCCCAGGAACGACAGGAGCGCCGCGACGCCCACCACCGCTAAAAGGAAGTATCCCGCCGTAAGCCATAGACTGTGCGGCGCGGAGTCGGCGGCACGCTGCGCCAGCGTTTGGGGCGCCCAGGTGCTGTTCGTTGCGGCTGCGGCCGCTATGGTGTGTACGAATTGCATCACGCGTGTAAACTCATCGGTCAATATCTGGAATGACCAGGTCGAGGCTGGATTGTATGGAAATGAAATCCGCGATTCGCCATCCCGGCGAAATCGCAGTGACGACCCAGAGGTTATTGAAATTGGGCGACCGAAAGTGCAGACGATATGGGATCTCCTGCTTGCCATCGGACGCAATGAGAACGCCAAACGCCCCGCGCGCCGTCTCCACTTGCCCGTAGTGAATGCCTTCCGGGAGAGTCAACTCGACGTTGTAGCGGATGGTTGAATAGGGACCTTCCGGAATGCCGTCAATGAGTTGCTGGATGATGCGGATCGACTCGCGCATCTCCTCCAGACGCACGTAGTAACGGTCCCAGCAATCGCCTATGCTGCCGACCACGACGTTAAACTGGACCTTCCCGTACGCGCCATACGGCTCCGTCGCGCGGAGATCGAGTGGCACTCCGCTGGCCCGCACCACAGGTCCCGTGCAGCCCAGTGCGACGGCGCGCGCGCCATCGACAATGCCGACATTGCGCAGCCGCTCCTGGAAGATGACGTTGCCGCTGAGCAGCGTTTCGTACTGCTCGACGCAGTCCTGCAGATAAGGCAACAGCTTCTTCACTTTCGCCGCGAAGTCGGGTTTGATGTCGTACATCAGGCCGCCCGGCTGGATATAATTCATTGTCAGACGCGCGCCAATGGTCTCTTCGAATATCTCGCCGATGATCTCGCGTTCGCGGAAGCCGTAGAGAAAGGCCGTATAGGCGCCCAAGTCCATCCCCGTCACACCCCACCAAAGCGCGTGGCTCTGAAGGCGCTGCAACTCCGCCATGATGGTTCGGATGACCTCGATGCGGTCGCTGGTCTCAATTCCCGCGGCGGTCTCGACCGTTTTCGCCACGGCCCAGTTATTCATGATCGCCGACAGGTAGTCCAGGCGGTCCGTATAGGGGATCACCTGACGGTAGTTCAGGTGCTCGCACATTTTCTCAACGCCGCGATGCACGTAGCCCGGCACGGGGATGACTTCCTTGACGGTTTCGCCATCCAGACGCACGACCACGCGCAGAGAACCGTGCGCGATCGGGTGCTGCGGGCCCATATTGACGAGGTATTCCTGCGTCGTCAGCTCGCTGTCGGCTTCCAGGGGAGCATGCAGCAGTTCATCGAGGGTGCGGACGTGTACGGTCATTTGGGCAGTTCCAGCATGTACTCGTCCTGGTAGTCTTTGCGGAGCGGAAATCCCACCCAATCGTCTTCAAGGAAGACGCGGCGAAGGTCGGGATGATTGTCATAAAGCACGCCCATCAGGTCGTAGGCTTCGCGTTCCTGCCATTCGGCGATGGGCCATAGCCCGCACACGGAAGGTGCGACCGGGCGCGTCCGGTCGACGTCCGCGGCGACGATCAGCCAATGCCCATGGACGGTGGAATACAGGAGATAAATCAACTCGAACCGGTTTTCGCCGGGATAATCGATGGCGGTGTGCGTGATCAGCAGGTCAAAACGTAGATCGGCGTGGTCCCGCAACGTCGTCATCACGGCGAGCAATTCGCCGGGCGCCACGGATACGGCCGGGCGGTCCGTGAGGGGCCGGCGGCGCAGCGTGGGATGTGCGGTTTCAACTAGCGCAAGGAGGCTCTCTGGATCCATTCTCTCACCTTGCGCGCCCAGGGTTTCTGATTGGCGGCTTGCGTCACGTCGATCACATTCTCATTGGCCAGTGCCGCCCGGATTTCCGCGCGGATTTCGTGAAGGGACACATCTTCGGGAAGCGCGGCCATCACGGGTTTCCTGCGGACCCCGGGCTCCCGAATGGTCTCCCCCTCGCGGATCATGCGTTGTAGCGTGAGCAGTCCCCAGAAGAAGGCTTCGGGGCGCGGGGGGCATCCGGGCACATACACGTCCACCGGCACCACTTCATCGGCGCCGCGGACGACGGTGTACGAGTTGTACATGAAGGGACCGCCGGAAATGGCGCAGGAGCCCGTGGCAATCACATAGCGGGGTTCGGCCATCTGCTCGTACAAGAGCCGCATGCGCGGGGCCATCTTCTTCACGATGGCGCCGGCAATCACCATGAGATCGGCCTGACGCACGGAGGCACGGGCCACCTCGGCGCCGAAACGCGCCAAATCGTGGTGAGCGGCTCCGGTAGCCATAAGCATCTCGATGGCGCAGCACTTTGTACCGAACATCAGGGGCCATAGGCTGTTGGAACGGGCAAGGTTGATGGCCGCGTCCAGGCGGGTGATCGCCATGGCGCCTCCTGGGAAGCGTTCGACGATTCCTGGCAGTTTGCCCAGCGCTACACCCATTCGAGTACGTCCTTGCGCCAGGCATACGCGAGACCGACGATGAGGACAAGGATGAAGATCCCCATCTCAATCAGTCCGGCAAGCCCCACCGTGCGGAAGACCACTGCCCATGGATACATGAGGGCTGCTTCCACATCAAAAACGAGGAAAAGAAGTCCGAAGAGGTAGTAACCGATGTTGAACTGGATCCAGGCCTGACCGATAGGTTGCTCGCCGCATTCGTAGGGCACGTCCTTGAGGCCCCCGGGAAAGCGTGGCGCGGCCAGGCGGGATACCAACAATCCGCCCCCAACCATTGCGGCCGCCAAGGCCACCATCGCCAATATAAAGAGGTATTCCATGCGAATGCAGGCCCGCGCTGACGCGCTTGCCATTCCCCAAATCGTTCAGCTTCCCCCACCCGAGAGCACAGTGACTTCACGGCTGTGAGAAGCCACGGACAGATGGGGCTAATCATAACTCGCCCATGCATGATAAAGCAAATGACAGTCGGAGCCCCGTAAGTGCTGTGACTTCAACGGATTACGTAATTCACACAAAAGCGCTACACACGGGGTGCACTCAACGTTGCGCAGCATGACAGCGATCATAACTACAATCGGTGCATACAGGGCCGGCAGAGCGCGCTTTGCGGTTGGGCAATAGATCATGGGGCAAATCCTTGAACCGGGAGTGACGACGCTTCTCAGGCTCGTTGACGGTGCGAAAAGATGGGTCTACATTGAAGATTGGTTGGATACTTGGCGCGTGGTGCAGGAGGTGGTCAATTGCGTTCGCTTCACGTGGACTGTGACAACCGTGCTTTCAACCAAGCGTGACCGTGGGAGGTATTCATCATGGATTCTGACGAGCTATGCGGAATTCTGAAAGGCATGGCGTTTATGCAGACTCTCTCAGAACCGCTCAGGGAGAAGGTGGCGCGGATTCTACAGGAAGTCTCGGTGCTGCGAACTGTTCCATTTGGCGAAACCTGGATTCGTGAAGGGGACAGAACGAAGAACGTGGGCTACATCCTCCTGAAAGGATCCGTGTCGATCCGCAAGACTTCCGGAGAACTGCACTCGGAAGATGCCCCCGAGCTTATCGGGGAGATCATTCAATACAATCCTGCTCACTCCCGGGCCGCGACTGTTGTATCGACCGCCGATTGCGTTGTCATGCGATTCGAGTGGGACGACTTCTGGGCAAAGTGCGGCGACACGCTGTCTCAGGACGAAGCGCAGCACGTCAAGAGTGCCGTTGAAAGCTTCGCCTGGGAGCATTTCACGCGGTAGCCACGCTGTTGTCACCCCGCAGGATGTTGCCATGGTTCGCGGTAGGGCCGCCGCAGCAACGCGTTGGCCTCCGGATCGTCTACCAGTTCCCGCTTTACGGGATCGTATTCGAGCGTCCTGCCGGTCTTCATGGCCAGATTCGCCAGAATGCAACTCGCGGACGAGATGTGTCCTTCCTCGATGTCGGCGCAAGGCCGGCTGCCGGTCTCAATGGCTGCGAGGAAGTCGAGCATGTGCCGGCGCGAGGCGGAGGCCGCGTACAGCTCGATATCTTTCTCGGTGAGGTCTTCGGGGTACTGCTCGCGCTCGTACAGGCAGTCCTCGTGAATCGGCTGACCATCGCCCAACGGGGTGAAATCGTAGTGTTCGAGATTGGCCTGGAGCGTGCCTTTGTCGCCGCAGATCGTCAACGCCCACGGATACTCGGGGTCGGGCGAGCTACCCCAGGTGCGGTGCTGCCAAGTCACAGTCAGGTCATCGTACGTGAAGGTCGCGGTTTGGGTATCACTGGTGTTTGCCGCGGATTCCTTCTGGACGAAGATCCCACCCGTTGAGGCGATGCGTTTGGGCCACCCCAGGCCGAGCATCCAGCGGGCCGCATCAAACATGTGCACGCACATGTCGCCGGTTATGCCGTTGCTGTATTCCATAAACGCGCGCCACCAGCCGCGGTGCGGCAGCTTGGTGTACGGGCGCAGGGGCGCGGGGCCGGTCCACATTTCGTAGTCCAGGAAATCGGGAATCGGGGCTTCCGGCGGATTCTCGTTCATCCGCATGTGGTAGTAGCAGCAGAGATCCACATGGGCCACTTTTCCAAGCAGCCCTGCTTGGACCACATTCTTCTTGGCGCTGATGAAGTGCGGCGTGCTTCGGCGTTGCGTACCCACCTGGACGACGCGGTTGTGCCGGCGCGCCGCGTCGAGCATCGCTTCGCTTTCGCGGACGTCGACGGCGGTGGGCTTCTGGACATACACATGGGCACCGGCTTCGATAGCCGCAATCGCCGTCAGCGCGTGCCAGTGGTCCGGCGTGCCAATCAGGACGATATCGAGGTCTTTCTCCGCGAGCATCTCCCGGTAGTCGCGATAGGTGCGTGGGACCTTGCCCGATTTCTGGCGCTGGCTGATAAGCTCAGCCGCTCCCGCCAGCATGTTCGCATCGACGTCGCAGATGGAGACGACCTCGACCGGGGCCACTTGAATCAACCTGCACACATCGCTTTTGCCGTACCACCCCGTGCCGATCACGCCCACACGCTTGACGGACTGCTGGACGGCATCCGCGGCGTCCGCACCCAAGGCCGCCAACGCGGCCGAGGCGGAAGCCACTTGAAGAAAACTGCGGCGGTTCATTTTGAGGCTCATATCGTTCTCCTCACGTTGAGGCGGCCCGACTCATACGGACCACAGCATGTAATCACTGACAAGCCGGTGAAGATGAAGTTGCTCCGTCCAAACAAGAGTACCCGAAAGCACGGTCAGTAGTCGCAGACGATGGCGAGGGGTCCCGCCGGTTCCTTGATGACGATGGTCTCGTTCTCCGCGCTCACCTCGGCGCCGTTTACGGTAATGCGGGTTGCGGGTTGTTTTCCCGGATGGCGCACAACGAGGCGCAGTTCGGGCAACGGTGGTCCAGCAGGCGGGACAATGTCGATGGTCACTCGGTTCTCCGAGGCCAGCGTCCGCAGGGCCATGGGGCCGTAATAGGTGGGCGCGTCCTCGACGACGATGGATTGTCCCGGCGCGAACCAGCGGCGCGGGCAGCCGCGCAGCAGCCACAGCACGCCGGGGCCCTGCTCGTCGATAACCATGCGCTTGAACATGTCGAGCATGCGGCCATTACCCGAGGCGTTGGGCTGGAACGGAGAGTAGTTGGCGTCGCTCACGTGGATGCGCTCAACTGTCTGGAAGCAGTCCTGCGACAGGCCATAGGCCATGTTCGAGTAGAAGATGAGCAGGGCTTTCTCGGTTTCGCCCCGCGCGAGGAAGTTCTGGAAGTACCCGCGTTCGCAGGAATTCACGTACCAGAACGGGTTCTTCTTGCCGAGTTCCTTCGGCTCATCCATGCGGTTCGTCAGGCCGGCGAGCGTGCCCCAGGTGTGCTGGAGATACTGGAACATGCCGGCAAAGCGGGGGTCGGTGCGCGCATCGAGCAGGCCGGTGCCGAACATGCACGCCGGACCGTCCGCCCACCAAAGACCTCCCTGCTCTCCTGGCGTGCAAGGCACGAGGTTTGGCACGAACAGCAGCCCTGTCTCAGGGTCGACGTGCTGCGCCTGCTCGATAGCCGCCAGCAGACAGTCCCGATACTCATCCGCTTCGCCCACCATACGGTCCGCCTCGGGGAAACCGGCGGTAAGAAATGCCTGTGCCATCGTGGACATGCCTTGCCACGTGTAGGTATCGGAGAAGAAGAAGTAGTGCCAGTCGTTCCAGTCGTGGACGCGCCCCTTCGGCAGAAGACCGAAGTAGGCGGCCGGTTCGCCCGCATCGGTGTAGCGGCGGGTTCGCGCCCGCTCTCCCTGAATCCAATCCCACGCGGCGAGGATGCTCTCCTTGTTCTGCTTGAGCCATTCGTCGTCGTGTGAGTATCGGTATTTCTCCGCCATGGCCCACATCACGGAGCCCGTCTCGCACATCCACCGCAAAAGGAAATTGCCCGAGTAACAGCCGTAAGTGGATTTGATCTCGCCCTCCGGGCCGCGTCCCGGCTCGGCGTAAACGCCAAGTCCTGTTTGGCGCTCGGTGAAGTACTTTAGTGTCGGCTCCATCTCGCGGTGATAGCCGATGGAGCAAAGCGGCACCACCATGTGGGCGCATTCCCAGGGCCACACACCTTCCCAAACAGGCGACTGGTAGGGTGCATGCCACGGCCGCTCCGGAATCTTCGTAACGCCTCCCAGGCACGACAAGATAAGGTGCCGGTAGATGTCATTCAGACGCGGCTCGGGAGTTGTCAGCTTCATGCCCACGGAAAGCGCGCGGTCCCAGTATGCCTCCGCGCGCGCCTGTGCAGCCTCGAAGGTCACCTCGCGCATACGCAAGCGTTCCTCCGCGGGAAAGAGGGCCGAAGTTCCGGCCATAACGAAATCGACTGTCCCTGTTTCGTTCGGCTGCAGTTCGAGATTGAAGCGCACGGCATTGCTGAGTGTGGAGGGAAGAAGCGGATCGGCCGTGCCCGTCGCAAAGTCATTCAACGCCTCGGCCTGTACCGGCACGCTTGCCCGATACGTGAGCAGGGTGCGCTCGCCGAGGGCAACCGCATCTCCATCCACAGCAAGGCCGAGCGGAGGAGTCACCCATCGCGACGCGGAAGCGAGGAACGGCGAGTAGTTGGTGTTCTGGGTTCCCTCCGTCAAGCCCACGAGAAGAAACAATGGAATCGGGCGTGGCGCGTCTCCGGTGTTGCGCACGGCCATTCGCACGACGGCGTATTGCGTTTCATCGCCGGTCACCGTCTCTTCATCGCGCGGCAGAATGGTGAAAGCTGTCTGATCGATGTGGAAGTCCGAAGCGTCCCATCGGCTCTCCACGGCAGGTTGATATCCCTTGTGCAAAGTTCGGCTCACGGTGTACATGTCTGGCAGTTGAAATGGGTCGCCCGCGGCAAACCCCACCGCGTAGGACTCATTTGGCCGCCCCAACGCGATGGAGAGGTCTGGATGCACGTAGACGACGTCCGAATAATAGCGCGCCTGGATCGGCACACGCAGTGACATGGGCGCAGCGAGACCAGTCACATCCTCAAAAGCCGCCTCGTACTGCCGCTCCGCAACGCCGTCGAGTGTGGGACTCCGATTGAGGCGCTCCCAGGCCTGTTCGTAGGCCGGCCTGGCCGCTTCGCGTGACTGTTCGAAGCGTTTGATCGCCTTGAGGTCTTCACTGGCCGCAAGACGCACGCGATCGAAGTCCGGTGCATCGATCGTCTGAGACAACGTCAAGTCATCAATTGCAGCATCGGATTCGTGTCCGTCGAGCACACCCATCCAGCGCGTCACGCAGGGAAGGGACCCCACATGAAAACGCGTCTGCTCCCGGGGCATCCCGCCCACAAAATGCGTGTAGTGCCGAAGAACACCATCGACGTATAGCGCTCGGCAGCGCGGCTCTTCGTCCCAGCACACGACGACGTGGTGCCACTCGCCGGCTTGCCAATCCACTTTCGTGGCAAGCCCGCCCAGCGCGCCGTCCCCGCCAAAGTAGAGAATCCCTCTTCCGTCACGTCCAAGATGCCCGAGTACCGCTCTGTTTTCGTGTCCGGGATCGCTGTCGATTCCCCAGAAATACCGGTCGGCGTAATCGTCGCGGCTATTCCAATTGGGCCGTATCCACAGGTCCAACGTGCCCCGTGTGGGATCGAAGCGCCCGCCGCAGTCGTAGGCGAGCTCCGCTCCCTTGACGAACTCCGCCGCGAAGCCGCTGCGGCCATTCGTGAATCGGACGCCATTGCTGACCACCGCATCCTGTGTCCCACCATCAAAGTTCAGCGTAAACGCCTGTTCATCGCCTGCGGCGTTCGCCACGATGACTAATCCTGCACAGATCGCCGAAAGGCTTCTCATGTCATTACCTCTTCATTCGCTACCGTCGAACGCACCTGCAGGCCACTGAATCATCTGGCGCCCGCGTGCCAGCGCTCTGCCAGCTCTCTTGCCGTAAGAGACTTGCTTACAAGATAGATTGGCGAATCACCGAGCACGGGGGTGTCTGGGATTGGATTCCCCACGACATCGAAGACCGTAACATCCGGCAGCGCGACAACGCCTTCGAGGGGCGTGTTGTGTCCGGGCCACCACACGACGAGGACGGAATTCGCTTCGCATTGGAATGCGTAACCAAGCGGTGGCGCGCCGCCGGTCGTCGCGATGGCCGGAAGCGAAGCAGGACATTCATAGCGGGGCGCGGGGCCTAGCAGATTCGCCAAGGCCGACAGTGCGACGAAGGTCTTCTTGGGTACGCCTTCTTCGCCCAGGAACGGATTCTCGATGTCCATTCTGCCGATGTTCACGGGACCGTCCAAAGGTTCGTGGTAGAAGAGTTTCTCCACACCATGGGCCAGGTGGATGACGGCGTGCCGCACGAGATAATCGGCGGCGATGCGCTCGTTCGCCAGCAACAGTCCCGCCGAAAAATGCCCCTCGGGAACAACCCAAGGCGTCCAGGGCTTGTCGTCCACGGCGTAATAACCCGTTTCCGTGGCCCAGATGGGCTTGCGCCCGCCGTTGGCATCCATTGCGTTCTGGATTCGCTGCAAGTCCTTGATGAAGTCCTCCGGAATCGTCAGGCCTCCGTAGGGGTGCAGATTCAGGATATCGCAAAGCCGCAGGCCGCCCGCAGCGATGAACTCGTCACCAAGTGGAGACTTGGGCTCAATGGAAAGGCCTGCGATGATCTTACCGTCGGGGTCTGCCTCACGAATCGCTTTTGACGCGCCTTCGAGCAAGGAGATGTAGTCAGCGACCTTGTAGCCAGCGGACTGGGGCAGGCAGAAGTCCGGAACCCATAGAGGCTCGTTCAGGAACTCCCAGTGGTGGCACCTGCCAGCATATCGCTTCGTTGCGGCGCCGATGAATTCAAACAACAGATCGGGTTCCTGCGGAGCGTACGCCATGCGGTGCCATTGCGCGCCGCTCACCGATTCCGGGGCTGAGGAGGACCAATTCGTCGACGGATTCGGAAACACGACGAGGGTCTTGAGGCCGGTGGTGGCCGAGAAATCGAGTTGCGCGTCAGGCAGATTCCACGAGACCTTGCCGGGCTCGGGCTCGACCCATTGCCAGTTCACAGACCAGTTCCGCACCCAGCGCAGACTGGCTCGTGAAAGCAGTTCAGCCATGCGGGACGTCGTGGCGGGATGGTTAAGCCCGAATGGCGAGTCGTCGTGTTGGTACGTTTCGATCACCGAAAACTTGAGTGGACGTGAATGCTCGATACCGCCTGCGGACCATGTGATGCGGGCGCGATAGAGCCCCTTACCCGGAACGGGGAGGGTCCAGGCTTCTTCCGCGCGAGCGCCTGCGGGAACGCGAATGGAAAGGGTCCGTGGCTCAAGAGGCGTGCCGAAGTAGTCTTCCCACTCGAGGCTCAGCGATGCGACAGCCTCTTCGCCGGCGTGATTGTGCGCGTAAACCGTCAGGATGCTTGGCCGGCCAGCTTCGTAGACGTTGCCATAACGCGATGTGGAAAAACCCAGCTCCAAGGGCTCGCGCGTTTCAAACCCAGTTGCTTCCGATCCGACTTCGAGTTGAACCGCGTCGATCCTGAAGACCGCTTCGACGCTGGGCATGGAGGTCATATCGGGTCCAACGGCGATGCACACGTCTTCGTCGAGGGCGACCTGCGTGACAGAATAGCGTTGCCATTCCGTGGTGACGACGACCTCAGTCGCGGTCTCCTGGACACGGCCGAGTGCGTTGCCCGCAAAACGGAAAAGAAAACGAGCCCTTGTGCCAGGCACGCTCGAGCGCAGGTAGGCCGAGAGTGTGATGGGTTGGCCACGCGCGACCGCCATCCAGCCTATGTTCGCGGCCAGCGGTGCATGTTGCGTCACACGTGCCGGCACCCACACGTCGAAGCAGGTCTGCGGCGTCTTGCCGGGGCCAAGTTCGATGACGAGACAATTGCGGCCATCCCACGCGTCATCGCTTTCGACGCGACCGTACAAGCCTGACAAGTCTCCGCCCCAGCCCGTGGGAGCGCCGAGGGTCGACCACGCATCATCGCCGCACTCAAACGAGGCATTCCGCAGCAGGTTCCTGCACGCGATCACATCAACGCGAGGTTCGAATCGCGGATGCTCTGAAGTATGCGATTCCTCCTCCGGCATCGCCTCAAGTGCGCACAGCGATGCCACTAGCACAAGGACGCATCGAAGCGACAAGCAATCTGCCGGTACACCTGACATCACGAACTCCCTGACAGGTCTTGCACATGGCGACGGCACTCACACGGCCGTAGGGAGCAATCCGTTCCGGGACACGGACTGCGGGGCCATGCGCGCCTTCCGGAACGCCTCGGCATAGCGGCAACCACATTGGTGGCCGCGGAAACGGAACTGGACATCCAACAAGTACGTCACCGGATAGCCGTACAGATGCTGCAACCAGTCGTTTTGGCTTTTGTGGCATTCGACCATCTTGACCTTGGTATCCCACACGTCGGTGATGTCCACGTAGACCTCGGGCTCGAAACCGATACCGCCGGAAGTATCGTGGTACCAGATCTCGTGAATGTGGTTGAGCGCGGGATGGGCGGTCGGGATGAGCGGGACCGCGGCCATGACATGCGTATCCCAGATGATCTGGCCCATGCGCGTGTGGTCGGGGTGGTAGTCCTTGTCCTTGTCGGGACACAGCACGACGTCCGGTTTAAACTCACGCAGGACATCGATCACACAACGGCGCACCTCCGGCGTGTCGTAGACGAATTCGTCGTCGTACCCCAGCCAGAAAAACTCCGCGCCGATGATCGCGGACGCAGCCCTCGCCTCCTTTTCACGCACCGCCGCGATTTCTTCGCGGGACAGCGTGGGCGAACCGACGTCTCCCCGGGTCATGACGGCCACGCCGACGTCATGCCCTTGTGCCTTGTACTTCGCCAGAGTGCCTCCGCAGAAAAGCTCGGAATCATCCGGGTGAGGACTGAAACACATGATTCGCATGGCAAGGATTCTCCATTGGTTCGCCGTATAGAAGGCATCATTCTGTCTCGCGATCCGACACCAGGTCGGCATAGGGATGCAACGCAAACCAACGCTTGTTGTCGGCGCCGCGCGCCCGCACTTCGAGCGTGCACGCCTTGCCCGGAACGGTGAGTTCGCCGGGAACGCTCACGTAGAAGAGCCCCGCCGTCTCGCTCCATGACGGCCGCACGTGACCCGGCACGTATAGGAGCGTGGCTCGCCCGTCCGCACCTGTCCATTGCGTCTGAGTCTTCGTCGTATCGAAGTCCACGAGGCGCACGCCGTTCAGCGTCAGCGTGAAACCCGGATTCGAGGCGGGCGGAGCCATGAACAGGAAACCGCCTGCGAAGACGAACACGACCGAAGTGGCCGCCGGAACGGGGGCCGTCTCCCACACAATGCGATGCAAAGGCTCTTCCTGACGGATCCGAAGGGCCTCGGCGCTCGGCGCTCGGCACGACTGGCCGGTAACCTTTTCGCCCTTGTGGAACACCACGCGCTCGTATCCCGGGATGAGTGGTCCTTTGGTGAAGGGCGACCGCGCCACCAAATCCTTTGCAGATTCCACCGGCCATTCGGCGGAGGGGCTCGGGAAGTGCGACGCGTGTTCGAGGATACGGCCAAGCACATAATCAGCTTCGGGACCGCCATTCCGCAATGCGGCGTCGAAGTTGAGGCCGCTGAAAATGAGCGAGCCCTCCCCCACTTTCGCCTGCATCAGGAGCGCTTTGTTTCTCCACACGTACTCGAAATCGACATAGCGCGAGAACCCGTGCGGCGCGCCGTGCGTGTTCAGTGCACGGATCAGCACTTCGGGCTGCGATGGAAGGCCGTCAAGCAGAAACGTCTGCGCGCCCTGGATCAGGTGGAACCAGGAGGCATCACACCAATTCTCGGGCGCGAGCCCGCGTGTGATCGGGTTTTCGTAGACGTATGTGCCCGCATTCGAGTCGCCATCGAAGACACCCAGCCACCACGCCGACTTGTAGGACGTACAATCCGTTGGGAGAATGCCCGCAGGCGAAAGCAGCACGACACAACTCCCCCGCTCTGCAGCGCGCAACAGATCTTGCGTCAATTGATGGGCAACATACACAGCGCGCTCAAACGCCTGTCCGTCCGATGGCAAGGGCAAGGCGCCAAAGGATGCGAGCTTACCCATGGCGTCTGGCGAAGCGAACATGCGCGCATCTGCGGCGGGCCGGGGAGGCTGCAAGGGATACACCCATGTGGACCATTCATTGGACTGCGTCGATTTGGCGGACTCCAGAATGGCATCGACGGTCACCCGTTGGGGTTCCTGGGGCGTGGGCAACGCCACGTGCACGGTACCCAATTCACCAATCTCCCCATTGGGTAACGAGGCGACTTCAAAAGTCTGTTCGCCGAACGTTGCGCCTGCGGAGGACAGCGACACGCGCACGGCGCCACCCTCGATGGAAACACCCGAGTAGTTGGATAGCTTGAGCGAGAACTCGAGCGTCTCCCCGCCACGGTACGTGAGCTTGATGCCGTCTTCCAGGAGCACGACAGGCGCGTTGAACCGCCGCACCTCTTCGGGCGGCACCGAGTTGGGGCGGCGATGCACGTCGAGCAACCCGTTGGAGCCGACGTACCAAGGTTGAAGTAGCCACCAGTGATAGCCAGAGATGTATGGGTTCTTCCGCAGCGCTTCGATGTTAGTCTTGTGGCAAAGCGCATAGAGTCTCTCAGACGCTTCCGACCATGCCGGCGTTTCGGAGAACAGGCCAGCGCGTTCGATCCGGTCGCGGCAGTCGGTCAGCCAGAATGGCTTGAATGTGGTTTTGTACAGATCGATTTCATCCAGTCTTGGGAACTGGACAAAGTTGCCCTCCTCGTGCGTGATCATGGGCTTGAGGGGTTTGCCCGTCACGAACTTGCCGGGGTTGTCCAGCGGCGTCGTGAGGATATCGAACATGACCGGCAGGAAGTCGAGCGTGGGCCGATCCTTGCTGCCATCCGTGAATCCACCGGAGAAGATGCCGTCCGAATCGATTACCGGCCGGGTCGGATCCAACTCCTTGGCGATCCGGTACAGGTCGGGCCCGACGCGCGGCATCCCTTCCCACTGTTCATTGCCCATGCACCAATCGAAGATCGAGGGGTGGTTGCGATAGCGCCGAATGGCGGCGTCCCATTCAGACTTGTAGAGTTCGAGCGCGGCGCCTTGCGCGCGGTCGTAGAAGCGCGGATAGCCGATCGGGAGTTCCGGCGACACGAACATGCCCACTTCATCGCAAGCTTCATAGTACTCAGGAGCCACGAAGTGGCTGTGATGGCGCACATAGTTGAATCCGTATGATTTCGCGACCCGCAGACGTTCCACGTAGAACTGCTTGTCTGCGGGCGGCGCAATCGTGTCGGGATAGACACAGTCGTCGCCGTAGCCCGCGAGGTAGTATTTGACGCCATTGACCAGGAAATCGTTCCCGCGCAGTTCGATCGAGCGCACACCGAAACGCTGGCTCAGATGATCCAATACCGCGCCGGATGTATCGAGCAGGGTAATCACGGCCGTGTGCAGATGGGGTGTCTCCGGGGTCCAAAGTCGCGCAGCGGGCAAATCAAGATCGACGCGGACCGCACCGTCTTGTGTGAGGTCGGCGCGTTGCGTCGCGACCTGGGCGCCATCCGCGTCGAGCACATCTACAGTGACGGCGCCCACTCTTCCGGCTTTCCCGCTGATGCGCGCCGTGATCGTGCACCCGGGTCCGGGCGAAGTGCGCGGCGCTACAAAGGGGTCGTCCAGCCAGACTGCGGCCCGAGCCTCGATGTCAACGTGGCCCCAGATGCCACCCCAGTACGTGAAGAGATGATCGATGATATCGAGACAACCTTGTAGCGCGTCCTCTTCCCAGCGCTGCTCGGAATCCACCTGCACCGCCAGCCGGTTCTCTCGGCCAAATGCGACGAATGGGGTGACGTCGAATTCGAAGTCAGAGACATAACCAAGGTGCCGTCCCACAAACTGTCCATTCACCCAAATCTTTGCGGCGCGGTAGACCCCACCGAAACAGAGAAAGATGTGACGCCCGCGCCAAGCCTCGGGTATCTCGACATCGCGAGCGTACCAGCCTTTGCCGATGAAGTTGTGATGGAGTTTCTCCGTTTCTGGTCCAAAACCCTGGGCATCCCAGGCTCCCGGCACTTGAATCGAATCTGCGAAAGCGAGGCCCGGGCGGAACCATGCCTCGGTTTCACCCACGCTGTCCGGGTCCAGGCGGAACGACCACGTGCCGTCCAGGTTCGCCGACGGACGTCCGCCGACGCGATCGTCGACTGCTGCATTGCTGTTCGCCGCAGCAACACACAGGAGAGTGAGAGTCAGCCAGCCGTTGCTTCTCAGTGGGTTCATGATGCTTCCCCATTTCTCCCGGGTTCATTCACCCTTGGTATCACTTCCTGCGTCCACGTGGAAGTGCGATGAGAACACCTTGGAGACACTTTTTGGTCACTCTGTATCCACTCTTCGTAGGGCGGGATTGGCTCCCGCCTTCTTGATGTGACCGGTCAACTCCACCCCTGAAGATGGGCGGGAACCAATCCCGCCCTACGAGCTTGTCTGTTTTGCGTCACGCTGCATAGTGGTTCCCGGCGCCAAAGTTTGTCAAACCGATTCGGAAACACAGCCGCGCGGGACAGTGCGTGGAGATGGAATCGAGAGGGGGTTGACAAGCGGGTCGGGTTCGGCGATAATAGTGGATAGAAAGGTCCACTACTCACGCGAGGTGTGCGCTTGTTCAAGCTATACTCCAAAGGTTGCGAATACGCATTGCGGGCGCTGACGTATGCGGCTTCCCGGAGCGGGAACGGGCGCTTTCAGGCCAAGGACGTGTGCGAGAAGGCGGACATTCCGGAGTCGTTCACCCGCAAGGTGTTCCAGGCGCTCACGCAAGGGGGATTCCTGCAGGCCGTCCGGGGGCCGGGCGGTGGATACGAACTCAGCCGTCCGCCGGAGAAGATCTCCCTGCTGGACGTGATTGAAGCCGTCGAAGGCCAGGATACTTTCGAACATTGTGTGCTGGGGTTTCCCGAGTGCGGGGGCAAGCACCCCTGCCCCCTGCATGAGACGTGGTCCAAGGCAAAGAGGCAGCTCATGGCGCAACTGGAGCATCGCACCCTTCAGGACCTGGCGGATTCGACAACGCGCAAGAAGAGGCGCGCCTATATAAGCGGGGGCTAGACGCCGCAAACCCAGACATCTGAAAACCGAGAGGGGCGTATGCTGCGGAGATAATAATGGACTATTTTATCCACATTAGAACGCGGATATGGAGACGGTGTCTCGCGGGGGTGGCCGCAGGGCTAATTGTCGCTTGGGGTGAAGCCCAGGAGCCTGCGAGTCCAGACCCAGCGCCTGCTTCATCCGCTGCCACGGAGGATCCGGCGCCGTTGCCGCCGCCATCCGAACCTGCGCCGGCGCCTGCGGCCGAGACTCCCGCCGAACTGTCCGACTCGGGAGCCCAGCTCTTTATGCAGAAGTGTGCGGGGTGCCATACGGTGGGCGGCGGCGCCTTGACCGGACCTGACCTGAAGTCAACCCAGACGTGGCCCAAGCAGAATCTTGAGCCTGCCATCGTGCGCATGGAAAAGAACGTCGGCAAGCTGAAGCCGGAAGATGTGCAGTTGCTTGCGGACCTGCTGCTGGCTCCCGACGCGGCGGCCCGTATCGCGGAAGAGCAGAAGCGGATCGCCAAGCAACAAATGGCAAAGCTGGAACCCGCCAACGCGGCTGTCGGCCGAGCACTCTTCTTCGGGCACAAGCCGCTCGCAAACGGGGGCCTTTCGTGCGCGGCGTGTCATGCCGTGAACGGCCACGGAGGCAGCCTTGCCGCGGACCTGACCGGCAGTTTCGCGAAACTCGGCGAGGTCCCGCTGGGCAGCACGATTGAGGGTGTCACCTTTCCTCTCATGCAAGCCGCATATGCGGGCAGGCCCATCACCAAGCAGGAGACAATGCATCTCGTGAAGTATCTGGAGACGGCCCCCGCCCAAGTGTCGAGCGGCATGAGTGTGCCGCCGCTGCACGCGGCCGGCGTTGTAGGGGCGGGGTTGGCCGTAACGGGCCTGACACGTTACTACCGCCGGCGAAACCGGGGCGTGCGGGCCGCGCTCGTGCAGGACGCCATGAGGAGAAGCCGTTCATGAGTTGGATCAAGGACATCTTCGCGCCGAAACAGCGTTCGTGGGAGGAGTTCTACCGGAACCGCTGGGCCTTCGACAAGATCGTCCGCAGCACGCACGGGGTCAATTGCACAGGCGGTTGCAGTTGGAACATCTACGTCAAGCAGGGAATCATCACTTGGGAAATGCAGGCGCTGGACTACCCGGTGATCGATCGCCGTATCGCCCCGTACGAGCCTCGCGGGTGCCAGCGCGGCATCTCATACTCCTGGTACATCTACAGTCCGCTGCGCGTGAAGTATCCCTACGTGCGCGGCGTATTGCTCGACCTGTGGAGGGCAGCCAAGCGCAAACATCCGGATGATCCCGTGGCGGCCTGGAAGTCGATCGTCACGGAACCTGCGTCGCGCGCCAAGTACCAGAGCGCACGAGGCAAGGGCGGACTCCGCCGCGCCTCGTGGGACGAAGTGAAGGAGATTATCGCCGCCGCCAACCTCTATACCGTTATGAAGCACGGCTCTGACCGAATCGTTGGGTTCTCCCCCATCCCCGCCATGTCCATGATCAGTTACGCCGCGGGCGCGCGTTTCTTGCAGCTCATGGGCGGCGTCTCGATGTCGTTCTATGACTGGTACTGCGATCTGCCGCCGGCCTCGCCCGAGATTTGGGGCGAGCAAACCGACGTGGCCGAGAGCGCGGACTGGTTTCACTCGAAGTTCATCGCGACCGTTGGGTCCAACGTCCTCATGACGCGCACGCCCGACGCTCACTTCCTGGTCGAAGCGCGTCACCATGGCGCGAAGGTGGTCGTCTTCTCCCCCGACTTCAGCCAAACCTCGAAGGTAGCGGACGAATGGATCCCAATCCACCAAGGTCAGGACGGGGCCTTCTGGATGGCGGTAAACCATATCATCCTGCGAGAGTGCTTCGTGGAGCGGCAGGTCACGTACTTCACCGATTACGGGAAGAAATACACCGATGCGCCCTTCCTCGTAGCGTTGGAAGAGACGGGCGACGGAACCTACAGGGCGGGCGCATACCTACGCGCCTCGCAAGTGGCCACGACAAAAGATGAAGAGCTTGCCGAATGGAAGCTATTTGTCATCAACGAAGCGACCAACGCGCTGCAGATGCCGCAAGGCACCGTCGGCCATCGTTGGCAGAAAGAGAAGGGGCAATGGAACCTCAAGCTCGAAGACGCCAGGACCGGCGAGCCCATCTCTCCCCTGCTCTCCCTCAAGGATACGGCGGACGAAGTCGTAACTGTCAAATTCGGCGATTTCAGTCTATCGACAAACGATAAAACGCTGAAGCGCAGCGTACCCGCTCGCCGCATCGACTCGCTCGATGGTCCTATGTGGGTGACCACGGCGTACGACTTGATGCTGGCGCAGCATGGCGTTGCCAACGGCCTGCCCGGTGAGTGGCCTACGAGCTACGAGGATGACTCGCAACCCTACACACCCGCGTGGCAGGAACAATTCACCGGCATCAAAGGGTCCGTCGTCGTCAATTTCGCGCGGCAGTGGGCCAGGACCGCCGAGAGCACCCACGGCAAGTGCATGATTATCATCGGCGCGGGCGCGAATCATTGGTACCACAACAACCTCATCTACCGCGCGTGCATCACCACGCTGATGTTGACCGGTTGCGTGGGACGCAACGGCGGCGGCTGGAACCACTACGTGGGCCAAGAAAAGCTCGCGCCGCAGGCTTCCTGGGCGCCCATCGCATTCGGAACGGATTGGGGCGGGCCACCGCGCTTGCAGAACACGCCGTCGTTCCATTACGTGCATTCGGATCAATGGCGCTACGACATGCCATTCAACGAGATTTGTTCCGTAGGTGACGCAGAGCATCGCATGGCCACGGGTCACACGATTGACAAGCAAGCCCTGGCCGTGCGGTGCGGGTGGCTGCCTTTCTTTCCGCAGTTCACGCGCAGCAACGCCGACATCTTGCGCGATGCCCAGAACGCAGGCGCAAAGACAAACGAAGAGATTATCAAGTTCGTGGTCGAGCGCCTGAAGGATCGGACACTCAGATTCGCCTCAGAAGACCCGGATGCGCCGGAGTGCTGGCCCCGGGTCTGGTACATCTGGAGAGGCAACGCGATCCAGGCGTCCGCCAAGGGGCACGAGTATTTCCTCAAGCATTATCTCGGCACCCACCACAACTCCATTGCCAACGAGGTGGCCTCGGAGCATGTGAAAGAAGTCACCTGGCACGACAAGCTTGACCTCGGCAAGATGGACCTGGTGGTGGACCTCAATTTCCGCATGGACACGTCGGCGCTGTACTCCGATATCGTGCTTCCGGCCGCAACGTATTACGAAAAAGACGACCTGAACTCGACCGACATGCACTCGTTTATTCATCCCTTGCAGGCCGCTGTGCCGCCGTGTTGGGAATCGAAAAGCGATTGGCAGATCTTCCGCGAGATCGCCGAGGTGACGTCGGAATTGGCGAAGCGCTATCTGCCCCATCCCGTGGAGGACCTCCTCGCCACGCCGCTGCTGCACGACACCCCCGCGGAAGTTGCGCAGCCGGTAATCCGCGACTGGGCAAAGGGCGAGTGCGAGGCGATCCCGGGAAAGACGATGCCGAATCTGTCCATCGTGGAGCGCGACTACACGAAGGTGTTCCAGAAGTTCATCAGTCTCGGCCCGAACTTCCGCAACAAGGGCATTGGCGTTCACGGAACGAACTACAGTGTGGCCGACCTGTACGACGAATACATGCAGACACATCCGACCGAGGAATGGGGCGGGCAACACTATCCCTCGTTGCGACAGGACCGCAGCGTGTGCGACGCCATCCTCGCGTTTGCCGCGGAGACGAACGGCGAATGTGCGTACCGTGCCTACGCGGCGGAAGCGGAGAAGACGGGAATCGATCACACGCATACGGCGGAGGGGACCCGCGCGGTGCGGATGTCGTTCAAGGACCTCTGCACGGAACCGCGCCGTCTCTTGACAACCCCCTACTGGACCGGCGACATGCGCGATGGGCGCACCTACTCCGCGTTTTGCCAGAATGTCGAGGGTCTCGTTCCCTGGCGAACGCTGACCGGACGGCAGCACTTCTATCTCGACCATGAGGCGTACCGCGCTTTCGGCGAACACTTGCCCACGTTCAAGCCACGACCTGACCGGCATACGACGCGCGATCTTGAGCAGACCAATACCGGCGCAGGCGGCCTAGTCTTGAACTATCTGACGCCTCATGGCAAGTGGCACATTCACTCGACCTACGGCGACACGCTGCGCATGGAAACGCTTTCGCGCGGCATCGAGCCCTTCTGGATGAACGATCGGGACGCGGGGCTGCTGGGCATCCAGGACAACGACTGGGTCGAGATCTTGAACGATCACGGCGTTGTCGTAACGCGGGCGTGTGTGAGCGGGCGCATCCCGCGCGGCATCTGCTTCATCTACCACGCCACCGAACGCACCGTGGGCGTGCCGAAATCACCAGGCCGCGGAAACAAGCGCGCAGGCGCCCACAACAGCCTCACGCGTGCGCGGCTCAAGCCGCTCTTGATGATTGGCGGGTACGCGCAATTCACGTATGCGTTCAATTACTGGGGACCGACCGGGGTCAACCGGGACACCTACGTGGTCGTGCGCAAGATCGCCAAGCCCGAGTGGTAGGAAAGGAGTACCTGTTCGATGGACGTACGCGCCCAGGTTGCGATGGTGTTTCACCTCGACAAGTGCATCGGGTGTCACACGTGCAGTGTCGCCTGCAAGAACGTTTGGACCGACCGGCCCGGTGCCGAGTACATGTGGTGGAACAATGTCGAGACCAAGCCCGGCACCGGCTATCCGACCCTGTGGGAAGACCAGCTCAACTACCGCGGGGGATGGGAACTCACGGGCAGGCGCGACCTGCGCTTGCGCTGCCAGACCAAGGCGAGTAGCTTTCTCAAGCTCTTCTACAACCCCAATCAACCCGGCCTGGACGACTACTACGAGCCCTGGACCTACCGATACCAGGATCTCTTCGACGCAGATGCCGGCGACGATCAACCCACCGCGGTGCCCGTATCGCAAATCACGGGAGAAGTCATTGATATCAAGGCCGGACCGAACTGGGACGACGATCTCAGCGGTTCGCCTATCTACGCCGAAAACGACCCGAACCTAAAGCAGTTGACCGAAGACGAGCGGCGCATGCTCTTCGAGATCGAGAACATCGCAATGATGTACCTGCCTCGCATCTGCAACCACTGCGCCAATCCGAGCTGCGTGGCCTCGTGTCCGTCGGGCGCCCTCTACAAACGGGGCGAAGATGGCATCGTGCTGATCAACCAGGACAAGTGCCGCGGCTGGCGGGCCTGCGTGTCGGCGTGCCCGTACAAGAAGATCTACTACAACTGGAAGACCGGCAAGTCGGAGAAGTGCATCCTCTGCTATCCCCGCGTCGAGACGGGACAGCCCCCGGCCTGCTTCCACGCCTGCGTCGGGCGCATCCGCTACATGGGCGTGCTGCTGTACGACGCGGACCGCATCGAGGAGGCGATGAAGGCGCCGGAGGCGTCTCTGGTGGAGGCGCAGCGCAACGTACTGCTCGATCCAAACGACCCTGATGTCATTCGCGGCGCGGCGGAATCGGGCGTTAGCGAGGCCTTCGTATCCGTGGCGCAGCGGTCGCCCGTGTATCGCTATGTCAAAGAATGGGAACTGGCCCTGCCGCTACATCCTGAGTTTCGCACGATGCCGATGTTGTATTACGTTCCGCCCCTGCTCCCCATCTCCGGGCGCATGGGCGATGGCATTTACGAGCATAGCGCCGACCAATTCTTTTCGCACTTGGACAAGGCGCGCCTGCCGCTGCGCTATCTCGCGGCCTTGTTCAGCGCGGGCAATGAAGACATCGTGCGCACGGTCATGAAGAAGCAGATGGCGGTGCGCTACTTCAAACGGGCGCAGGACGTGGACGACATCGACCCCGAGCAAGTGAAGCGCGTCCTGCGCGAAGCGCATCTGACGGCCGAGCAGGCCGAGACCATCTACACGCTGACGGCACTGGGTTCGCTGGAGAACCGTTACGTGATGCCGCCGATTCAACGGGAAGAGGCCATTGAAGGTGCGGGCGGACCCGGCTGTTCGCCGGAATTGTGCAAAGGCACCTGCGGCCTGGGGGCGGTCCAGCCGCCACGGCGGGGAGCATGACCGTGCAAACAACGCAGACAGACATGACGGTATTCGCCGCGTTGGGGAAACTCTTCGAGTATCCGGACGAAGACTTTCAGACCCGCCTCGAAGAGGCGCTTCTTTGGGCACGCGAGGCCGGTCCGTGCGTTGAAGCGTGCATCGAGGCGTTCTGGGCGGACGCCGCGCGTCTCTCCGCCGAGAACGCGCGGGAACTCTACACGCGTTCCTTCGACCTGGCGCCTGTGTGCGTGCCGTACGTTAGCGTGCACATCTTCGGCGCGGAGAGTTTCAAGCGCGCGGAACTCATGACGGGGCTGAAGGCCGCCTACGAGCGGACCGGGTGCAGTTGCGGCACCGAGTTGCCCGATCACATCGCACTGGTCTTGCAGTTTGGACCCTGCCTGGGGCCTGAGGAGTGGGCGGACCTCTCCACGCTGGTGGTCGCTCCCGCGGCGGAGAAGATGAACGCCGCGCTGCAAGACGCAAACAGCCCGTGGCGTCACGTGATGCGGGCAGTCCAACTGGCACTTGAGGTGGGAGACGCGACCCATGGTGAATAGCTTCTTCTTTGTCGGCTTGCCCTACATTGCCCTGTTTTCCCTTGTGGCAGGTTCGCTCTATCGATTCAAGTCGGAACGCTTCTCGTATTCCGCCTTGTCGTCCCAGTTTCTCGAAAGCAAGAAGCTCCTGTGGGGATCGGTCCCGTGGCATGCCGGCATTATGATCGTCTTCGTGGGCCACCTGATTCCCTTCCTGTTGCCCGGACTCTGGCAAAGCTTGACGTCTCAACCCGCGTTTGTCATCACGGTGGAGTTACTCGGCGTGGCCGCCGCCTTTACAGCGCTGGTGGGACTGGTGGTGCTCTTCGTGCGCAGGATCCTCTCGCGCCACATCCAATCGGTCACCACCCCGGTCGATCTCGTGGTGCTAGCCTTGCTCATCGTGCAGATTCTCATCGGCATCCAAACCGCCGCGGGGCACCGGTGGGGATCGATGTGGTCGGTGCAGACCACGACGCCGTACCTCTGGAGCGTGCTCACCCTTCAACCAGACCTCAATCACGTGGATTCGCTGCCTCCCACCGTGAAGCTGCATATCGCGGTGGCGTGGATCATCATCATGCTGGTGCCCTTCTCGCGGCTGGTGCACGCGTTCTCGCTGCCCATTCAGTATCTCTGGCGCGCGCCGCAGCAGGTTATCTGGACCAACGCGCGCCGCATCCGGCACATCGCGCCGGTCATTCGCAAAGCGGAGGAATCGCGCCGCCTTTTCCTGAAGGGCGCCCTCGGACTCGGTACCGCGGGCGGCCTCTTGACCGTGGGTGTAATGGACAAGCTGGTGCGCTTCTTCAGCGGCCCGAACATGACGCCGGAAGAGCAGGCGGCGCTGCTGCAGAAGCGGCTGGAACGTCTGGAGATGACGGCCGAAGAGCGCGACCTCGAACTCGAGCGCATGCGGAACGACTATATCTTCGTGGCGAATCTCAAGGAACTCTCGCCGAACGACGGCAAGTACTTCATCGACTATCAAATGCGCCCGGCCTTGGCGTATCGCGATACTGAGGGATTCCCGTTGCTGATCAGTGCCAAGTGCACGCACCTCGGATGCACGGTCGCAAGCAGTGTGGACGCGAGCGGCCGGATACTGTGCCCATGCCATATATCGTACTTCGATTTGAAAACGGGAATGCCGCAGCCCGGCTCTCCGGCAACCAAACCGCTGCCCTTGCTGGGGTGGGCCCTCATGGATACACAAGGGAACATTCTCGTGAGCCAGGCGCCCGACGGCCGGCGCGAGGGCGAGGTTCCCGCGGACAAGCTCGATGCCAGCATGGTGTACATCGCGAAGCGGTACGAGGAGACAGTGTAATGGGATCCGAGCGCATGAACGCCGTGGGAGCCTTCCTCCGCGACAGGCTGCCCTTGAGTCACTTCAGCTATGAGGAGATGGTGGGCAAGAAACTGGTGCCCGTGCACCGTATGAGCTGGGGCTACTACTTCGGCGGCCTCGTGCTCTTCTTCTTCCTCGTGCAACTCGGCACCGGCGTGATGCTGCTGTTTTACTACCAGCCGACGGTCAGCGACGCGCACGCGTCGGTCGAGTACATCACCAAGCATGTCGGCGGCGGCGCGCTTATCCGCAACCTGCACGCGTGGGCGTCGTCGTGCATGATCTTCTGCCTTTTCGTGCACCTGCTGACAACCTTCGCGATGAAAGCCTTCGAGAAACCACGCGAGGTCACCTGGGTTTCGGGAGTCATCTTGCTCATGGTGACTTTTGGATTCGGCTTCACGGGCTATCTGCTGCCGTGGCACCAGATCGCGGTGAATGCGACCAAGGTCGGCCTGCAATCCATCGAGGAAGCCGGGCAGTACATGCCGGGCGCGCTTGCCGATTTCCCGCGCTACGTGAAGGAGTTGATCCAGGGCGAGGCGGCGGTCGGCCAGGCCACGTTGAGCCGCTTTTACGCGCTGCATGTGGTGATCCTCCCGCTGCTGACCTTCGCGACACTCGGCTTGCACGTGCTGATGGTTCAGCTCCATGGCATGAGCCAGGGGGTGGACCATCCAACCGGGAAGACGGAACGCTTCTTTCCCTTCTTTCTTCTCAAGGACTTCTCGTTGTGGGGTCTGGTGTTTCTCGCGGTGATTACACTGGCGTTGTGCTTGCCGTTTGAATCGCTATTCGCCTATCCGCTCTTTGAGCCTTTCGATCCGCTGGGATCAACGCCCGAGGGTATCAAGCCGGAGTGGTACTTCTTCTTCCTTTACTACCCTCTGGAATTACTCCCGTTCTGGGTCGTGATGCTGGCGATGAACGGAGGTATTGTCCTGCTGCTGGCGGTGCCGTGGGTATTTCGGCGCACGAGCCGGCGCACCCTGTCGATGATCGCGGCGGCGGCCGCGCTGTACCTCGTGGTCATGACGCTGTTTGGAGATGCAATCCATACCTTTTTCAAAGGAGTCCCCGGATGATACCCCGTAGATTCTTGCCCACGGCGATCGCATTTGCGTTGGCGCTGCCCGCGTATGGCTACCCCGAGTTCCAGCAGTTTGTGAAGAAGAACTCCGGGCGCGGCACCAATTGCGCGATGTGTCACCTTCACCCGGACGGTCCGGAAGGACTCAAACCGGGCCAGATTGGCAGCCTCTCGACAGAAGAAATGAATCAGCTCAATCAGGCGCGTGCGGCGTTCGAGCCCGGTCAGAATGTATCCAATCCAATCTTGAACGCATTCGGCAACTCGATCATCGGAAAACTGGGAAAGACCAAGTTCCTTCAGATACGGATGCATCCGGAGGAACTCCCCGCGGCTCTCGGGGATATGAGCGACCTGGACCATGACGGTATTTCGGATGCGCAGGAGTACCTCGCGGGCACGCATCCCCTCGACGATTCCAGCGGAGAGCCTTCCCGTCTCCTGTTGATCAATCTACGCCGCTATGCGTTTCACCTCATCATGATGGTCGTCGCTACCGGCGCCGGTTTGTACGGGCTCAACGCGATTCTCCATTGGTTTGACGTTTTGATGAGCGCCGCCAGGGATAAGGAAGAGGGGAACGGCTGAGGAACGCCGCCGCGACGGCGGGGCAAGCCCACGGGGACACACGGTATGCACGCGCACGAACCAGGAAAAGCCTACGTTGTACTCGCGCTGAACACGATCGCATTCACTGTGTGCTTTGCCTGTTGGATGTTGAACGGGGTGCTGGTCACCTTCCTGGTCGAGAACCAGGCTTTCCCTTTCAGCGAATCGCAGATCGGCTGGCTCATGGGCATTCCCGTTCTGAGCGGTTCACTCGTCCGGTTGCCGGTAGGGATTCTCACGGACAAGTACGGCGGCAAGTACGTGTACGCGGGAGTGATGTTGCTCTCCGCGATTCCCATGTTCCTGCTGAGCTACGCCGACACCTACGCCGAGTTCTTCCTGGCGAGTCTGGGTTTCGGGCTTGCCGGAACTTCATTCGCGGTGGGCATCGCGTACACGTCCGTCTGGTTCAAGCGCGAACACCAGGGAACGGCACTGGGCATCTTCGGGGCCGGAAACGCCGGGGCCGCCTTAACGAGCATGGGCGCTCCCGTGCTGTTGCGGTGGCTCACGGAGAATGGCGAGCAGGTCGAGGCGTGGCGTCAAATGCCGCGCATTTACGCCGCGGCGCTCGTTGTCATGACTGTCCTGTTTCTCCTATTCGCGGCCCCCAAGAAGGTCGATGACTCTCACATCACCAGGTTGGCGCAACGGCTCACACCCTTGCGTCATCCGCGTGTGTGGCGCTTCGGCCTCTACTACTTCCTGGTATTCGGGGGATTCGTGGCGCTGGCCCAATGGCTCATTCCCTATTATGTCAGCGTGTACATGATGCCCCTCGCCACCGCGGGACTGCTCGCTGCCATCTTCAGTC
>JADLGB010000162.1 GCA_020849535.1 Candidatus Hydrogenedentota bacterium
AAGACGTCCGGCTGGACTGTGGATACCGCATGGACTTCGTCGTAGAGGGCGAGATTATCATTGAACTGAAATGCGTTGAGCGGCTAATGCCAATACACGATGCGCAATTGCTCACATATCTCAAGCTTTCGGGCTTGAAGATTGGACTCCTTATGAACTTCAACGAACGCTACTTGAAGGACGGATTGAAGCGCTTGGTTCGGGAATACTAAGAGGGGAATGATCCACCGCGAAGACCGCGAAGCGAAGACCGAGATTGAGTTCCTCTTCCTTCGCGTCTTCGCGCCTTCGCGGTAAAGCAATCTTCTCCTTCTTTGCCTGGGGCGAAGCTGAAGAGGCAGGATGTCCCCGCTTTGGCGTGGAAGATGGGGGCGTGCGTACCGTGGCTCGGCTGCCGATTCCAGGTTCATTAGCGAAGTCCGAGCATCTGAATCGGGCCGTAGCTCACTTATGTGGACAAACTTGGCAAGTCGATTTCGATCAAATTCCTTAGTGTGTTCCCTGTAAACCCCTTTGGAGGATTGATGAATGCCGTCTCTGGTTCTTGCCACCGCACTGCTACTCTCCGCTGCCGCGGAAGTCTCCATGCCGGTCCTGCTGCCTACCGACCTTGTCGATCCGCAGGGGGTCCGGCTGGAAGCGCAGTTGCCGGAGCCCGGACTCACCCTGATGGAGAAGGACGCGGAGCGTCCCTCGCTGTGGTATGCGCCGGTCGCTACGCGCACCTCGGGCGACGTGGTGCAACTCTGGTATCAGCGCGTCAACAAAGGAGAGACCGAATACTCGGACCAACGGACTCTCTGCCTCGGCGAGATCCGCAACGGCCAGTGGAGCTTGCCCGGGCTGTCGCCCGATCCCCTGCCTTGGGGTGGGCCGAACAACGTGTGCCTGCGCCGCTCGCCCCACAAGCCCACCTGGGGCGGGTTCAACGTGTTTCAGATCGTCGAAGCGGGGGAAACGCTTCAGATGCTCTACTGGGATCAACCCGCGGAAACGGGCGAGGCCGGGGCCATGCGCGCCACATCACAAGATGGCCGTGTTTGGGAGAAGCTTCCCGGCGCCGTATTCACCGAACACAACGACGCCTACAGCCTCATCTATGTGAAGGGCGAGTATCTCCTGTATCAGACTTCGCTCGAACCGTGGCCCGACAAGCCCTATCCCGACAACCTCGACAAGTTCAAGCGCGTGCTCTGCATTCGCACCTCCGAAGACCTGCAAACGTGGACCCCTCAGGAGGTCTTTCTCCGGCCCGACGCCCAGGACCCGCCGGAGACCGAGTTCTACCTCATGAAGGTCTTCCAGTATGGCAGAGGCTACGCGGGCCTGATCATGAAGTACTACGCGGACCCACAGAAGCCCAAACTGCACAGCGCCATTCTCAAGTACGAACTCGTGGTCAGCGAAGATACGCGTACCTGGGCGCGACCCTTCCGCGACACCGACCTCGGATATTGGAGTTACGCCGACCCCTTCATGGTGTCGGGCAAGATGCACTTCGCCATGTGGCAAGACGGGGCCATGGTCACAGTGGCCTACGTGCCCGGACGGCTCGTAGCGGCGGTGGCAGATGCGGCGGAAGGTTCATTCAAAACAAGACCCTTCGAACGTCCATACGTCGCCCTCGCGCTCAACGCCGACGCCCGCAACGGCTGGATCGAAGTCTCCCTGCTGGACGGCACAGGCAAACCCGTCGACGGCGCCGCCCCCCAACGCATCGAAGGAACCGAAGGCGAACGCATCCCCCTGGCGTGGCCCCTGGAATCCCTGCCCGCAGACTGCATGCTGCACGTCCGGCTGTCGAACGCGAAAGTCTACGCAGTGGCAACACAATACCCCTGAACTGAGCAGTCGAATGCGACTGGCCCCGAATGGGACTGACCCCGTCTTTCGCGCAGCGGATGCGCAGCGAATCACGGGGTCTGTCCTAAATTCCCCGGATTGGCGCTATGGCGAGGCCGACCAACTGGCCTCAGTTCACTAGCTCACACTGCCGTTGGCGCGAAGGACCGCGAGGGCCTCTGAGATCTCTCGTCCTTTGGCTTCAATTAAGTCCATGAGTTGTTCCGGTGTGCGGGTATCAACGACTGGCCTCTTGTGGGGATTCACGGCCTTAAGATCGTAGACGGCATCCTCGATTTCCTTAGCCTTGGCAGCGAGATCCCTGGATTCGCGAGCAAATTCCTTAGCCTTGGCTTCAGCCTCAGCAATGGCGGCCTCATCCAGTTTCTTGGCCTTCCTGAGGGTCTTTAGGCGTTCATTCCACTGAGCGGCTTGCTGGCCGCTGGCGGTGGACTTCTCCTTTAGCGGCCGCGCTTCTTCTGCTGCGATGCGTTTGCGCTCGTCCATATCGATAGTCCAGGACAATTCACTGTCGGCGCGGGTGGGAAGCAAACGCAGGAAATCACCGAAATGCTTCACCATCAGGGGCGTCTTTTTGCGCACCTTGATATCGGTCAAATCGTAGTACCAAATCCTTCTTGTTTGTTGGCCCTTCGTAAAGAACAGCAGGTTCGTCTTGACGCCCGCGCCCGCCGCCGTGAACACGCCGCCAGGAAGGCTCACCACGCACCACAAGTCGCAATCATCCAGAAGTTTCCGCTTGGTCTTGACGAAGGCGTCCTCATTCGTGCGGAAGAGCAGCCCCTCGTCCAGAACAATGCCACAGCGCCCGCCTTCGCGCAGACTGCGGATAACATGCTGAAGAAACAGCACTTGTGTGGCGCCCGTCTTATAGTCAAAATTCGTCTGGGCCTCTTTGCCTTCCTTCCCGCCAAAAGGCGGGTTTGTCAGAATCACGTCGAACGCTTGCGGTGCATTCTCAAACAACCCACCGTATGCTTCGCGCCCCGTAAGGGTGTTGCCGTGCCAGAGGTTGGGCTTGTCGATGCCGTGCAAAACCAGATTCGCCAAGGCCACGGGATAGATGAGGTTTTCCTTTTCCCGGCCCCAGAAAGTGCGCTGCTTGAGCGTTTCCAACTGGTCAGCGGTGGCATCGTTGCCCAGTCCTGCCGCCATATGCTCGAAGCTCTGCGCGAGGAAACCGCCCGTACCGCATCCGGGGTCATAGACCGTTTCATCCACGCGAGGATCGATGACCTGCACCATCGCCTTGATGACTTGGCGGGGGGTGAAGAACTGTCCCCCGTCGTTCCCCTTCTCGCCCATCTTGAGCAACAGTCCTTCGTAGACCTGCGAGAGCGTGAAGACGTGCGTTGGGTCCACGGCCTCAGCGGTGAGATCGTGCACCTTGTCCAACACGTCGAGAAGATTTCGCTCGGTATCGATGCGAACGCGCTCGACACCGGTCATGATTTCGCTGATGACTTTTTGGCGAGC
Source organism: Candidatus Hydrogenedentota bacterium (assembly GCA_020849535.1). GTDB lineage: Bacteria > Hydrogenedentota > Hydrogenedentia > Hydrogenedentales > SLHB01 > JAHDWY01. The sequence goes on from JADLGB010000162.1 coordinate 3,340, forward strand.
GGAAGCGTCGGGCCGGTCCTTGAGCGCCTTCAGGTGGGGCAGCAGGTCGCCATTCACGAAGCTGAAGAATGCGTTCTGCGGCGCGTTCTGGAGTTCACTGCGCTTGTTCGTCTGTCCTCTCGGCAACGATTCCGGTGGCGCGGCCCAGTCGCGCCAGCGATACGGCGAATCCAATGAAGCACGGAATCGCACGCCTAACGCTTCGGCCTCCTGCTCTTCGCGCTCCTCCTTTTCATCGAGGATGCGCAAAAAGAGAATCCACGTAAGCTCGGGCACGTACTGCATCGCCCCGGCGCAGTTACCTCGCCGCATAATATCGCAAATGCTCTTGACGGCCTGGTCTACAGATTGCTGCGTGGCAAGTCGCTTGCCATTGCCGTTGTTCGTTCTCCTGTTACGCGCCATATTACTCTTGTCTCATGAGAGCTGTGAATCCTGCCTGTTGGAAGTTGTGGTCGCCTGTAAGTGCCTCGCGAATGGACTTCTGCTCCATGATCTGCAGGCTGGCGCAATCGGTGAGACCCCATTCTTTGTCTTGACGACTAGCATAGCGATCAAGGGCGTCGCGAAACTGCTGGCTGGTTTGGGGAACCACCTCAACGTTAGGATTCTCCATGATAGCTCTGGATGCCTTTACTGCTTTTTCCCTGATTTCTGGACCTTTGCCGCTTAGCCCATTTAGGAATTCGGCCAATACCATTTCGCTCGTGACTATGCGGCATTTGCCTAGATTCTGCGAGGTTTCGTTGGCCTTCTGATGAAGCTCATCGCGCGGGTCAAAAAGTGCGATCCAGTAGCAAGCGTCGGCGAAGACGGTTCTCACTCTTCGCGTTCCTTCTCTCGGCCATACAAATAGTGGTCGAGGTTCTTGGCCAGATCTCGGGGCACATTCTCCCATGCCTTATCCGGCACCTCTGAACCGATGGCGCAGACTATGTCCCAGATCGGGGGCGCCGAATCGTCGTATCCTGCGTCTTCAAGGGGGACAATGGAAATATCGAAGACTTCGGTGATTCTCTTCAGCTTGGCCGTGCCGGACAGAAATTCCCCGCTACCGATAACCCGTAGCCGCCGCTTCGCGTGTTCCTTCAGCGCATCCGTAACAATCGCTTCTTGCTCGGGAGTAAAGCGCCCTTCCACTTTGCTTCCATCCCGAAGCCGGAGGGTGAATCGGCCACCGTCCAAATCGGTAGCACGAACCTCGCCAATCTGATCGACCTGATCGGGATAGGTTCTCTCCAACCAGTTCGTTAGACGCTTCTGTACCTCTTGCGTATACGTAGCTTCCTGCTCGCGCCGGTGCGCCCTAACTCTGATCCGGTTTTCCCCGCCAAGGCTCTTCCCGAAATTCTCGAAAAGCGGGATAACATTCTTGGGCATCGCTTCAGGTAGGGGCGAATCCGTCCCCGCCGCCACTATGCAGTCTTGCAGGATTTCCGCTGCCTCGTCGAATTCGTCGGGAGACTCGATGCGCATTTGGTCGTCCGGATACTCGACCTCCCGCTTCAAAGCGACGCTGGCCGATCCGGCCTCGATTCCATAGAACTTGATCGTGATGGAATCGAGCCAGCCCCGTTGGATTCTTGTACGGTCCAGGTTGTTTCGCTTCCAGACCTCTTTAGCCGTTTCGACGAGCAGCTTCTTATAAGCCTGCAGCTCCGAGAGATCGTCGATCTCAAGACCGTGGTCGTCGTACTTCGGGCCATCGAAGGTCAGTCTTGTCAGATCCTTCAGTTGGGTGGTCATAGGAACGCCTCAATTCCTTTGAAAGTGGGATTTCCCTCCACTGAGCATACCATATCAATAAGGTCTTCTTAGGCTTTCCCGCGGAACGCTCTGTGGAGGAGCGCTGCGGGCAGGGCGTTGATCGCCCTTAACTCTTCATCTGCCGCCACACGTGCCTTTTCCACCCCTGCCAATGCGTCGCGGAGAAATCCCGCGATTCGACGCTGTTCCTTTATCGGCGGTGCGCACACGCTGAAGGATTGTACTGTTGGGAAGTAAATCGTGTGATGGACGGCGCCACTGCCAAGATCCCGGATTCTCTTGCGGTTTGCGATTAGAAGATACATCAGAAACCAGGGGTCGAGATTGTCGCTACACACCCAATTCACGAAATCCTGGCTTGTAGCCATGGGGCGACCCATGATGGCGAAAAAGCCAACTGAGGCAGTTCGCGACAGACAGACCGTGCCTTTCGGTAACAGCACTGCTGCAGAATTCTCAAGGCCGAGGATATTGGTGTGCTCAGAGGTATCCTGTGCCTCTTGCCCGTCAAGCTCCCGTATATCGGCCAATTGAAGCCATGGAATGTCGCCTTTCCAGTATTCGGGGTGGTAGCGGCTGGGGGTATGGCCCGTAGCGAGACGTGCGATGTCCGTAAGGCGATGCCACGTCCAGCCTGCTTGAACCGGTCGATCTGGCGTGACAGGCGACGCAGCAAAAGCGGGCTCATCGCCGAATACCTGCCGGAGGAAGGCGGCGGGCAGGGCTCTGACCGCCTCAAGCCGGGCCTGAGCCGCCGCACGGGCTTTGTCGACCGCAGCCATCTGCTCGCGCAGTACCTCCGCAATCCGCCGCTGTTCCGGCAACGGAGGGAGGGGCATTTCGAGGTTTAGGAGCTTGTCCGCTTTGACCGCACTTTGACCAATCCACTTGTTACAGATTGCGGCGAAGGTCCCTTCGTGCCATTGCAGAATCAGCCAATTCGAAAGTATTTCTGGCAGCAACAACGCGCTGTTGGCACGGAGTCGCGTGAAATGATTGCTGTACACAATTCTTTCAGAGTAACCGGCAAACATGGCACTTTTACCGACCAATTCCGTACTGTTTGTATTATTAAATAGTACGTCTCCTGGCAGGAGCAGGTATGGTTCGATCTTATTGCCCGGTTCCGGTACACGAAGCACTTCATCCCACACGAAGTTCCCGCGCGTGTCCAAATTGTTCATCCGCAGTTGCGCAATGCCTTCCGGATCGCGTTCACCGCAAGCGAAACCGGCTTGCACTTCTCGGATGACATCTCCCAGCCTGGCCCAGCGCCAGTCCTTGGGCAGCATCTTCTTCTCGTCCATTGGAATCGCAACCACACTCACGCCGCGAATATCCTCGTCTTTGTTTCGCGCAGCAGTTCAAAGGGTCTCCCGCCGGCCTTTAGCGCGGCCAGCCCGCCCGCGGCCTTGACCTCAGGTGTTCTGAAAATCTCGGGGTTTTCCAGGCCATCCGTTCCGCCACGCTCGAACTGTCTGGCGATGGCCCGGATCGTTGCGGCGGTCCGATCCGGCAAGGCATTGATCCAGTCCTCGTGCTTGTAGGTGAAGGCCAGGGTGCGGTCTTGGCGCGTCCGCGCGCTCATACCCCAGCCGAGTTCAGCCAAAACATCGTACAAATCATACTCCTGTTTGTCATCCACGAGGCGTACAACGGTAGGCGAATAGCCGGAGCTCACCAGCGTGTCAATCAGTTCCTTGCGTGAGGGCGGAAGAATCCAGCGGGTGCGGAAATCACTCAGTGTGTGTACCTCTTGAACGAGGCGTGCTGCGAGGCGTGCTTTGTATTCATCTGCCGGCACGGGCATGGCCCGGCCATCCACATCGGCGACAATGTAGCGGCCCGCATCGGTGATATGCACGGCGAAGCCACCCACGCTTACCGTTGGCTCCGGCGGAAGCGGTGGCAGCGGAGGCTCAGGCCCATCTCCCTCTCCGCTTGGGCGAGGCGGTTTGGAGATGAAACGCTCCCCAAATAGACGCGTCGCATCCGTGTAGTCGTACACGCGGAACATCAGTTTGTTTGTCGGGGTGTCGATGCGCGTACCCCGCCCGACCATCTGATAGAAGCTGATGGGGCTCTTGAGATACTTGAAGAAGACGATGTTCCGCACACAGGGTACATCAACGCCCGTTGTCAACAGGTCAACCGTGGTCGCGATGAAGTGGCTGCGGGAAGATGCACGCAAATCGGGGAGTTGATCGTTACCGCTGCTAGCCGCCGTGCATTTGAAGGCGTAGTATTCCAGCCGCTGCCTGCCGTTGGCGGCGCACCACTGGGCATACAGATTGTTCAGGCAGACGGCCACGTCGTCCGCATGACGGTCCCGCGCACAAAAGATGATGGTCTTCTGCTCGGGCCCGCCAGTTTGCACGAGATAGCTGAAGAAGTCCTGGCACATGGCGAGGACCCGATCGGGCAGAAGGATCTGATCTTCGTATTGTGTCTTTGTGTAGTAATCTTCGATCTGTTCGCGCACCATGGGCAGCCCGGTAATGGCATCCACGGGATTGCGGGCCATGATGTCGTCTATGGTGATGCCAGTGTCGTCGAGGTTGACGCGGCCCTTTTGTATCTCACAGGCAGCCAGATAGCCGTCTTCGATTGCTTGGGCGATGTCATATTCATACGCAGGCTCACCGAAATAAGCGAGATTGTTGGCAGTAATGTCCGCGTCCTGCTGGGCCTCGGCAGTCTCTTCCGTGCATTCGAGTTGGCGCGGCGTGGCGGTCAAGCCGATTTGTACCGCTTTCGAGTTGCGCGTGAGTACTTGTGACCATTTGCCCCAGGCCGAGCGGTGGCATTCGTCAATAACGATATGCGTGAAGTAATTCTCGGGGTAAAAGGTAGTCAGGAAGTTGGCGTCGCCGTCTTCATTCTCCACTCCAAGGGTCTGGTAGGTGGCAATATGGATGCGGGCATTCTTGGCATTGTTCGCGCCATCGGACTTGCGGAAGACTTCGGCAGCGTCAGAACCGAATACGTTCTGGAACGCCTTAAGAGCCTGTGTACGGAGTTCGTCGCGGTCACAGACGAATAGAGCGCGCGTGAGTTGCCCCGCGTCGGAGATACGCTTGAGAAGGTTTACGGCGATGAATGTCTTGCCCGCGCCTGTGGCCAACGAGAGCAGCGCTCGCTTCGGTTGTCCGGTCACGTCGCATTGTGCGACCTTCTCCATGACGGCACGAATCGCGGCATCCTGGTAGTAACGCCGGGTGCCTTCACCACCCGAGTACGGTTGAAGCAGGGGCCGCGCGGCGGACGAATCGAGCATAAAGCCCATGTATCGCTCGTAACGAGCACGAAGTTCCTCCGGTGTTGGGAATTCGGCCATGGGCCTGGGTGCCGATGTCAGGCCCGTAAAACAGTCAAACTCCACAAACTGATGGCCATTGGACGAGAAAACAAACTTGACATTGAGGCGCTTGCATTCGGCATAACCTTTTGCCTGGTCAAGTCCGTGGCCCGGAGGCAGACTTGCCTTCTTCGCCTCAATCAGTGCCAGTGCGACCGGCTGGGTATCGACGTTCACCTTGACCCGCAAAACGTAATCAATCTTTCCACGCGAGCGCCGCCGCGCCTTGCCCTCCACGATATCAATGGTTCCGGCCGTTTCCTCGCGCCGAATAAGCTCCTCGTTCCAGCCGCATCTGTGAATGGCAGGATCGATGAGTTTCGCTCTCGTGTCGGCTTCGTTGTAGTCCATCAGTTCTTTCTAGTCAGTCGCAGGCAAAGGACGCTGGGGAGGCTCTTCTTGTCGATCCATGTCAATCGCCAGCCCTCGATTCTGCTTTGCGGCCCGTGAATACCCCTGCAGCCCCTTGGAGCCCCAATGACAATGACTTGCCGATCCGTCCTACTGCCAGATTAGGGTCAGCGTAGCGAGAATGTCAAGGTGGGGTGCCAGGGCAAGCTTGACTAGATACTGATAGGCAGTCCCGCACTCAGGCCCAGAAAGTGGAATTTCGGGGACAGGAATTTGGGGTAATGCTTAATCCCCCGGTCCCTCGCTGCGTGACGAGATGGGGCTTGCCTGGGGATAAGATGTGAGCAACCCGTGCCCAGAATCAGCGATATCAGGTGCCGTCCGGAGAAGCAAGAATCAAGCATTGTGTCCCTCAATTCCTGAACGCAAGAGCTGATTGACCACGGGGACACGGGGAACAAGAAGACTTGGAATCCATTCTTCCGGGTCGCCTAGTCCCTTAATTTTCGTGTCCCGTAATCTTTGAAAGGAGACTCCATGCGAATGAAGCGCCCCCTTTGAACCCGGAGGCCAACTCCAGTAAATGATGCGGCGTTCCGCGTCGCTTCGCTCCGACCCAACCGCGTGATCACTTTCCTTCAGAATATGCGATCGCTTTCCTTCGGTTTACCCGGTCCGATTTATCGGAATGCGCCTCTTGAGTCCGCAGCAAACGGAACCCGAGACCACTGCGCCGGTTGACCGGGGTGAGGTGGCCGCGATAGGCCGCGCGGCAGCGCACTGGAGCGTAGGCCCACGAACCCCCGCGCAGCACCCGGTATTGGCCTGAAGCCGGCCCTGTCGGGTCCGTCACCGCTCCCCTCGGGTAGTCCTCGTACCAGTCCTGGCACCATTCCCATACATTCCCGTGCATGTCGTGAAGGCCCCATGCGTTGGCTGCAAAGCTGCCCACTTCCACCGTCTTTTCCCGGTATACACCCTTGCTCCCGTTGCCGTACGTGTAGTTTCCATCGTAGTTCGCCTGGTCCACGGATATCGTGTTGCCAAGGTGGAAGGGCGTTGTCGTTCCTGCCCGGCACGCGTATTCCCATTCCGCCTCTGTCGGCAGACGAAATGTTCCCCCTCCCTTCTGGTTCAGCTTGCGAATGAACACGTGACAGTCATTCCAGCCAACCGTTTCCACCGGCAGCGTACTCCCCTTGAAGTTCGAAGGATTCTTCCCCATGACCCCCTGCCACTGCGCCTGGTTCACCTCATACTTGCCCAGCCAGAAGCCTTGTGTCAGGGTGACTTGGTGCTGCTGTTCGTCTTCATTCCTGCCCTCCTCGCCGGCCGGACTCCCCATCATAAAAGTCCCCGGCGGTATCCACACAAACGTCATACCCGCAAACGTGCGCTCCGTGCCAGCACTCGGCTGTCCGGACTCCACGTCGCGCGTAACAGTCTCTTGTTGTCGCCACGCGGCACATCCGGTTAAGCCCAAGGCTGCCAGCCCAATCGCAAACACCATGGTCCTCATCTGCATTACGCGCCGTACCCCCTTGTCTCGCGTCAATCCGCGTGTGACTCTCAGGCACGTCCTTTCTCGCATACTTGTTCCCCTTTCTTTCTCCCACATTTCACTTCGTGGTTGTCTCATGTTCAATCATCAACTCGACAGAATCAACAGAAGCCCCCGTTTTCTGGGGAATTCAGGGACAAGAATTCAAAAATTCAAGAAGAATTAAGGAAGAATTCAGAGGTAGAATTCGTAAAATACGGGGACAGACTACGAATTTTCTGGGTCGTTGTACTTCGCTGCTCTTGGTTCATGGCAGAACGTGATGAAACTCATGGGTCTCCACATCCGAGCTACAAGCGGCGCTGCTATCCCCGGATGGTCATTTGCCTCTTCAACGCATACGAACTCATTTATTTCTGCCGGACTGCACAATTACCAACGGACGGATCAAGGTAATTCGTAGTCTGTCCCTGAATTTTAAGGTAATTCGTAGTCTGTCCCTGAATTTTGCCTGAATTTTGGGCCAAACAGGTGCGCCGGCATCCCTGCCGGCTCTTCAAGATGCCAGCAAGGATGCTGGCGCTCCCTGTGGGTCCCCTTCGCGGGGCACTTCGCTTTGGTTCAGACTCTGCGTCACCAGAAGTTAGTGCCATTCTATCGTGTCCCCATATGTGTATGTTTCGAGCGCGCCGTATCGGTGCGTGCTACGGGGAGAGCGAGCGCCTGCTGATTCTGGGGGCAGCGGCTACATACCCTTCGGATTAACGATTGAGAATGTACCGTCGCTCATGTCGCTGGCGGATGGGTCGTCCAAGGGGCGAATGCGAATCTGGTACCCATTTCCCGGCCAGAACTTTCCTGGTTTGATCTGCCACGGACATGCGCCGTCATTGAGGGTAGCTTTCTTCACCTGGCGGACTTTCTGACCGTTCTGGAATAGGTGAATACGGACGTACTGGCCGGAGTCTCCGACGACGTCCCAGCGGATCTGCTTCTTGGTGCCTATCGTATACTGCTGCCCGCCGTTGGGGCGATCAACACGAACCTGCGCCAGGCTGAAACCTGCGTGGAAGATGTCGTCGTCGGTTCCCGCGTCTCCAGGAAGGACGCCGTTGGAGTCCCAGACGGCGGACCAATGGCCGTTTCGATCCGTCATCAGGCGCGGGAACCAGTCGACGCCTGAATCATTGGTACCGGTCGAATTGAAGAGCGCAGGTGCAATCCAGGTGAGGCCTCCGTCGCGCGAGTGGCTGAAGTAGATGTCGCCGTCGATACCTTGCTTGGACGAGGAAATACGTTGACGGGTCCAACAGGTAATCCAATTTCCGACGCCGTCCGTATCGAGCGTGGGGTAGGCATCGACGCGATTGTAGGCCACGGCATCATTCGTCAGGAAGATGGGGGCCGACCACGTCTGCCCGGCGTCCAGAGATTGTGCAATGTAGATATCCGGCCACTCCCGCGTGATGCCGTCCAGTTCATCACGTGTCATCCACGCGGATAGCCAGGTGCCGCGACGGTCCGTGGCGATGCAGGGATAGGTACTGTCATTGTCCGCGAGTGCGTGATTGGTATTCACAAAAACGGGGGCTGACCAGTGCGCGCCGTTGTCGTTGGATCGCGATACGCGGATATCCGTATCGCGGGTGTTGTCCAGGTGGACGACCCAGGAATGCCAGATCGTAAGCCAGTTGCCCTGGTGATCCGTTACGATGCGTGGATATTGTTCGGAAGCTCCATCCTGCGCGATATCGCTGTGGAGCAGTTTGGGTTTGGACCACGTCTGGCCGTTGTCGCTCGATTGGGCTGCAAAGATCTCGTGATACCCCGCTTCGCCGGAGACGCCCTCCAATTCAGATACCCACACTACAACCCAGTTTCCTTGGCCGTCGGTGGCGATCTTCGGGTCCGTGTCGCTTCGGTTATCG
>JADLGB010000163.1 GCA_020849535.1 Candidatus Hydrogenedentota bacterium
CAGGCCTTTCAGGCCATTACGGCGGCTCAACGCCGCCGATGTGCACCCATCTTGCCCGGGCTCAGCTCACTCTGAATCACCGTCAATTGCGATAGCTCTCAAAGGGAGGCGATACCAAAGGGGCTTTGTGGCGGTAGCGGAACGGGTAGTTCTGGTGCGATTGCCCTGCAGAATGCGCCTTGACGGCATCGAGGAGGGCGGGTACCGTAGCAATAGAGCGCCCGCTCCAATCGCGGGCCGCCCCGTATGGGCAATCGCTTCTAGGATAATTCCTCTCGCCTCGACGCCGTGGCGCAAAGGAATACGGAAGAATGAAGATGAATTCGAGTTCTGATCTCCTTCTTCTCTGCGCCGTAGCGTCTTTGCGAGACGTCCGTCTTGGTGTGGCGCGTGCGCGCTACGGACAAGCCTGACATCAGGGGGGTGAAGCATGGTTCCTCGCGTAGTGCCGCAGACGTGGTGTGTAGCAGGGCGCTGGGTCGCGCCGGTCCTGGCCGTGATCCCCCTTCTGTTGCTGGCGGCTCCGTTTGTCGCGCAAGGGGAACTGCGCGCGGGCGCGGCCCAGGTGGATATCACCCCGCCGCCGGGCACGCCTTCGGCGGGATACAGCGAGCGGATGGGGCAGGGGATGGAGGGAGTCCATGATCCGCTGTTGGCGACGGCCCTCGTGCTCGATACTGGCGAAAAGATGATCGTCTTCGTCGGCGTCGATCACCTTGGGTTCAACGAAGAAATGGTCCGAGCCGTGAAGCGGATCATCCATGCGAACGCGATCACGCGGAGATGCGAAGTGTATCTGGGTTCTTCGCACACCCATTCGGGGGGCGGCGCACACATCAAGTTGCCCGATATCCTGGCACAGTTCATTTCCGGCCCGTACGATCGCGGGATCTACGAATCGTACATCGACGGGGCCGCTCAGTCTGTGCTGGAGGCCGCTGAAAACCTCGCGCCGGCACGGGTTGGCGTCGGCTATGGCCACGCGCCCAACCTGAACGCGTATCGAGGCGACTGGCCGCCTGATGTGGAGACGCGCGATGATGTGGCCGTTATCAAAGTCACCGCATCGGACTCCACGCCGGTGGCCGTGCTCTTCAACTTCGCGGCCCACGGCACCGTGCTCGGCGCGAGCAACCTGCTATTCTCCGCCGACTATGTCGGCGCGGCGCGCGATCATGCTGCTGCGTTGATTGGCGGCGGGGTTCAACCCGTTTTCTTCAACGGCGCGGAGGGCGACGTGTCGCCTCGGCCGCCGAGCGCGGAGGACTCATTCGAGCGCGTCGATCTCATGGGCGCGGCCTTGGCCGAAGAAGTATGGGATATCTGGAACGCAACGGAGACGTCCGACGTTCTTAAGATCGAAACCCGGCGGCAGCCTTACTCTCTGACCTCAAAACCACTCAACGTCATCGTATTGAACGACCGGGACGGCTTCGTCACGATCCCCGGGGAAATGAGCTGCAACTACGATACCGATATCAAGCGCATCGGAGGGGAACTCGGGTTCAACCAAGTCTCGATTCTTGGCCTCACCAATGGCATGGGCGGCTACATCGTCACGCCCGAGTCTTGGCGTCACCGGACGTACGAATCGACCATATCCTTCCATGGCCCATTCTACGGCGAGCGAATGAAGGACGCCGTGTGCGCGATGCTCCATGCGCTCAAACCCTGGATTGGAGATGCCGGCCCAGGCAACGACGACGTGGCGAGCACACGGGAGGCCCAACAGGGCAGGCCGCTCGTGGACTTACTGGGGGCGTTGTGTGCTCGTTTGGCAGAGGTCGCAGACGGCGGCAAGGCCGACACGGGGAATCAATGAGGCAAGTAGCGAATGGCACTGACTTTTGATAGGTCAGTACCGGGAAGATATCAAGGCTCATTGTGAAAGCACATCATCTCGGAGCGGCAGTATCCATGTTGGCGTACGTAATCCTACAACGCTGGCTGGATTGCCCATACACAGCGTGACCTAAGGTGAATCAGATGAATGCCCTCGGTAGCGCCCGCCTTCCACGGCGGGCGTGTTTGGGCTCCGAGTCCGCCCGGCTTGGAAGCCGGGAAGAACGAAGACGCACGGCGTGGATGCCGGGAGAAACGAAGACGCCCGGCGTGGAAGCCGGGCGCTACAAGGACGCGGATTCCTCGGAGTCGGTCGATGCGAGCGACGGAGAATTTAGCGTTGTAGGTTTCGGAGCCGGCAGGGATGCCGACGCTCCTGGCCGGTGTTTTGTGTTGGTTCAGACCCGGTATGTCTCGCATTACTCTGCGCGACCTGCGCAATATCCTTGAATGCCTTCCATTGGCCACTTACCATGGCGAAGACGTATCGGTTGGATGCGCATGCCGAGCTTTTGGGGGAACCACGAGGCAAACATAGTTTGGGGATTCGTAGGAAGAACATACACGCGTCTATTCATTACTGACGCTTCTCATCAAGAAACCACCAGCAATTGGAGTCATTTCATGGCAATCCGGGTTTCACGAGGACGAGTGTTGATAATTCTATCCGCCCTGCTCGCTGCTTGTTCCGGTGGCGCGGTGCGGGCCGCGGAAGTCGAGGTTGAGTCTGGGGAAATGCTGCCAGCGATTATCGCGCCGGACCTGCCGTATGACGCGTCCGCACTGTCGGCTTTGGACTCGTACGGCGGGTGGACCGGCCTACAAGGCACGCGCACCGGGTTCTTCCATGTGGAGAAGATTGGCGACCGCTGGTGGTTCATTACACCGGAGGGAAACGCCTTCTTCATGCTCAAGGTGATCAACGCTCAGGAGGATGCGGTTCCCCGTCTCAAATCGTGGGGATTCAATACGGCCGAGCGCAAGTCTGGACTCCCCTATGACGTAGACGTGAGTCTATTCCGCGTGGACGTGCGCCCGTATCCTGTCGCGCAACGGCCCGGATTTCCCCCGTGGGTGACGTTTCCGGACGTGTTCGATCCCACGTGGCCGGCGAAGTGCGCACAACGGGCCGAGGAAGTGTTGGGACCTATCAAGGACGACCCCTTTCTGGTTGGGTATTTCCTCGTCAACGAAGTGTGCCTCGACGGGTGGTACGAAGCGGTTATGCACACGGACCTCGACGCGCCATCCCGCGCGGCATTTGTCGAGGTTGCCCGGACCTACTACGCCAGCCGGCCTGGCGAACTGGTCTCCGATTGGGAGGCGTACGGCGTCAAGGCCATCGACGACCTGAAAAACATCCAGGGGGACGCGCCCGCAGTTCCGGAGCTTAAGGCGCTATGGGTCTCCACCATGGCGGAACGGGCCTTTGGCGTGGCGTCGAATGCCGCCAGAGCAGTCGACCCCAATCATCTCAACCTTGGGACGCGCATGTTCAACGCGCCCCTGCCGGAACCGGGAATTCTCGCGGCCATGGGGAAGTATTGCGATGTGATCAGCATGAACCTGTACAGCATGTTCCCGGATCGCTTGCCGGTGCAGATGTTCACGCTGGTGCCGGCGATACATGCCATCACCGGCCGGCCCACGATGACGACGGAGTTCTCGTTTCGCGCCGCGGACACGCTTCACCCCGGTACCATGGGCGCCTTGCCCGCAGTCGACACGCAGGCGCAACGCGCCATCGGATATCTTTCCTACGTTTCCGCGGCGGCGTCCATCCCCAGCCACATTGGGGTCGCGTGGTACACCTACCACGATGACGATATCGAACAACCCTGGGGACGCTATGCGGAAGACTGCAATTTCGGCGTGGTCGACAATCTGCGCCGTCCCTACGCCGTGCTTTCAGAGACGATGCGCGCCACCAATGAGGTCATCTACGAACTGGCGGCCAATCCCGCGCGCAGCGAAACGATCCCGCTTTTCTGGCGGACCGAACTGATGCGGTGGGACGTGCCTCTGGACGAAGTCCTGCTTGGACGCCTCGCGCGGGCGGGGAAACCTTTCGAGGATCCCCTGGCCAAGACCCTTCCGGAGCCGCGCCGGTATCACGAGAACTACTGGGTGCATCACAGCGGGCCGCGGCTCACCGTCAACGATGGCCGCTTCGTCGGATGGTGTGGAGCGAACATGATCGAATCCGGCGAGGGTTCGACGACGCTTACCTTGATTGACGTACTTTCGTACACTTCGTTTCCGCGGTCGCTGTGGCTTGGCGCGGGATGCAAAGACCCCGGCGAGCCGCTCGCGCTGGAAACGAATGCCCGCTTCCTGCAGCGGCGAATTGACGCGAACGGTAACGTGAATGAGATGACCGTGGCGGATTGCAGCTACGTGCGAACCGGCTATGACCAGACCGAACTGCGCGTGAATTGCCGGGTGCCCTATTTGCGGCTGGCCTTCGACCGCGACGCCCAGGCGCTGAACATCACAATCCGCGGCAGCGCCGAGCGGATGGGCGTGGCCGGGGTCAGCGGGTGGAAGATCGTGTGCAACGGGAAGCCGGTAGACGCCACGCACGTGGAGGAAAGCGAAGGACTGACGGTGGTCGCGCTTATCCCGTAAGTGGCAGATCTTCGAAACCCGCTTCCAGTCATTCTCCATGCACCATGGAGGCCAACGGGATTGAGTGGACCCTGAACTCCAAGCTTCTCGGGCCCCGTGTCCTCATGGTTCCGAGAATTCGGTGTTGTGTCTCCCGAATTCCTCTTGTGTCCCCCAAATTCCGGAGGACTTCGCCGCGCAGAGTATAATTGTGATTGGCTACACGGAGGAGGACAGGGATCCCCCATCCGCCGAAGCGTCTGTTGGACGAGATGCGTTGCCGGGCGCCTTTGGGCGGGATACCCCGGCCCCCGGCCATGGCGGGCAAATTCCGCCCATTCCGGGAATTCTCCATCTAACGAATTCGAGGGCAGCGGTGAGATTAGGGGTAGAACCAGTCGTTAGCCAAACTACCCCGGAGAACTCGTCATGGTAGCAGCCGATCAGTTGCTTCTCAACCAGTGGATCGCGAACCGCGATGCCCAAGCTTTCAAGATCCTCACCACGAGGTACTGCAAGATCGTCTACGGGACCAGCCTGCGGATTCTACGAAGTACATCCGATGCGGAAGAGGTTACCCAGGATTGTTTCGTCGCGCTGGCCACGGCTCAGGCCGGTCCGCAGGGTTCGCTGGGCGCGTGGCTGCACCGTGTCGCGACGCACAAGTCTCTGAACCGCCGCCGTTCTGACAGCCGGCGCCGCGAACGCGAGGATGCCTATGCGCGAGCGCGGGCCGCTACGACAGAGGCCCAATGGGATGACATCAGTCAGTTTATCGATCAGTCCATTGAAGCACTGCCCGAAAAGATTCGCATGGCGGTCGTCGCACACTTCATCGAAGACGAATCGGTGACGTCGATTGCCTCGCGCGAGTGCGTAACGCATGGCGCCATCTCACAGCGAATCCATCGCGGCGTTGAGATGATTCGTGAACGGATGCAGCGCAACGGAATTTCCATCGGCGTGGCGGCCATGGCAGCGATGCTGTCGCAGCAGGCCTCGGCGTGGCCAGCAGTGCCTGCCAACGTGTCGGCGTGGCTTGGGAAGCTGGCCC
>JADLGB010000164.1 GCA_020849535.1 Candidatus Hydrogenedentota bacterium
CCCACACACGGTTCCAAAGCCTCCTCTCGCGCGCCATCGACGCGATTTGGGCCTTCAAACAGCGCGCAGGCACAAGATGCACAACAGCGTAAAAATACTTCGACGTTTCCTTGAAGGGGGCAGGCCCACAGGGCCGAGGGGGATGTGAAGCCCCGCGTCAACCACGCGCGAACTCGTTTGCCCGAACTCGCACAAAAGCAGAGGGCAGGCTCCGCTGCCTGCCCTCCTCGCTCCGAACTTCCCCCCGCCGTCAAACTGTGCGTGCACCTTTGAGTATTGTTACGCCTCGATGGTGCGCCCGGTGCTGAGGTTCAGCCAGCCCACGCCCATCTTGCGCAGGGCGTACCCGGTTTCCTTGAGGTGATCCCCGTAGGCCAGCATCCAATGGAAACCGCGCATCTCCTGCGCGAGCATCCGCCAATCGCCTTCGATGGACACATCGACTTGCGACCGGCAGATGTCCAGTTCCGGATTCTCGACAACCTTCCCCCGGAACCCAATCCAGCGCTCGTTCCCGAAATCGGGATCCAGCACGGTTACTTCGTGTCCCACCTTGAACTTCACCATGGGGGCCGCACCGTAGTCCGACTCGAAGTGCGTCATGATGACGGCCGGCTCTTCGCGTTTGCCGTTCATCTTGCGCGGTGCGGTGCAGTGCGCCAGCGTGATTACGCCGTCATGCGGATAGGTCGGATCGTTGAGAAAAGCGGGCGTCCCGGCAATGTGCTTGAGCAAGATGCCGGACGGGATCACGACGAAGTCGGATTCGCAAAACGCCATCGCCCCAGAGTCATTGATCAGCGTGAGGCACAGACAGGCGGTGGTCTGCGACATCGGCATCACCGTGCTCATGCATTCATTGATCGTCATCGCCGGGGCGTCGTGCTCCGCCATGAGGTCTTCAAACACTTCCGTGAGCAGGAATGCGCGCGACACGAATTCCGGCGCGGTCTTCAGGGTGATCCCCGAGTCCTTTAGATACGCCTTTGCCGCCTTCTCGCAGCGGTCCATACGGCCCGCTTCATTCCGCGCGGACTCGATGCGCTTGCCGAGGTCAGCGTAGGGCACCGAGCGCATGTCCAGCTTCCAAGTCTGTGCGGCGATCTCCGGGGCCTTTTGTCCGCCGTGGCCCCAGCCGCTGGGTGCGCCTATGGCCACGATCCGGCTGCCCACGGTGTTCTGCAGCGCACTCAACGCGCGCAAGCGCCAGAGCAGCTCGCCGAAGTCGTCGACTACCACATCTTCCGGTGCTAGACCCTGATCGTTGAAGGAGTCGACCGTCTTGCGAATCATGCGCGGGTGGACGATTTCATACCACAGGTAGACCGGTCCCGAGCGGTGCCGCACGAAGACAAGGTTGTGCCGGTCGGGTTTGATGAGTGGATCGATTTCGCCGGATGCCCCAAAGATGAGCATGACATCCGCGTCGCCATCGCGCAGCGGGGCGGCCTCTGTGTCCGTCCGGACCCGCGCGACCGGCCGGATTTCGAGCGGGAATTCGGCGGACTTGGCGAGTTCCGCCAGTTCCGCATCGATGCGCTGCATTTCCCGGCTGGCATCGGCTTCTGTGTGGATGCCTCCCCAGGGGCGCCAACTGGTCGCCTCGCGGGACTGGTAAATGCCGTACGTCAATGCAGGCTGCACCACCAACGGCACCTGCTTCTTGCCGAGATTCGGGCGCATGCGCGCCAAGGTAGCCTTACTGGCCGCGGCCGATGCCGAGCCCACCATCGCTGAAGCCGCGGTAGCTCCCCCCATGGCCGCCAGAAACGAGCGCCGCCCTATCGAATGGCCTGCACACCCGCAACATCCCCCATGTGTGTCCATCGCTGATACCCCCTTGACAGGACCCCCGTCCTGCCGTCCGGCGGCGCTGGCACGCGGCCGGCATGGTTTGCTGACTACCCATCAGTATACTCCCAGGGACGCCGCAGCCAAAGGGGGTATGGGAACCGGACGGATCAGACGGAGCGGACCGATCGGTCTGCCATGGCGGAGGCAAGAGCGCCCCGTTCATGAGCGCCCTCGCCCGTGCCGGTCCGTGCTCGTCCGTGCGTCAGCGTTCGAGCGCGGCCAGCTCGTCCAGGAACCACTGCACGGCCGGAAACTTGTCGCCCATCTTGAGGAAGTCAACATGTCCGTCCATGTACAGAACATTGATTCCTGCCGGAATATGATGGGTGAAATCGCGGTCAAACATCACCGGAATCTGATACTGTGCCACAGGCTGCATGCCCGGAGATTCTGCCTCGACCGTAACCTGGTCCCTCAACCGCAGGATCTTGTCGCCACCGCCGGTTCCTGTGCCAGCGGGCACCGGCAGATCATCCTCAAACGTGCCGCCCTCGGCGATACGGGCGCGGTAGGCATCGAGAAACGCCCTCGCTTCGGTTTCGTTGGTCACCGCGTAGCCCAGATAAAAGTAACTCTCATCGCCGATCAACGCCTCCGGAGAGCCCGAGGTATCCGGCACAGTCGAATCGCTTGGACAAACAAACACTTGTGTGTCACTGAGAAAGTCAGGGTAGATATCGGCCTTCAGCGGGTAGAACTCACCCTTTTCGCCTGTCAAAGCAGGCCACATACCCTGGTGTTCGCCGGCCCTCATCAGATAGACAAGTCCCATCTGCTTGAGGTTGTTTGCGCACTCAGCGCGCCGGGCCGCCTCACGTGACCGCGACATGGCGGGCACAGTGATGCCCGCTATAATGCCGAGAATAGGGATACCAACAATGAGTAGGATCAGCAACACTACCACCGTCGCCAACGCGAGCCAACATCCGGACCGCGACTTCTGTGGCGCCTGATTGACGATAATCCGCGGTTCCGCCGGACGTGGCGGAGGGGGAGGGGGCATGGCACTTCGTGTCTCGCGCGGCTCCCGATGCCCGTTCGTCGTCAAGGTGAACTCGGCACGAGCCACCTGCTCGGGCGTGCCCACGGTCGCCAGCGTTTTCTGCAAGAGATCCACCGTGATGAGGCTGCCGCCGTCCGCCTCGACTTCGTTGGTGATGTGCTCCCGGAGTCCCTCGACGATGTCGGTATCATCATCGCCTTGGCTTCGCGCCAGTGCGCCGACCTGACGTAGATACCCTTCCAGATAATCCCGCGCTTCCGAGGTCCACTCAGCCATGATCCGCCTCGCTTTCTCCTTGCAGGTGCTCAATGCCCCGCATCAATTCCTTCCAGTACGCATTCATCGTCGCTCGCAGCCGCAGACCCGCGGGCGTCAGCGCGTAATAGCGGCGGGCAGGACCTGAAGACGATTCCACCAGCCGCGTCGTGACCAGACCCAATTTCCGGAGCCGGGATAGTAGGGGGTAGATGGTGCCTTCGGTCACGACCAAGCCGCGCACTTCCGCAAGCTGCTTGACGAGGTCGTAGCCGTAGAGTTCGCCTTGGGCGAGCAGGTTGACGATGCACAGTTCCAACAGCCCTTTGCGGAGCTGGGTGGTCCAGTTGTCGATATCGACCGCCTCTTCTTGAGCGCCCATTTGGCCTCCTATCGAAAGTAAGTATATCACAATGTACATTGTATTGCAAGATACTTGATCGGCCTTTGTTGTCGGCCGGGAATTGGGCGTTGTGTTGTGCTTATTCTATTGATATGTAATATCTTATATGGCCGAAGCGTATCTGGCGGCACCCAGTTTTCTCCGGTGGGCATGCCAACTCGCACGAAAATGTTGACTTTGCGTTAAACGAAGCGAGAAGCTAACGTATCGCACGGATGTAACTGGAAGCAGCACCCTCACCACAGGAACACATCCCCAGCATGTCCGCAGACCCCAAGAGCGCTCCGGCACCCCAAAAAACGGAGAAGCAGAAGCGCAAGATTTCCGGCACGGCACTGTCTGGAGAGGTACAGGCCCTCCTGAAGAAGGCTAACGGCGCGTCGGTAACGTTCGGCGAAATCCTCGCGTCTTTTCCGAGCACGAGTCACGCCATGCTCCTGGCGTTTCTCTCGTTCCCCCTGTGCCTGCCCATCGGCATCCCCGTACTGACGACGGTGCTTGGGCCTGCAGTGGCCTTGGTAGCCCTCTTCCTGATTCTTGGCAAGACCCCGTGGCTCCCGCGCAGACTCCGGGAGAAGTCCGTACCGTACGCCCGGCTGGAGACTGCAGCGACCAAGCTGCTCAGGACGCTCGACCGTTTCGAGCATTGGCTCCACCCGCGGCTGCTTGTGCTGAGCGAGAATTCGCACCTTGTTCGAGTGCACGCCTGCACGATCCTGGTCCTGGCGCTGGTGGTCTCGCTGCCTTTGCCGGTGCTTTTCGCCAACTTGGTGGTTGCATTGCCGATCTTCTTAATTGCCCTGGGGCTTATGGAGAGGGACGGTTACTTCATCGTGGCGGGCTACGTGGCGGTGTTCCCCGCCATTGCATTCTATGTCGGCCTGATTCTTTTGGGGGTTGAAGGCGTTCAGAAGCTCATTGGCCTATAGGGCGCGCACTCCCGACAGTGCGTCTCACGGCCGGGCGGGCAGGTCTAGCGAGAAGGTGCTGCCTTTGTCCGGCGCGCTGACGACCCGCACCTGCCCTTGGTGCATCTCGACGATGCGGTGCACGATCGACAGGCCGAGACCGCTGCCCGGCACGTCACCTGTGCGGTCTTGCCGTGGGCGCAGCCGGACGAATTCCTGAAACAGCTTCTGCCGATCTTCTTCGCTGATACCGATGCCGTTGTCTTCGACCTCCACGCACACCCGCCCGTTGGCGGCCTTGGCGCGCACCTCGATTTGCCCGCCCAGCGGTGTGTACTTGATGGCATTGGTGACAAGGTTCGCAATGGCTTCCTTCAATAGACGCTCCACGCCACCGACGGTCATGGGGCTACCATTCATGGAAAGGCTCATCGTATGCATGCGTGCATCGGCGAGGTCCCGGTTTTCCTCGACGATGGATCGGAGCAGATTGGCGATGTCAACCGGCTTCTCCTGTTCGCCCAGGGACCCTGAGTCCAGCATGGCCAAGGTCTGAAAGTCGTGCAGGAAAGCCGACATCTCCCGCAGGCGGGCCTGGCATCGTTGCACCCAGTGGGACTGCTGTTCGCTGAGCGGCCCGCCCAAGCCCGACAACAGATTCGTCAGCATCATCGTCATGGCATCCGCGGGGGCTTTCAGATCGTGAAGCGTGATATGCAGGAATGCGCGTCGCATCTTCGACAGGCGAGTCAGTTCCGCATTGGCATCGCCGAGACGCTTCTCCCCTTCGCGCAGCATGCGCGCCAGGCCACTCATGAGGAACGCGGCGAACGTCATCAGGATTCCTTGTACGACAAGGACGGTAACGATGTATCGGCCGTCAAGGGGCTGCGCGCTGTTCACGGCGCCGACTGGCGCGATGAAGGGAATCCACCCGAACCACTGCCCGGCCAGCAGCGCCGTAAACATGGCGTATCCCAGGGCCCCGTGCGCGTATGCGGCCCGGGGAGAGAGCAGCAGCGCGGCGAGAATCACGTGGATCAGGTAGAAGGCTTTGAAAGGGGATTTGGCCCCGCCCACCAGGCACAAGAGGAGCGTGAGACAGACGAAGTCGAGGAAGATCGTTGCGTGCATGAGGCCCGTCAGCAGACGGTGGGGGGGAGCGTCGCCCCCGGCGCCCGCGTAGCGGCGCGCCACCAGAAAGACCGGCACGTTGTACAAGGCCAGAAGTCCCGCCAACGCCAGGAAGGCGGGCACCCTCAAGCCCTCGATGCCGACAACGTCCCGCGCGAAGTAAGTTCCCGCCACGATAGCGGCGGCAATGCTGAAGCGGGAAAGCGAGTGAATGTAAAGGCGCGTCCCGAGAAGCCGGTCATGGAAGAGCACCAACAGGGCATCCCCTGAGAGCGGCCCCTGCTCAACAGATACGGTTCCCCGCGTGTCGTCGCGAAGTGCAGTCACGATCCGATTCCCCCGTGGACAACTCGCCATGCATGGCCTTCGCCACCAGTATGGACTGCTTCGCCGGATCTGGCAAGGGGAAAAGACGCCGAGCAATCACACCAGAACCGGCCCGACGGTCACGCGCCGCCCTCACCCGATGGCGACGCATCGCTCAAATTTCAAATTGAGCGGTTATCGTAGGGCGGGATTTGTTCCCGCCCCACTGTCTTCCCATAGCGAATCGAAACCGGCCTTGACCTGCACAAGCGCGATGCACGACTTGGAGCGCCGGCCTCCCTGCCGGCTCTTGGGTGAACCATCAGCGTTTTCCTCCAGACCAAGAGGGCGGGAACAAATCCCGCCCTACGCAATGCGTATTGAGTGTGATAGCCCTGGGAAAAGTCCGGGCCGCCGCCATCGGAGAGCGGCGGCCCGGGTGTGTCGCTATTTGATCACCAGTTGCTCGTTGGACGGCAAGGCCGGGAATGGCGCGTGCGGCTCCACCTGGTACCAATAGGCCACGGACGCCATGTCGTCCTGCAGCGGCAGGTAGCGCCCTTCGCTCTGCCAACCGAGGCACTGGATGGTCACGCGCAGGTCTTCGTCAAAACGGATGGGATCCGTGATGTGCCAGCGATACTGGCCGAAGCGCTGCTGCGGACCCTCGGATGGCACATGGTGGAAGCCGGTGTATGGACTGGTGAAATTGGTGTACACCGTCTTTCCGTTCTCCTCGCGTTCCTCGTACCCATAGGAACCGCAGAAGTAGTCTTCTTCGCCGGTGCCGCAGATGGTCGGAAAATCGGTGTCGCCATCCATGTAGAACTTGATCTCGCCTTCACCCCACCAGCCTTGGCCGTTGGCGCCATGCGCGAGATAGGTGCCCACGTACTGCCCTTTGCCCTTGATGCCGTCAACGATGGTGTACACATCCTTGAAGGGCAGCGGATTCACGCGCCGGAACTGCGCGTGGAAATATGGTGTGCTTTTGCTGACTTTCTCCAGCGTGTAGTCGATCTGATAGTAGACCGTCGCCTGCTTATCGCCTTTGTTTTCCATGGTGATCTTGCAGCCCTTCCGGAAGGGCATCTGCCAATAGGAATTAAACCCGCTGCGCGGATTCACGCAGACCGCCAGCGAGGTAATGCGGGGCTCCTTGCCCAAGCCCCAACCCGCCGCGAAGAAGTCACCGACCGGCACTTCCACGGAAGGCGTCTCTTCGCCATCCCAGTGGAAGCGGAAGATCATGAGCCGGTAATCGCCGACGGGGGTCATCCAGATATGCCGGATCACACCGGACCCTTCGATCTCGCCCAACGTAAAAGTCTCGCCAGGTTTGATGTGAACGTACGGATTGACTTTCCAGCCCTGGCCCAATTCACGCGCGGCCTTGGAGGCAGTGCCCTCTTCGAGGGTGGCCATGCCGCCTTTGCCCTTCTCACCGGTGAAATTCTCCGGGCTGATGGACCGCGACTGCGCATCGGATAGCTGGTAAAGGTGGCTCAGATTGGTCGCTTGGGCCTGCGCGAACGGTAGAACGATCGCGCAAGCCATGAGGGTCATCACGAGTTTCTTCATTGTGCGTTTTCTCCTTACTTCCCCTGAAGTGACTCCAAACCTTCCACGTTACTTGATCAGCCCGTAATACCGCCCCATGTAATACGGACGCAAATAGTACGTGCTCTCGTACTCGGTTTTGCCCTCGCCGCCCCAATTCAGATCGAAGTTGTCCGAGTTGATCCGAATGTGCGACCGCTCTTCGATCGGCACGGCGCCGCCCGATCGCCGCCACCCATACGTGGCGCGCTGACGCAACGTCGGATCGAGATAGACGTCAAGCCGGTGGCTGTTTTCCATGCGGTAGTCGATGAGCAACTGCGGTGTGCGCGCGAGCGTTTCGACCGCGCGTTCGAGTGTGCGTTGGCGCTCGAGCGGCGCGGCCTCCGGTTTGACATCGAGCCCGGCCTCGGGGTGGAGCGCGAGATAGACCATGTTGAAGAATGGATCGTTCTGGCGCGCAGCAAACAGCCAGTTGTTGTCCAGCGCCAACTTGTAGGTGCGCAGCAACTCGGGGTCCTTTTCGAGCGCGATGAGTCCGTAAAAGCTCAAAAACGCCAGGTTGCCATCCCAGGGCACGACGGCCGCGGGCGGCCATGTGCTCCGCCCACGAATGGCATTGGCGTGGTAGGCGTGCTTGTCACGCAGATACGCGGCGGCCTTTGCGAACTTCTCATCGCCGGTGACATGCAGGGCCACGTTCAGGAAAGACAACATCTCCAGGGACTGCAGGCCCCGGTCCGCCCAGCCCTCCGGGCTGTTCACATGCTCGGGCGACCAGTTGCCCCACCGCGTGGGTTTGCCGTCGTGATCGACCAGTGCGAAGTTGTTGTCGACGAGGTGGCTTGCCAGCGCGTAAACAACTTTCGCCACTTCCGCGCGCTCCGCTTCGGTCTCGCACACAAAATCGTGGTACGTCGCGTAGAAGAAGAAATGGCCGCAGATCTCATCGGAACTGGTATCGCACTTCCAGTAATACTGCCCGTCGGCGCTCTTGGGCCAACGTGGGACGATGTTCTTCCAGAGTGGGTCCTCCTTCTGCATGGACAAATTCGCCGCTTCGCCAAAACCCTCGTTGGGATCCTTGCTGCCCTCTACCGGAATGACCGCGCGGGCCGGGAAGCCCGAAATCCCAGTGACGTCGAGAAGGAGTTTCAGCGCGTGGAAGATGTCAATGGCGCGCTTCTTGGCCTCGGGGTCTTTCGTGGCCCCGTAGCGGAACGACTCCGCCGCGCCGTACATCGCCGTGTACAGACCGTCGTTGTCGGAGGCCCGCTGCGATGCCGTATCCAGTGCCCGCGGCTCATCGAAGTGGCAGCGCAGCACGAACTTGCCAAGACGGCGGTGACGGGTGTCGATGATGCGTTCATATTCGGCGGCCTTCTCGGCCAGCGTGCGCTTCACGCGCGTGATGCGGCTCACGCCTTGCGGCGTGGCGATCCAGGCGGTCCCATCCGTTGCCACGGCGATGCCGTTGATGCGGTCGTCCGGGACCCAGCGTTTGCCGGCCCGGTAGAACCAATTGGTTCCATCGAAGCGAATCGCACCCCTCTCCGTCCCGAACCAGATGACGCCCGACTCGCCTGGCGAAACGCATGTGAAATGGCCGTAGGGAAGTCCGCTTTCACCCGTGAAATGCGTCCATTGGCTCAGCATCAGCTTACCCGCGGTGTCGCCGCTGCCCATCCAGAGCGATCCGTCGGCGGATGCGAGCGCGTCCACCTTTTCCGCGCTCAACCGGTCACGGTAGGCGTCAAGGTGCCGTGCCGGATTCCCGTCCTTGAGGGAGACACTCCAGAGGCCGTCATCGCACCCGGCGTAGACCGCATTATCAGCAGATGCAATGGCACGGATCGGCGACTCGGTCTTGCACACCAGGCGCGCGCGTTTTCTCTTGATTTGCCACAGGCCTTCCTTGGTCCCCAGGAAGACGTGGTGTCTGGCGGAAGCCAGGGCGGCAACTTCGCCGCGCAAACCGCTGATTGAATAGAGGTCTTTGTCCACATGCAAGCAGCCATCCTTGCCCGCCAACCAGTAGCCTCCGCCATCCGCGGGTATGAGCAGCGAGTACGCACCCTGCGTCTCCTCGGATTCCACAGCCCACGTCGTGCCGTCAAACCGCGCGCACCCTTTCGCTGTCAGGACGATGGGCGTGCCATCATGCAGTAGCGTGATGGCCACGGCGTTGGCATCGGGAAGCCCTTGCTCCGCTGCAAAAAAGGAAACTTCTTCCTGGGCAAAAGTCTGCTCGAAGGGGGCGGGATCCAGACTGAGATCCGCTGCGGCAAACGCCGCCAGGAGGCAGAAGGACAGCACTGTCATTCCACACGATCCTTTCTTGATCGTCGCGCGAGCGCCTGTGCGCTTCGTCTACTGGGTCGGCGCAGCCGCCGGGTGTGTATCGGGGACGATGCTTACCCCTGTCGTGAATTTCAAGGGGAACGCGAATCCCGGATTCTCAAACTCCATTTCGAGAAGGAACGCCCTCCATCCCTTCTCCGGAACTTCCGGTGCTGCGCGATAGACGCCCGGCTCCGCTTCCACAGCGGGAGTGCTCTTCCACACCGGACCGAGCGTCTCCAGCCGGAAATCGCGTGCCTCCGGATTGAAAGCCTCCCACAGAAGGACCTTCACCGGCTTGGTTTCGCAGCGAACCTCAAGCGCGCCGTCCGCGTCCCGTTTCCACGAGAACTTCGGGCGCTTCGTCCCCGCGATGATCGTGTGATAGAACGAAGCCATGTTGAAATAGGCCTCGCCATTCAGTCCGTGATCGGTGTTCGGGATGTAGCGCAAATACTTCTCGCCCTTGAGCTGATCGAAGTAGAACGTCCACGAGTCCGGAGGGAAGAACTGGTCGCCGGTCGAATTCATGATGTACTTGGGCATGGTGAGGCGGTCTTTGTAGGAGAGTGGGTCCACCACCGCGTTCAGGGCGGCGAACTCCGGCGTGTTGATTCGCGAGAGCACATCCATGTCCTGATACGACGAAATCGCGGGCGCCCAGAATCCGTACGCCGCGAAGTGATTGTTGAGCGAGGCGGTCACGTTCAGCACGTCGATCACCGCGGGTGCGATGCCGACGACCCGCTTGTCCACGGCGGCAACGGTCCAGGTCGTCCAGCCGCGCTTCGAGCCGCCGACCACGAAGAAGGCGTCGACCTGCGGCTGTTCCTTCTGCACGAGGTCCATCGCGCGGACCACCGCCTTCGTCATGGGGAGACGCGGCAGCCAGAGCGGATCCTGGGTCTTCAGGAACTTGTCCCACGCATAGGCGATGAAGTCGTCCTCGCTGCGTCCCTCCTCTTTGTAGCGGGCGTCGTGCT
This sequence comes from Candidatus Hydrogenedentota bacterium, assembly GCA_020849535.1. Classification (GTDB taxonomy): domain Bacteria; phylum Hydrogenedentota; class Hydrogenedentia; order Hydrogenedentales; family SLHB01; genus JAHDWY01. The sequence goes on from JADLGB010000164.1 coordinate 10,747, forward strand.
CATCCGGGACCCGCAAGGGCTGGTTCGGAATCTGCTTGACGTCCACCAGGATCGACTTCGTAATCACGGCGACCTGTCCCAGGGTCTCGTCGGGCTCCGGCGGTTCCGTACCCCGATTGCTGCCGCCGTTGATGAACACCATGGCCTTCGTCGTCGCGCAGTCCTTCGGCACCACAACGCTCACCCAGTGCTCCCACTTGGGCCGATCGATCTTCGTCTCGTCCAGCCACGTCTGGGAGGTCATGTGATAGACCTTCGCCGTGTATGCGTCGGTCGTCAATTCCTTGGCGACTTCATATGCGAAAGCCGGGTCCGGTTTGTTCACATAATCATCCAGGGGAGTCGCGTGGGCGCTTGACAGCATTCCTGTCAGGGTCAGCACCAGCGCGAAGGTAACAGTGGCTCGGCGTACAGACGGTAGTGAGAATTCGACGTTCATAGTCGTCCAGGTCCCTTGAAGGTCAGAATCGTTGCGATCGTGCCGTCCAGCACCTCCGGGACGGCATGCGCTATGCTATCAATCGCGAATGCTGTACGCAATAGTCGGCTTTCTCGTGGGGGTGAAATAGTTGCTCTTTTGTCTCCCGCACGGCATGATCGGTGGGGGAGGGGTGCCGGCTGGGCTTACCAGTCCGATGGCGTGGCGATGCGTATGGCACGCGCATCGCTGTGGGGGTGCCGGTTCCATGACGCCTGATGGGGGGCTTCCCTCTCCCGGCTTGGTGGAGGAACATCCATGTTGGATTGGCGGCAGTTTCTCGCGCGCCGCGAGGCAGCGGCATGAGACGGCGTGAACGGCTGATGTGCACGCTTCGGGGGCAGACGGTGGACCGGCCTCCGGCGTGTTTCTATGAGATTAACGGGCTCGATGAGGATCCAAATGACAAGGATCCGTTCAACATTTACACGGACCCTTCATGGCGACCCCTTATCGAACTTGCCCGCGATCGGACCGATCGCATCGTCATGCGCGGTGTATCGTTTCACGACGTGTTGCCGGATCCTGTCGAAGAGATCTCCCACGCGGAAACCTACTTTCGGGATGGAAAGCGCTACCGCGTGCATCACATCCGCGCCGGGAACCGCGTGCTGACGTCGCGCACGCGCCGCGATCCTGACGTCAACACCGAATGGACAGAGGAGCCGCTTCTCAAGGATGTAGATGATCTGGACGCCTTTCTCGATCTCCCCACGCCGGAACTCAGCGGTGAGCCGGACGTCTCGGGTGTCCTCGATGCGGAAATAGCACTGGGCGACACGGGCATTGTCATGATCGACACGCCGGACCCGCTATGTCTGGCAGCGATGCTCTTTGAAATCGGCACGTACACGGTGATCGCGATGACCTGTCCGGACCGGTTTCACAGGCTCCTGCAACGGTTCGCCGGCGTCCTCCACGCCAAGACCAAGGCCGTGGCCGAGGCGCTGCCTGGGCGGCTATGGCGTATCTACGGTCCCGAGTATGCCTCGCCTCCTCATCTGCCACCGGCGCTGTTCCGGGAGTATGTGCCTCCTTACGTGCGGCCCATGGTCCACGCCATCCAGCGGCACGGCGGGTTTGCGCGCATTCATTCCCACGGCAGATTGCACGCGATCCTCGACGATATCGCCGATATGAACCCCGATGGTCTGGATCCCATCGAGCCGCCGCCGCAAGGCGACGTTTCGCTCAAATACGTCCGCGAGCGTTATGGCCAGAACATGGTTCTGTTCGGCAACCTCGAAGTCAGCGACATCGAGACGCTGCCCACTGCGGATTTCGTTGAGAAAGTACGTCGTGCGCTCGATGAAGGGACCGCGGGACAGGGCCGTGGGTTTGTGCTGATGCCATCGGCGGCTCCGTACGGCAGGGTATTACCGAAATTGACGTTGAAGAACTATGAGGCCATCGTCGAGGCTGTGGAATCACTTTGAGGGTCTGAATCCACTGCGCGGCGCCGACGCCACGCCAGCAGCAAAGGAGCAGCGCAATGCATGTGAGCAATAGTGGTGGCACCGTAACACGACGCGGATTCCTGGGCGCCAGCATGGCGGCGGGGGCGTCGTTCTCTATCCTTCCCGGCCATGTGCTCGGTCTGAATGGCCAGACACCGCCAAGCGAATTGCTGAATGTGGCCTTGATCGGAGCAGGAGGACGAGGCACGAGCAACATCAGCGAGCTTCATGATCGCGGCCTTGCCAAAATCGTGGCGCTGTGCGATGTCGATGATGAGCGCGCGGCCGAGATGTACGCGCGATTCCCGGACGTCCCGAAGTACCGGGACTTTCGCACGATGCTCGACAAGGAGAAGGGCATCGAGGCGGTCGTTGTCGCCACACCCGATCACATGCACGCCATTGCGTCGCTGGCCGCCATCCAACTGGGCAAGCATGTGTATTGCGAAAAGCCGTTGACGCACACCGTGCACGAGGCGCGTGTCCTGGCGAAGGCCGCACGCGAGAAAGGCGTCGCCACGCAGATGGGCAACCAGGGCATGGCCTTCGAGGGTAACCGCCTGATCACCGAGTGGCTGCAAGCCGGGGCCATCGGTGCGGTGCGCGAAGTCTATGCGTGGTCGGACCGCCCCACGCATTATGGCAAGCTCATGTGGGCGCAGGGAATGGAACGGCCCACGGACACGCCGCCCGTTCCCGCTACGCTTGACTGGGACCTGTGGCTGGGACCTGCACCGGAGCGCTTGTACCACCCGGCCTATATGCCATTCGTCTGGCGCGGCTGGTGGGACTATGGTTCCGGCGGTTTGGGCGACATGGGCATTCACAATCTGGCTCCGGTATTCTCGTCGCTGCAGTTGGGCGCTCCCGAAAGCGTCGACGCCAGCTCGACGCTCTTCAATGACGCGAGCCTGCCCCTCGCAACCATGGTCCACTATCGTTTCCCCGCGCGCGGTGATATGCCCGCGGTGGATGTGCACTGGTACGATGGTGGCAATCTCCCGCCGCGTCCCGAAGAGCTGGAGCCCGGCGAAGAATTGGACCCAGAAGATGGCCTTATTCTCGTCGGCGACAAGGGAAAGATGCTGGTGGAAGGTTGGGGAGGCGAGCGGCCACGGCTCCTCCCGAAATCGCGGATGGACGCGTATCTGCAACCGCCCCAGACCTTGCCTCGCTCCATAGGTCACCACGCGGAATGGGTCGAGGCCTGCAAAGGCGGCGCGCCCGCGCGCTCCAACTTCGATGTCGCGGGCCCGCTCACGGAGGCGGTGTTGCTAGGCATGGTCGCCGTGCGTGCGCGGCGTCACCTGACGTGGGATAGCGCGTCGCTCACCGTCACCAACTCGCCCGAGGCAAATGCGTATGTCACCAAACAATACCGAAAAGGCTGGGAGCTTGGGCAGGTGGGGTGAGCGCGGCGCCAAACAAGCGAGAAGGAGAGAAACTTCATGGCGAATGAAGTCGGCGTAGGCATTATCGGGTCGCAGTTCATATCAACCATCCACGCGCGCGCGCTGCGGCACTGTTCGGCGGCCCGCATGATCGGCGTCGCATCGCCGAGTCCTGGCCACGCCGAGGCCTTCGCAAAGGCGCACGGCATACTTTACTCAGGCACGGATTACCGGCGTCTCCTGGAGCGGTCGGATGTGGACCTCGTGGTCATCGGCGCGCCGAACCGCCTTCACTGCCAGATGACACTCGATGCCGCGTCTGCGGGCAAGCACGTGCTGGTGGAAAAACCGCTGTGCATGAACCTGGACGAAGCGGATCGCATGATCGCCGCGTGCGAACGCGCGGGCGTGAAACTGATGTACGCAGAAGAGCTGTGTTTCGCACCCAAGTACGTGCGGATGAAACAACTGCTCGACGAGGGCGCGCTAGGCAAGCCGACGCTGGTGAAGCAGTCGGAAAAGCACGACGGACCACACGCGCCACACTTCTGGGATGTCGAACAAAGCGGCGGCGGGGTCACGATGGACATGGGGTGCCATGCCATCGAGTTCTTCCGGTGGATGCTCGGCAGACCCCGCATCACCTCGGTGTACGCGCAGATGTCCACGCAGGTTCATAAGGACCGCACGCGTGGTGACGACAATGCGATCCTCATTCTCGAGTTCGAGAATGGCGCCATCGGCATGGCCGAAGAGAGTTGGACCAAGCACGGCGGCATGGATGACCGCGCCGAAGTGTACGGCAGCGAAGGCGTGGCGTACGCCAATCTCTTGCAGGGTAATTCCATTTACACATACAGCACGGGCGGCTACGGGTATGCCGTCGAAAAGGGCGGCGTGACGCAAGGCTGGTCATTCACTATCTACGAAGAGGAGTGGAATTACGGGTTCCACCAGGAGATGGCGCATTTCGTCGACTGCGTGGCGCATGACAAGACGCCGCTTGTGACGGGCAAGGACGGGCGCGCCGTGCTGGAGGCGATCTTCGCAGCCTACGAATCCGCCGGTACGGGCCGGAAAGTAGCGCTGCCCTTTGAGACGAAGGCGGCAAAGCCAATCGACCTGTGGCTTTCACGGTGAACTTGGTCATCGACTGGTAATGGTACTGACAGGGCCGTACTACGGCGCCGTCTCCCGTTCATAGACCCACGCGAAGCGCCGATCGCTGATGAGAACTTCTTCCGCGGGGTCGCCGTCGAGGTTGGCGACGCGCACGTAGAACCCGTAGCCGTAGTCGTCGGGGCGGCCCGGCACGTCACCCCAGTCCTGCGCCGCGTTCGGCGTGTGAGGGAACACTTCGTGCTGATGGCCGTCGGCATCGATGACATACGGCCAGCCCGCGTCCGAGAATGCTACCCAATCCGTGCCGCCTGGCCCCATTCCACGAAGCACGGTCAGGGGATCAAACGTGTGAAACGCCTGGCGCTTGCACGGTTCCGCCTGGCCATAAGGGAAGCTCTCGTGCGGCGTCACATGCCAGCGTTCCTTGCCATCGGCGCCGATCAACTGTAGGTCTGCGCGTTTGTTGTGCACGAGCACCTGCGGTTCCGCCTCATCCGGATCAAGGCGCGCCACGACGCAGGACTGCGGATGTGTCCCCTTGTACTTCCACACAAGGCCGCCGGTTTTCGCGTCCAGGAGGTACTCGAAGTCACTCGCGGCTAGCGCCACACAAAGGCGTCCGCCGATCACGCCCGTTGCGATCGTGTCCACGTGCATATCAACCGGGTCCCATTGATCCTGAGGGACCGCTTGGAAGGTCCACAGGGCTTCCAACACGTGGTCCACGGCGTTATAGCCGATAAGGAATTCATCGAGCCCATCGCCATCCAAATCCCTGACGACCGGCGCATGACCCGCGCCGTGATAATCGGCGGTCTTCAGCAAGTCGAGATGCGGGTTGTAGAACCACGCTGGATTTGCGTATTCATGCGGAGGGTAGGACGACTCGGAGTTCTTCACCAGGATGGTCCAATCCCCCGCGCCCGTGCCGGAGTGCGCGAGGCGGACGATCTGCGCGTTGTCCGCGGGGGTGCTGACGGCGCGCTCGATCGCGCCGCTGGCACCGTCGATTACGAGTAGTTCCTGACGCCGAACACAGACCACCTCCTTGCTCCCATCGCCGTCGATGTCCGCGCAATCGAGCGCGCGTTCGCCGCAGTGCGTCACAAAAGGACGCGTCCCCGCCCATGGTTCTCCGACTTTCCAGAGGACGTGCCCTTCGGCATCCGTGGCCGTGAGGCAGAAATGCGCCCGTTCTTCGGGAGTGAAACGGCCCTGCCACGGCGGTACATCAAAGACTTTCGAGTGAAAGATTCCCGGCGACTGCAACCAGAGAAACTCGTGGCGGCCGTCGCCATCGAGATCGTAAACAAACGGAATCCCCCCGAAGTCTTGCAGAGGAACCTCCACGGCAAGCCGGAACGCGGGCCCCGCCTGCCCCGCTGTCAAGGCTGCGCACAATGCAAAGAGGATGGGCGACATAACGTTCTCCTTTTCTCGCAAGTGAACCCATGATATAACAGCGCGGTACCGTGTGCGAAGCTTTTCTTGGGGGCACTAGTTTATGCGCATGATTGCTGCAATGCTCATCGGTCTAATTGCCGCATCGGGATCTCCGTCCGTTCAAGCGCAGGAAGGGCCCGTCACAATCTCCGATTCGCCGCAGCTCTTTCTGGATGATTTCCCGATCCGCAAGATGGACAATCTCAAACGTGTCATTGAAAAGCCAACCAAGCATCCTGCGAACCCGCTCATCGTGCCCGAACATCCTTGGGAGAAACGCATCCTCGAGATTTACGGCACGGTGCTCTTTGACCCCGCTGTGTCGCGCTACCGCTGCTGGTACCTCGGCAACGAATTCAAGGACGGCGTCCCGGACAATCCCGAACATCCGCGCATGGCTGAGTACTACACCTGCTACGCGGAATCCGAGGATGGTATCCGGTGGAACAAGCCGTTCGTGGGGCGGGAACCCTTCGGGCGGCATCCGCAGCACAACGTCATCATCTCCGGCACACACGGGTTCTGCGTGCTTCCCACTCCGGACGACCCAGACCCCGCGCGCCGTTATAAGGGAGCGGGTGGCGCTTCCTTTGGTTTCTCGCCCGACGGCCTCGTGTGGGATATCCGCAACTGGCGCGACGCCATAGGCAAGAACGACACGAGCACGTGCGTCGTGCGCTGGCGCGGCGAATACCTGGCCTATGTGCGCGCTCAGGTGCAGGACCCGCAGTGGCCCGGCATCATGCGCGGGGTCGGCCTCAGCACCAGCCCGGACTTCGAGCACTGGACACCCAAGGAGACTGTCTTTACGACAGACACCGAGGATGGCTATCCCTGGACGCAGCCGTACGGGATCTCCGTCACGCCTTACGGCGATGTGCTCATAGGAATCCTCTGGTTGCTTCATCTCGATCATGTCGAGGGCAACAACAGTCTTGGCAGCATGGACACCCAACTCGCCGTCAGCCGCGATGGGCGTGCATGGAGCCGCGTGGCGGAACGGCAGCCATTTCTCGTGCCTACTCCGGGCACATGGGATGCGGGGCGCGTCTTCCCGGGCACGACGATGATTGTCAAGGATGATGAGGTCAGAATCTACTACACGGGCGTCGGCACGAGGCACGGCGAAGGCTGGGGCTCGATGGGCATCGGATTCGCCATGTTGCCTGCGGACCGTTTCGTGGGTCTGGAGCAAGCGGACGTGCAAGTGCCCGGTATGCTGGAGACAGTCCCACTGCACTTCGCTTATCCGGACCTCCTGGTGAATGCGTCGTGCGACAGAGATAGTCTTCAGATCGAAATTGCCAACCCTGACGGAACTGTCGTGAACGGGTTCGGTCGCGAGCACTGCCGGCTTCTTCGCCATGATGCTCTGCGGTACCGCATCGTGTGGGCAGAAGGAAATGCTACCCGTACCCTGGGAGATCTGGCGGCCGCTCAGCCTTATGTTCTGCGCTTCATCATACGCGGAGGCGCTCTATATGCCTTCCAGACAACGTCACCCACTGCCGCTCGGTAGCAGATCACTCCGTCCAGAATGAATACAGCTTGGCGTTGCGCAGTGTGAACCGCAGGCGGACCGGCTCTCCCCGCACTGGATCAAGACTATCGGCGCCTTGCCACGAAACCGCGTGCTTCGTGCTGTCCGTCGTGATTGACGCGCAGGCATCACGCGAGAAAGTCCCCGCAACTTTGCTGGGGTTGTCTGCATCCACGATTTCCACGCGAATTTCACCCGCTTGTGCCTCCGCATTGAGGAAGAGCGTATCGCCTTGTACGAGGATGGGCTTGGTCAGCAGGACGCCTTCCGTCTCGCCCGCCTCCAAGGATGCGAATCCATCGAGCCGCAGCGTAGCGAGGCACAGCGAGCCGTTCGAATCCTGCGGGGGCGTGTTATGCAGGATGCTGCGGCCCCCGTAGTAAAACCACAACTGCCCATCGCGCACGATGGGATCGCCCACCGCGTCGAGATTGCCAAAGTCGTAAGCGCCTTCCTCGGGTGAGTTGGGGATGAAGGCCTCGCGCCATGGCCGCTCCCAGTGCATGCCGTCGCGGCTGAACGCGACCTGCAGATCGCAGCGGTCCTTGCTCACGTGATATACCTTGAGCAGCCCGATGAAGTGGCTCTCATAGTGCGCGAACCACATCGCATACAACTGGTCACCGGCCTGATCGTGCTCGTCCGCGTCCAGCATGATGCACGTGTCGCTCCAGGTCCTGTAATCACGGCTTTCCGCGTAGCCGCGCGCACGATGTCCGTCGTGCCAGATCTTGCAGGACGCGATCCACTTCTCCGCCACCGGATCCCAATGAAACGACGATGCGTCGTAGGCCTGCGTCACCGCGGGTTCTGATTCCATCGTCCACTGCAATCCATCGGGCGAGGACATGCGTGTGAACCCGTTCACGCGCGTCATGCCCTTGTACCGCTGCGTGGGGTCCGGGTCGCGCGGGTCGAAGTTCACTTTCACACCCCGGCCCGCCCAGACGATGTTGTTCTCCTTTGAACCCTCGAACTCAACGTAGCCCGGCAACAGCCGTTCCCAATGCAGGCCATCGACTGAGTCGGCCACGCAGGTGTACGTGAGCTTGTCGCTCGATCTCCGGTAGCAGCCATACCACAGCCGCAGCGTGTTGCCGTCATCCTGGGGGAGAACGTCGAAGGGCACGTACCAGGTGCCGCCGATTTCCCACGGCAGCTCCGGTTTGAACACCGGATTCCCGGGATGTTTGGTGACGGAATGGAATACTCGTTGGAGGCTTTCCATGGATTCCACCATCGCATCATCAACGAAGAGCTGGCGCTGAGGTCCCGTGGCCATGGGATAGTCCAGCGCGGGTAGCTCTTTGGAAAGATCGCGTATGGATTCGGGCGCGGCGATGGCTCCGTTTTCTCCCAACACACTGCCGACTCTGACGCTGTCCCAAAAACCGGACCCGCGCGACGTCTCGCTGGAGACATCTCCAAACTCCGCACGGCCTATGGCGATGTCCGGAGCAATGTCGGCGAATTGCCCTACCCACGTCTCCTTGCCAGGCGCGCCTGCCCACAGATTTACCGTCTTGCCGGCCCGATCGCGCACCAGCACGAATCGAATCCACTCACGCTGTGGGAGTCCGGTCAAGGCGCCTGCTGTACGCCCCGGCGTATCGCCGCCTGCCTGGATGTCGAGCGCGTACGTGCCGTCCGAGGCGCGGCCGTTTGCGTATAGCGTAATGCCCGTCGTGCCGCGCGCGTATCCCATGGCGGACCATACGACGAAGTCTTCCAGGTCCACCGTGCCGCCCTGGGTGACGCGGAACATGAACTCGATCGCTTCATTCGCAGCCTCGGGCGCGTCGAAGGTCCTTTGCAGTATGATGCGGCCGCGCTGGTCCGCAAGATTCGTGGATACATACGCGCATCGCTGGCCTTCATAGGCTATGCCTGCATCCCGGAGGATGCGCACGTCCTTCTGCTTGATCGAGGTGAAGGGATCGCCCAACTGGCGCACGCCCGCGTTGAGTGGACCCACCCATCCGTCCGCATACTGCTCGAAGTCCACGTGCAGCACCGAACCGTCCGAACGCGGCGCGGGGTCGCCGGGAGCAGCGAAAACACGCCCCGCCGTGCATGCCGTGAGCACCAAAACCCCAATGAGATAACCCCGTGTACGCATCTGACGCCCCTCCCAGGATGCCGCTCCCAAGTGCCGATTCCCTCGTCAAACAGAAACCATCATTGCGGAATCGCATCGGCAAAGCAAAGAGGAAACAGCGAAGGGAGACGTCTCGCGGAGGATCAAACGTGCGGAGCGTTCCGCTCTCTCCATTCTCCGCGTTTGTCGCCGTTAGTCCAGCCCCATCTTCTTGCGGAGTGAGGCGCGCTCCTCGCGGAGTTGATCGAGATTGAGTTCCGCGCCGAACGGTTTGAGAGTGCCACCCGCGTACAGCTCCAACAGCCGCGCCGCGTAGGCCTCTCCCAAATCCGCGTAATCAAGCAAGCCCGACACGACGTCCAGTTTCTCGAGCGGCGCGACGTTCAGGCGATTCGCAGGTTTCCCCGTGCTCGCGAGCAGGGGCTCGTCCTTGAGTTCGCCCGCGTATCGCTGCATGAGCCGGTCAAGCTTCGCGGCGTTCAAGATCGACGGGGCCGGTGGGGGCGTGCGATGCGCCTCGATAAACGCATTGGACGACGACCCCCATTTGTATCGCGTGTGCGCGGAGAATGGCTTTGGCGGGCCTTCATCGAACACCGCGACATTCCACTGCTTGTCCGGGTCCCAGGGCCGGTCGATCTCCGCCGGAGAGGGCGGCTCTTTCTCTTCTTTCAGGAAGTTGGCGAGCGTGTACTCGTGCATGTTCTCAGGGAGGGGGATGAGATGAAAGGCGAGCTGGTCTTTCGGCACGAGTTCGTCGAATCGCTTCTTCGCCTTGGGGCACAAAGTCAGCGTGTCGAAGTCGCGCACATAGGTTTCAGGGAAAAGTGCGCGGTCGATGGGCCGGTCAATTGACGCCGTCATCTGCTCATGCGGTACCAGCATGTCGCCCGTCGCGCATTGGATAAGGACCGGGGAGGTGATCCGGTCTAAACACGCGATCGGGCTGATGAGATAGTAGGCCTCCGCCGACAGATCCGCCCCGAAGACTCCCGTGCTCTGATCCGCGAGCCCGGTTATGGCGAAAAGCACCGGCAGGGGGCTCTTCTTAAAGTCCGGCGCCTCGCCGGGGGGCGGGGGAAACTTCGACGCCTGCTTATTGGCTTCGAGATAGTTGATGTTGTACGCCCAGTTGCAGACCGGGGCGTCCGCCGTCGTGGCGGAAACCGGGAAGAACTCCGCGCTCATCGCGAGCGACATATAGCCCCCCGCGCTGCCTCCATCGAGGTGGAGCCGTGTGCCATCGACGAAGGGAAGACGCCGCACCCACTGGATCAGCGCCCGTGAAAGGTTATTGCTATCCGCCGTGCACAGTTCAAGCGGGTATTCGCCCTTGGCGGGATCGCCGTAGTGAGGTGTCGCGACGACCCAGCCCCGCGCGGAAATCTTCTTGCCGCCGTCCACTCCCTTTTCATAGTGGACGTGACAGAATGCCGGGATCTGCTTGCCGGACTCGATAGCCGCTTTGCGGACGAACAAGCGCCCCTGTCCCTTCTTGGGCTTGCCATAGACGTCGAGATACGGAATCTCGGCGGTGACGTAACCGAAGTCCGGATCCTCCGCATCCACCACCCGCTCGACGACCGTTACAGCGCCGTCGAATCCGGATTCGCCTGGAATGGCCTTTTCAAGGAAACGGGCATCGCCTTTGTCTTCTGCGGCAATTGCTGCGAACGCAGATGCGATAAGTAACGCGCAACTGCCAAACACGAGCTTTCGTAACATCCCCATGCAAGCTTCCTCCTGTCACTGTCGCTATGGCCCCGGAACCATCGGGATTGTAACCCGATTCGCGTGCATTCGCGTTCATTGGCGGTTCCATTCTCTTCACCCGCGAATGGACGCGAATGAACGCCAATGGTAGAGCGCGTAAAGGCCAGTCGTTTCCTTTCCATTCTTGGCGAACCGAAATTGCGCAGAATGCCCACCGGCTTTCGGAAAATCCAGGGAAAACTCAGGGGCAGACTACTGGTCTCTCAGACCCAGATTATCCCTGATGACCGAACCTTCTTCCATCTCCGAGCGAATATCCAAGGGCCAGTGCATGATATTCTCCGAGACGATCGCGCCCTGCAACTTCGGGCCGAGGCGCACCTGCGGCTTGTGGTCGCGGAACTCGCAGCCGCGCACCATGATCGACCCCCCCAAGGCTTCGATGCACGGGTCCCGCTTCGGCAGGTCTTCCTTGGGCATGTCGCGGTTCTCCGGCCATTCCGCGAAGGTGCAATCTGCGAAGCAGACCATCGCGCCCTCGATGCCTTCAACCAGGGCACAGCGGTCTGTCGGACCCCAGAAGGCACAGTTGTTGAACCGCACCGTACCGTGGTTTTTGGGACCGATCCGCACCATCATGGAGCGAGGCGGGTCGAGCAGCGCATAGCCCGCGTTGGCGATGAGGATTCCCCAGGTCGCGCAATCTTCAACGTACACGCACGCGTGGCAGAGTTCCGCGTTGAATCCCGTGAAGTTCCCATAGGTCACCCCTGCCTCGGTGCGGATGAACTTATACCCGATGTCGTAATTGAAGCAGAAGGTGTTGAGCGCGTACTGCCCGTCGCTGCGCCCGAAGATAAACCCGATGCCGTTATCCAACTGCCAGCGCGACATGTCTGTCTGGTACGTCCACCAGGGGTTCCAGTGCACATTCTCCAAACGGCAGCAGTCATAGGACTCGTCTACGAACAGCCCGATATGCAGCGGTTGCCCATATACGTTGCGCACGTATTGGCGTCCGCCTTTGGCGATCTTGATACCGTTGTATGGATTGAGCAACTCCACATCGAGCACGCCCGGGTTGCTGCCCGTCATGGAGATTGCATACGGATACGGCGTGGGTGGCGGCGTGAGGATCTGATCCGGATAGTAGATGCACACACCCTGCAACACCGAGTTTGTGTTCAAGCTGATGAAGGCGGGTCCTTCTTCGGACCCGGCTCCGCCGCGCGGCAGCAGCACCGTGCCGAACTCGGGCAGCTCATCGTTCTTGTCGCGAATGCCCGAATGCGAAGGTGCCCACGCGAACACACCCCGCAGCGTCACATCCTTCGGCACCGTGAGCGAGCCGGTGAAACTGTAGCGTCCGGTCGGCGCGAAGACGACTCCACCCCGGGCCGCGCTGGCCGCGTTGAGCGCATCCTGAAAGGCTTTGGTGTTGTCCGTCGTGCCGTCCCCCGACGCGCCGAAGTCCAGCACGTTCCATTGAGATGTGACGGTGACCGGTGTTTGAGGACCACTGCCTGCCGCCTCCGGCGCCTGAGCCGCCATGGTGGAGAAGAGGGAGGGGGGGACTTGACTGCCCCCTGCCAGCCCGTTCGCCCAGGTGCACGTGGCAAACGCCGCGTGGATTGCCAGAAGACAGGCTGGCCGTATGAGTTGGGTCATTGGTATTCTCCGTTGCTTGAGCAAAAAGAGGGAGAGGGGCTTGGCCCTCTCCCTCCCCGGTTGTCCCCCTCGTGTAGTTATACTATTACAAGGAACCGGAAATCTGTCCCATCCACTGATCCAGCGTGTCCCCGTAGGAACCATCCACCGAATTGGCTACCGGGAACTTGGAACCGTACTTAATGAACGTTACGTGCCCATCCATATACATCACGTTTGATCCTCCAGGCACGTGATTGAAGTTGGGCACCAGATTCGATGTGAAGAACTCATTCCGCCCAGACCATGTATCCCACATGACCGGGATCTCGCTCTGTGCCTTTGAGCTGCCGGCTGGATTGTTGATGTCCGTTATTGCGAAACGCTCGATGCCCTCACGCAGGGCACTGTACTTCGACGGCAAGGGTTGCAGGTCGTCGTCTACCCGCGGCGATGTGTTTGGCAACGAGTACGCGACTGCGGTCAGGTCTCCCGTAATGACTTGACCCGGCACACCGTTGGTGACCTCTGTGTAGCGGATTGTCTGGGGACATCCCAGCGGAATCGCATTCGTCTGTGTGATCGACTCGTTTCCACCCGGTGCCAGTAATTGCGTTGCGAATATGCTTGTCATCGCATGAAGCAACTGGGATGATGTCTGCGTCATGAAAGGCATATACGTGTATGAGGGAAGAGTGGACGTGAGCGCCCGGAGGCACAGCGAGGCGTCCGTGCTGGTCGGCGCGAGGCCGGCGGCCTTCGCGATCCGCTCCGCGTAGTCCTCTGCATCCGACACCAACTGCAACGAGTCGGACGGACAAATCCCCACGCCCGAATCCGTCCAGTATTCGGGATACAACTGGGGGCCGTCCGGACCTAGCGATGTCGTATTAATCGAGGCCCACGAAATCTGGGGCCATGCTTCCTTGTTCTCCCCGGCATACATTTTGCATATGATGCCCCACTGCTTCAGGTTGTTCTGACACGAGGCGCGCCGGGCCGCTTCGCGCGCCCGGGCCAAAGCCGGCAACAGAATTGCCGCCAAAATCCCGATGATGGCAATCACGACCAATAGTTCAATCAGTGTGAAGCCCCTTCGATACGAATACGTCCGCATACTCCATCCCTCCTTTACCTGTTTTCACCCGCGCACCAGCGGCTGCGCCGCTACGTCGACACCGAACTCGCGTCGCAGCCGGTAAGACTTGCCTCCACGATCGGACCGCCCTCTATGAATACGCACTGCACCGGAGCGTCCGGATTCGCGATACGATCTTTAAGCACCCTTGCACTTTCCGCACCCACCGTGATGGCATTCTGCGCCACGGTTATCGCGCCCGGCACCGGCGGCAGATCGCTTGCCGGGTGCATGTCATCTACCGAGGCGAACGCGATCTCATCCGGGGTCGTGTAGCCCAGGGCAAGGGTCTCCCGGTACACGTGCTGCATGACCTTGTCATGCATGCACACGAAGGCCGTGGGCTTGTCGCGCAACGCCATGACATTCCGAATGGCCACCCGGCAGTTGTCCCAGATCGCGTCGAGGTCCAGCACCAGCGCGCGGTCCACAGCCTCCGCGCCGTTTCCTGCGGTCTCGCGCATCGCACGCTCGTATCCACGGTAGCGATCCATCACGCTCGAGACGCTCGGCTTGTGTCCCGCAAACGCGATTCGGCGGTGACCTTTTTCTATGAGGGCGTTGGTGAGGGCGAAGCCCATGGACTCGTTTGACGACACAACGTAGTCGATATCCAGGTTCTCAAAGTAGCGGTCCACCAGAACGATGGGGAACCGCCGCCGCCGAAGACTCTCTAGGAAGGCCCGCGTCGTGGGGGTGTCATGCTCCAGCCACGCCACCAACCCGAGTACGCCGCTGTCCACGATCGACCGCATGGCCTTCACTTCCGATTCGTGGTCCGAGTAGAAGTTGTAGGCGATGCTCGGCGTGGAAGCCTGGCCCATGTACGCGATGAACCCTTCCACCACGCGCCTTGCGTAGCGGTTTTCAAATTTGGGGAACAAGATGACAACGGTGTTGGTCAGACCCGGCTGCGAAGCGGGAATGGCGCCTTGAACCGGGGCAACGTACGTCCCGCTGCCGCGGCGGCGTACCACGTACCCCTCGACCTCAAGCTCGCGTAGCGCGAGGCGCGTCCGGTGGCGGCTGACTCCCAGTTGGCGCCCGAGTTCGTGCTCGGATGGCACCCGCTCGCCTACAGCTAGTTCTCCCTGCTCGATGCGCGACCGCAGCAGCGCCTTGATGTCCTCGTACACCGTCGTCTTTTTCGTGTTGCCCATGAGCTTGCACCCGCCCAGTAGGTCTCCATTTTGGATCAAGTTCTATAAATTGTCAACCATCTTATCAAAATGGACTAAGTTGGTGACCAAATCTTCGACAACCTATTCATCGGGTTACTGCACGATAGGGAGTAAACGCAATGGAATCAGCACTTTACCTATCGAAAGAGCCTTTACCTGGCAATCGCGCCCTGCGACATACTGATCGAAACCAAGAATCCAGTGCATAGTCGATCTGGGAAGACAAGCGCGGTACGGGCCGATGGCGGGCAATTTTGGTGGCTGGTAACGCTCGGGGTGGGGGATTCGATGGTGCGGACCAAAAAATGGGCTTTGTGGACGGGAGCAGCCTCCACCATCATTGCTGTTGTATTGGCATTGTACGCGTGGTGGATTCCACACCCGGTGCGAGGGCCAGCCCTACCTGTCGATGGGGGCCGGATTCATAAGTCTTCCGCAAACCTCGCAGCTCAGTTTCCGAAACTCGCCGCGGGCATTCAGGAGACGGTGTCAACTCGCCTGCCTGATCCCGGCGAATCGTCCGGGGACGCCGCCCCCGTGTCGATTTCGGGGAGCGTATTGGACGCGGACACGGGTTCGGGCATCGCGGGGGCCTGGGTGCATCTGAAGACACAGTCTGCGGCCGGTTCGCCATCTCCGGGTTTAGGCGGGGAATTCACCGCGGAGACTGAGGCCGGAGGCCGCTATCGGACTGCAGAGATCCGTGCGGAAGGCAAGGTAGTCATGTTCGCCACAGCGGAGGGGTTCAGTCCGCAGGTATCGGAGCTTGATCTACTGCGTCCGGGGCGCGTGTACGACAATGTGGACTTCACACTGAAGCGGGCTATCGGCCAGATCGCGGGGCACGTTGTCGACACGCGACACACTCCCATACCCGGAGCTGTGGTTGAGGTCATCACTGGCCCTGAAGGAGCGGGGGGCATCGCAGTCACCGATGAGGTGGGAGCCTTCACCGTGGCGTTGCCTGCTGAGGGACAGTACGTCCTGCTGGTGGGAAAGGAGGGCTTTGGAAGTGAGCGATTCATAGACATCCGTCCGGGGATGGAGCGCCTCGAGCTGATCCTGG
This sequence comes from Candidatus Hydrogenedentota bacterium, assembly GCA_020849535.1. GTDB lineage: Bacteria > Hydrogenedentota > Hydrogenedentia > Hydrogenedentales > SLHB01 > JAHDWY01. Next base: position 27,021 of record JADLGB010000164.1, read on the forward strand.
AGGAAGGAGGCGGAATTGCGGGCACGGTGACGAACAAGAAGGGCGAGCCCAGGCCGGGATTGAAGGTCTTCGTCGAAGTGGAGCCTTCAGGGCAATCGCAGGATGTGGGCGAGTCGCTGTGGCGTTCGGAAACCGTTACCGATGCAGATGGGCGGTACCGTGTGGGCGACCTATCCGCCCACTACACGTATCGGGTGCGGGTGACCATCCGCGTGTCCCCAGGCGCGACGCGCGCGACTTCCGGCCGGGAGGGTCTGGAAGCCTATGTGCAATCCGTGAAAGAGATGGAAGGGAAATTCACGGAGTTCATCTACTCCAGGTCTCCCGATGCCGGGTTGGCGCGTCAATAGGGAGTACAGTTCAGCCCCGGACAGGATACGCGGGTCGATTTCCAGATCGAGGACGCGGACACCCAGTCGGCCACGATCTACGGTTTCGTGACCGACCCGGACTCGGGCGCGCCGGTGTGTCCCGCGCGCGTTCAAGCATTCTGGGACAAGAGCGTCGTCTGGACGTCGTGGTTGACCAGCACGACCACCGATGTCGATGGTTTCTATACGCTGAGTCTTTCCGGACTTGCGGGACCGGAACGATTCTGGATAACGGCAGGCTACGATCACTCCAAGCCGGTGGCAGAAGTGCTTCTCGAACCGGGAGCAGCCAAGGAACTAAACCTCCTGGTGCCGTCAACGGTCACCGCGACGGCGTACTGCGTCGATGACGCGGGAGCGCCGATAGAGGGACTCATCGTCACGACTGGCGGCCCCACGAGGATGACGGATGCCGGGGGCCGGGTCACTGTCTACGGATTAGCCCCCTATGCTTCGCACACCCTCGACGCATATCGCCCGCAGGAGGACAGCATCGCGCAAGGCCGCACGCCGATTCCTGATGTCCGTGTCGGCGTGAGCGCGCCCTTCTCGGGGAAACCTGGCGAAGCAATCCCGGAAGTTCTCATTCAGTGTGCTGAACCTACCGGCTCAATCTCCGGCCAACTCATAGTGCCCGAGGAAGTGGAGCAATACTGGCATGACGCGGGGCACGACATCCTTCACACGCAATTATTCTATGAGGGCATCGAGTCATACACTAGAACCGCCAGCATGGACGAGGAATACCGGTTCACCCTGGGCGAGCTTGACCCTGGCCGCTGCACGGTCCTCGTGTGGCTGCCGACTTCACGCACTAAGACCCCCAAGGGGTGGTGGGCCGAGATTGAGAATGTCGAGATTGTGTCCGGTCAAAACACCGGCCTGGGTCTGGTTACGCTGAACGTCTCGGACAATTGGTGGCAGTAGGCGAACCCTGGGCACTGCCGCCCGAGCATCGGCACCGTCCGCTCTCAATGCCGGTCCTCCGCGCATTGTCGAGTCAGCGTCGTGGCCACACTGTCACGCCAAGGATTAGAAGGACGGCACACGCGCTCAGAATCCCATAGGCGATGACGCTGAGTGCGCGTCCCCGGTAGAGCCTTTTCTGAAGGGGGAAGCCCGTGCACACCATGAAGGCGCCAAACGCGGCCATGGCAAGCGCCGTGGCCCGACGTGCAGGGCCAAAAGCATGCCACAGGTCGTTGGTGGCTCCCCGCAGCGCGTATGGCAACGCGGCATTGGCGATGTCCGCCAGGGGCACGGCGAAGAGCCACATGAAGATGGTCGAGGCGATCCAGAATGGCCAGGGACGCGGCCTCAGCGCGAGCGCCACGGCCGAAAAGCAAAGCACTACCCAGCCCACGTAAGGTGCGAGAGAGATCGCCCCAGAGCTGTACTGGGCGCCCGGCGGGAATGCATACCGCATATGACCCCATCCCGATCGAGAGGGCAACCAAGCGAACTCCAGAATGTCGCCGCCCTGCACCCCGGCGGCCGCGCAATGGGCGGCCTCGTGCAATACGGTTACGACGAGAACGCCCGGAATCGCCAACAATACGTGGGGCCAATGGTCTTTGAGGAAGCGGACACACTCTTGGAGTGAATTCATCGTGCGCTTTCACATTGTGTGGAGGCCGCCGTACAAGCACCTGCATCGATAGGCTCAGGGCCGCTATCACAGGTCATACTGCGGCTGTGGCTTGCCTGAGACAACCTCATCGGCGAAGCGTGCGGCGGCGTGTTGCTTCTGTTGTACAAATGCTGGCGCCGTGGAGTCGGGCACATAGTGCCCATGATCGGCCTTGGCGTCAGGCTCGACCTCGTCAATCTGCACGTAGTGCACGCTCGGCGGGTCCTTGGGGCGCGGGCCGTGCCACCCCAACGCGAGACCGGGACGGTTCGCGAAGTCCTGGAAGTAGTGCGTGAGATCGCCCAAAGGGTACGCCCCTGCCAGCACTTTGTCCCACTTGGACGCCAGGACGGCCACGCGCCGGACGCGTGAAAGCTCCTCCTTGTACTGCGTTTTGAGCGCCAGGCAGGTATCGTCCAGCGCGGCGGCCATCAAACAAACCTGATTGATCTGAACGTGGTGCGGCAGCGCCTTGATGGTTTCCATGACCACGCGCCCGCCGAGGCTGTGAGAGATGAAGTTGAGTTCCTTCTCGTGCAGCTTGTGCGTGACAATGAAGCGGGCGAGATTCCGCGCGGCGTCGTTCGCGGTTTTACCCTTGAAGGGATAGGCAAGCCCGCCCATCCAACCATCGCCAGGCCACAGAATCGACACGATCGCGCTGTTCTGTTGGCTCGTCAGGCGGACGGCCAACTGGCGGAGCCGCGAGATGCCGTCGTTGGCATCCACGTTGTAGCCATGCGTGATGAACGTGATGCCGGGCTTCTGGCGCAGTTCATCCATCGAACCAAAGATCAGTTTGCCGCCCGTCACGGCGCCGCCAACGGCCTTGTCGCGAAAGGAAAGGATGAACCTCGCCATCAGCCTTTGCCTTTCATGGCCGCGGCCGTGCTCTGGATTGCCGTCGCGATGTCCTTGGCCACGGGTGCGAGCGGGACCGCCGCGACACCCAACGCCAAGCCGAGGAGGATGTCGTTTTCGTTTTCACGCCCCAAGGCCCAACCGCTCAACGCGCCCAGTACGATGGCAACGGCGGAGGCCCACAGTTTCGCCCGCGTTCTATACTTGGTGAGGGCCATTGTGATGGCCGCGTCGATGCGCGTGTCGGCTGCCATTTCGTACCGGCCCAGAATGCGCTGCGCCTGTTCCAACTCCTTGATTGCCGCTGCTTCGGCGGCGTCGCCCGGCTCCGTTTCAGCGAGACGTGCAAGGTCGATCTCCGCCCGTTCCACCTTCTCGGCGGCTTCACGCAGGGCCTTGAGATCCAGCACGCCCAGAAAGCTTGCCATCTTCTCCGCATTGGCCGAGGTCAATCCCACGCGCACACCCTGGCGCAGCGTTCGCGCGAAGTCTTCGGAGTTGCCCTGGTACTGCGCTTCCAGCAACTCGCGATACTTGGGACCGAAAGCGACGGCCAGCGTATCCGTCAGTTCCCCGAGGTGCTTCGTGATTTCTCCGAATCCGGCAGTGCCCAGCGCCTTCCAATGCCCCTTCAGTACATCGACGATGCCGAAAGCCGCCGTGCCCAATGCGCCCGATGCGGTGATAAGCGTTACCAGCTCCGATACGTCCATTGTGTCGAGTCTCCCGGTTGACGTCCCCGTTTCGTGAAGCCCTTGGTTGCAGCACCAGACTGAGGCTTGAATATAGCACCGGGCCCGCGGACTGGCAAGAGGGAGATTGGACAAGCATCTAACTAGAGCATCTCATGGCCTGAAATGAGCATTCCACGCGGCATATCTTGTGCGACTCCTTGATTCCAAGACGCGCGCGTGCAAGACTGCCCGGCGTGGTGCAAACTTTCCTGCAACCAGAAGGAGTCCGAATCGTGCTTTCCTCCTTTGTACTCATGGTAGCGCTGACTGCCAGCGCGGCGGAAGACTACGTCACCGGTCCGGTCGAGACTGTTGCGGAGGGTTTCCAGTTTTCGGAAGGCCCCGTGTGGCTGCCCAAAGAGGGGCTGATCTTCAGTGACATCCCCGCGGACACGATCTACAAGGCCGACAAATCCATCTTTCGCAAGCCAAGCGGCAAGTCGAACGGGCTCAATCTGGATACAAAAGGGCGCCTCATCGCATGCGAACACTGGAACCGCCGCGTCACGCGCACGGAAGACGACGGCAGCATCACCGTCCTTGCCGAGTCATACGATGGCAAGAAGCTGAACAGTCCGAACGATGTGACTGTACGCTCCGATGGTTTTGTGTTCTTCACGGATCCGCCTTACGGCCTCGAAGGGCGCGAGCAAGAGCAACCTTGCCAAGGCGTGTATGCGCTCTCTCCCGAAGGAAAGCTGACACGCATCGCGGAAGACTTCATCAAGCCGAACGGCATCGGTCTCTCTTCTGATGAAAAGACCCTTTATGTGGCCGACACCGATGGTAAGCACATCCGCGCGTTTGACCTGGCGGCGGATGGCTCGATCAGCAATGGACGCGTTTTCTGCACGTTGCCGGGTCCCGACGGCATGGCCGTGGATGAAAAGGGCAACGTGTGGAGCACATGCGGAGAGGGCGTGCAGGTGTTTGCGCCGTCCGGTGAACTGGTCCACACCGTGGTAACGCCGCAGGGCCCGGCCAATTGCGCCTTCGGCGACGCGGATGGCAAGACGCTGTACATCACGGCGGTTTCAGGCGTGTACAAGGTGCGCTGCGTCAATAAGGGTTTGTTTACGAAAAAGGACTGAGGTCATGACAATCGCCACCGCGCTGCTCATCGCCGTATTGGCCACGGGCTCAGAGGACGCCTGGCGCGTCACCGCGGCGCACGGCCCTTACTTCCTCTGTGATGACCGTGTGGTGGCGGACCGCTGGATGGTGGAGCGTTTCGTGGTGCCGCTCGCGAAGCACTCAGGCAATCCGCTCATCACCCGGGACAAGCCATGGGAAGGCACCGGACCGCACATGGGGGGCACGGTGCTGCGCGATCTCCAGGACGGCCTCTACAAAATGTGGTACTCGGTGTGGAACAGCCACGCGTACTACAACAAGCTGCCTTTTTCGTACAACGTGTGCTACGCGGAATCGGAGGATGGCCTCGCGTGGCGCAAGCCAAATCTGGGTGTTTTCGAGTACGAAGGAAGCACGGACAATAATTGCATTCGCTTGGGCACCGACAAAACACAGAACATCGACGTGTGCCTGAACCCGCTGCCCGGCCGCTATCCTGGCAAATACCTCGCCATCCACAATCAGAAAGGCGGCGTCTTCGTCTCGTCATCGGAGGATGGCAAGACGTTCACGCGAATGGTGGAAACGCCCGCCATCGAATACCACAGTGACACGCACAACAACTTCGTCTACGACGAGGTGCGGGACCTCTGGTTCCTCTTCTGTCGGCCGCGCTCGTGGGCGGGCGATCACCGGCGACGAGTCTCCGTCCAGCAGAGCCCGGACCTCGCACATTGGACTCACGAGACGACCATCCTCGTGCCCACGGAAACGGACTTGCCCGAGTTCTACGGTATGACCGTCTTCCGCCGCGGCGACCTGTTTTTCGGTGCGCTTCAGACCTACGACCGCGTCACGGGCTTCATGCAGGCGGAATTGGCTTGGAGCGGCGACGGGTACCGCTGGACCCAGCTACCGAAGCACCCGTCGTGGGTGGAGCGGGGCCCCGAAGGCGCATGGGACCACGGCATGGCCATGGTCGCGGAGAGCCCCGTCATCGAAGGCGAAGCCATGCGCTTCTATTACGGGGGCTTTCCCCTCCCGCACGACACGAAGGAAGAGAACGTCTGCGCGATTGGCCTCATGACCGCGGAATTGGACCGGCTGGTGGGGCTGCGCCAGTCCGCCTCGGAACCGGGACTCGTCCTTACCCGTACATTGGACGTGCGCGGCAAGCGCCTGACACTGAATGCGCGTGTCACCGGATCCATCCGCGCGGAACTGCGTTACGGCAATAACAAGACCTTGGACGGCCGGAGCTTCGACGACTGCGATCCACTCACCGCAACCGGTTTTGCCAACGAAATCACCTGGAAAGGCAAGTCCATCGGCGAGGTCCAGGAGCCGGAAGTCCAGATCCTCTTCAAGCTCGACGACGCGGAACTCTTCACCTTCGACCTCCAGTAAATGCGGGCACCCTCAACTCGCGCCTCTTGACAGGCGGCGAAATTCATGGTTAAATAAGGCTGAAAAAGATTTCAGATAATGAGGCGGCCATGGCAAAAGGACTGACCAAGAGACAGTTGGCGATTCTCCACTACATCATCGAGTGCATCCGCGACCACGGGATGCCACCGACCATCGCGGAAATCGGTGCGAAGTTCGACATTTCATCCACCAACGGGGTCAACGACCACCTGCTGGCCCTGGAGCGGAAAGGGTTTATCGAGCGCTCCTCCAAGGCACGCAGTATTCACGTGACCGAGCAAGCGGCGGTAGGCTTGTATCAGAACGAAATGGGCATGTTGCCGCTCGTCGGACGCATCGCGGCTGGGTACCCCATCCTGGCCGAGGAAAACGTGGAGGATCACGTGCCAGTATCCTCCCGGCACCTGCGGCCGGGTGCGTACTGCCTGCGCGTGCAAGGGGATAGCATGATTGAGGATGGCATACTCGACGGCGACACTATCGTCGTCAATCCGGAAATGAGGCCCAGAGCGGGAGATATCGTAGTGGCCCTCGTGGATGATGAGGCCACCGTGAAACACTACTACCGCCGCGGCGACATGGTGGAACTGCGGCCCGCCAACGCTGCCTTGCATCCTATGCTGTTCCCTGCGCGGATGGTTCAGATTCAGGGGGTGGTGACGGCCCTGCAACGGGAGATCCGTTAGGCTGTCGCGTTGCTCACAGGCCGTAGAGCGGGCCGTACTTCGCCTCCAGGTAGCGGTAGTAGGGCCTCCAATCCAATCCGCCTCCCGCAATTCCTTCGAGGATCTCGGGGGCGAGCTTTCTCCGCCCATGTTTGTGCACGCGTTCCCGCAACCAACCCAGCAGCGTCCCGAAGTGCCCTCGCTCGATTTGTTGCCAAAGATCCGGGATTTCCCTCTGAATGGTTTCCAGCATTTGCGTCGCGTAGAGATTGCCCAGGGCATAGGTCGGGAAGTAGCCGAAGGCGCCGTGCGACCAATGGATGTCTTGGAGGCACCCGTGCGCGTCATCCGGTACGTCCAGCCCTAGGTACTCCTTCATCTTCGCGTTCCAGGCTTCAGGCACATCCTGGACCTTGAGTGTGTCTTCGAGCAGCCCCACCTCGATCTCGAACCGCAGGATGATGTGCAGGTTATACGTGCATTCGTCCGCTTCGACCCGGATCAGCGATCGCTCCACACGGTTGACGGCGCGGTACACCTGTTCCGGGGTGACGGCGTCGAGGCGGCCCGGGAAGTAGCCGCGCAGAATGGGAAGGTAGTGACGCCAGAATGCGAGGCTGCGTCCAACGACGTTTTCCCACATGCGCGATTGCGACTCGTGCATGCCTAGCGAAGCACCGTCCAGGAGGGGAGTACGCCGATCCTCGGGCGCATGCCCCTGCATGTACAAGGCGTGGCCGCCTTCGTGAATGGAGCCCATCAGCCCCGAGAACAGCTCCTTAGGGTTGAAGCGCGTCGTCACACGCACATCGCACAAATCAAACTGAGTGGAAAACGGATGGACGGACTTGTCCTGACGACCCGCGTCCAGGTCGTACCCCATGTCTTTCAGTACCCGCAGGGAGAAATCCCACTTGGGCGCCTCATCCCAGGTGCCGTCCAGCCACGAGAGATCGGGCTGGTGCGGGGACGCGGCGATGCGTTTCACGAGCTGGCTCTCGGCCGCGGCCACTTCGGCGAAGAGAGGCTTCAATTGCTCAGCGGTCATGCCCCGCTCGTATTCCTCGAGCAACGCGTTATACGGCGAGCCCTCGTAGCCCAGTAGGTCGGCCTTTTTTCGTGACAGTTCCACGAGACGCGCGAGACTCGGGAGGAATTGCGAGAAATCGGATTCCGCGCGCGCGCGCGTCCACACCTCATAGGCACGGCTGCATTCGCGCGCGAACTCGTGCACGAAGGACTCTGGGAGGCGTGTGGCCCGGTCGTAGTCGTAGCGGGTCACATCGACAAGCGCGGCATCTGCGGGACTGAGCGTGTCCTTTTGGGTGTGCAAGGAATCCAGGAGAGTTCCCACCTCGGGATCCGTAAAGAGGCGGTGTGCCAATGCGGACAGCGTGGCCAATTGCTGCCCCCGGCCTTCAGCCCCTTTGGGGGGCATGTTGACTTCCTGGTCCCACTGCAGCACCGCGGTTGCGGATCGCAGGTCCATCACACTACCCAAACGCTCTCGCAAGGCAAGAATTGGATCGACCGGCATGAGGGCATACTCCTAACCACTTTGATGAGTCTGGCACACGTCAATTGAGAACGGCGAACGGCAGATTGTGTCTGATAAGGCTTCGTTTAGCGTTCTTCCGGCTCGCGCTTGGGCAGAAAGACCTTGATACTCTGAGAACTGATCAGCCAGCGGAGGCGCATGAGCATACTCGCAGATAGAGTAGCGCCGGCTCGCGCGAGGAAACGTCCCTTCTCATCATACACATTCTCCGCGAGCACGAGGCCCGGGGTCGCTTCCGAGAGCGACATCTCCATGACCTCCTCCTCGGCGGGGCGCGAATAGGCCTCGTTGAGTGAGGCCAACGCCGCGTCGATCAGATCCGGATCGTATACCCTCCCTCTCTCCGCGAGCAGATGCAGGCGCAGCTCCTCGATCGGATGATCGTAGTCGTTGAACATCAGATGGGTATCGCAACCATCCGCAATCCGGATGATGCGAGACTCCAGGGGAATTTGCCGGCCCCGCAATTGGCTGGGAAACCCCGAGCCATCGTAATGTTCCGCGTGAGCCTCAACAATTTCCGCCACCCGGTCGGCGCCCCGTATCTCGCTCAACAGCATGGCGCCGATAACTGGATACGCCTGAAAGACTTTGCGCTCGGATCCTCCCAGCGCCCAGGGGGCGCGGCTGCGCACGGCGTCCGGCATGCCGAATTGGCCCACATCGTGCAGCAGAGCTGCAAAGACAAGGTTGCGCTTTTCTTCACGGGACAGACTTACGCGCTCACCGACAAGGGAGGCCATCCGCTCGACGCGGCCCGCGTGGCTGCCGCCCGCGCCTCCCATCTGGTCGAAGAGATTACTCAACATCCGAAGCGAGCCATGATACCCTTCTTCCAGATCGGTCTTCTGACGTTCGAGATCGCGAATCGCCGCTTCAAAGGACTTGGTGACGTCGTTGAGTTGGGCTCGCATGCTCTCCGTGGCGCGGCCCAATTCTTCCGTAACACGCGTGGCGGAACCCGGGCCCGTGATTCCGGCGGGTTGGGCGGCCCGGCGCTCGAACAATGCCTTGATCTTCGCGGCCATGACGTCGAATGCGAGAGGCTTCTGCATGACGTCCACCACACCTCGGGCGATCAAGTCGGCAATGAGGCGCGGCTCAACCACCCCGGTCATCACGACTATCATGGGCGGGTCTTTGCCCGCCATGACGTCGGTGATGAGTTGATGACCGTGTTTCCTTGGCATCCGCAGATCGGTCACCAGGATGTCATAGTGATTCTGGCCGAGCATCTGCTCGGCCACCAGGCCATCCGGGGCCACCTCGCAGTTGACTCGTTCGCGCTGGAGCGCACGCGACAACAAGGTGCGGAATTCCTGGGAATCATCTACGATCAAGGCGCGGGGCAGTTGTTTCGGTTCCTTCACTTCCACCTCACTGCAAACAGACGGAGGCGTCACCTTGCCGTCGTATCTGGAATCCATGGCACCAGCTTGCAGACTCGACGTAGCTGTTACTATAGCCTCGCACAAGGTAATTAGCAAGTGTAGTACAGCGGAACTCCGCGCCGCAAGCCCTCAACCTCAGCCTCTGGAAAGGACCGCACCTTCCACGCGAACCACGGAATCGGGATTCCCGCGTACCACGTGCACCGTTCCGTCATTTCCACTACGCAGTTCCACAAATCCCGCGTCTGGGTTCAAGGTCACGGTCAAGCCCGCCACGGTCACCTGACTTGTCCTGGCGGTGGCAATTCGGTCTACCTTTCCTTCTCGCAATACGATGTGTCCGAGGATCCCATGGAATCGCGCGCCCGACTCCGGCTCCACCATCTCGACCGGGGAGTCTCCGTCCGCTATGAAGACCAAGTCCTTCGCGCCGTCCTTTCGCTCGATCTTCAGTACAACACATCCCTCCGGCAAGGGCGCGCCCTCAGGAGTAGTCGCCGCGGCGCGGGTCACCGTACGAACGTTGGGTTCTCCTTCGTAAGGATCGATCGTGCTCACGAATGTGGATGCGAGCGGGGCCTGCTGGGCGGTCCGGCGCACCATGACGCGTGGTATCCACCGCGACTCCGAGCCGTATTGTCCAATATCCACCCAACCTTCCGCGAGACTTGCCTCGGCGTCTTCCGTGAGATCGGTATAGCGCAGGCGGACCTTCTTCTCGTCGGGCAAGTACCCGTAGGCATCCTCCAGTTCCCAGTCGACCGACCAGCCGGGCGCGGGCCGCGGGTCGCTGCGGAAAGCCCGCATCTGAGTGCTATCGCTGTACGGCGGCGCTTCTTGAAGGTTCAATCCCTGCGGCGTGACTGCTCCAAACGACGAATGAAAGAACTTGGCATGATCGAGACCGCCCACCACGCGAAAGTGGTCCACGACGTAGAAGTCTGTGTCGTTCACGTCTACCAGAATCGCCGTGCGTTGATAGGCCTCGCCGCCCACGAGGGCAGGGGCGTTGGCGCGCACGGCACGGAAGCGCTCGCCGTCCGCCCACAGCGTCGTCTGGCCGGCGCCGTTGGCCTGGTTCTTTCCATCGACCACGACGGTCGCGTGCGCCGCCGTCATCGTGTACCACACAGCCCGAGGCGCGCCCCACCCGCCGTAGCCGACGGGCGGATACCCAAAGTCAGGAATGAGATCCAACCTCTTTGCGAACAGGCCGAGGTTCATGCCGTCGGCATGGCCGTGGCCCCCGCCCGCATCATAGTCGAGCCAAAGCGCGCGACGGTGTTCGGCTTCGCCGCTGCGAAGGATGGCCAAGTGCCATTCTTGTTTGTTCACGCTCGCGAGTTTCGGAGTGGGGCCTTGCTCGTCAATCACGGTTTGCACTGCGCTCTGGAATGCGGCGGGATCTTCCGCAAACAGGTCGTATGGCAAGCCTTCCACTGACGACCCGTTGGCCTGATACAGCACCTGAACCAGTCCGGGATCGGCGGTGAGCCTGGACACATCCATCAAGAATGTAAACATAGACGGCTCTACCCCCGGATTCTTGGTGAACGACAAGCCTGCATAATTTGGATCTTTACGCGCGAAAGTCCCCGTGTCTCCTGTGCGCGGATACCAGGATTCCATGCACCAGGTGTCCAGGTGGAAGCGATAGGTGCTGCGCAAGGCGGGGCAGCGCTCGAACATCGTGGCCAGTAGATTGGGTTCCAGCCGTGCCATCTGGGACAGGATCTCAGCAAGCGCGCGCGGCGCGATGGTCGTATAGCCCGCCATGCCTTTCTCACCGCTGACGCCGTCCACAGCCGTAGCCTTCTCGACGATTCCGTCCGCGAGGCCGAGCACTTCATCGCGGTTTCCCGGCCATCCCAGAACGGTCTTGATCACGAGCAGCGCGATGTCGGTGCGTGGGTAGTTGGACTCGATACGCTCGCGATGATTCAGTGTATCGACGAAGATGCCGGTTTCGATGTTGCGCTGGATGTCCGCCCACGAGGTCTTCGGGTTGGACAGTTGGTAAGCGCGGGCCTTCTCCGAGAGGTAGGCGGTCAACGCCGCTTCCTGAGCCTTGGCCCCGTCGAAGATGCGGTCATAGGCGAGCGCAAGATTGCGCACTTCTTCGCACGCGTCGTGCCACGTCGAGATTTGGCCGCGCGTGCCTTGGGTCGTTTCGTAAACGAGCCCGCCCTGGGTGTGGAAATCGAAGGTGGGAAAGATGTCCGCCACGCGGTCCAGCATGATGGCCGCCTTGTACGCATACCGTGAATCGCCGGTGACTGCGTAGGCGGCGCTCAAGTTCTCGATCCCCGCGTGCACCCATTTCTTCCATTGAGCGTAAATCACATAGGCGCCGATGAAGCGCCAGCGATGGCCGTCGGCCTCGTATCCGGTGCCGTCATCGACTCCAAACATATGCAGCGGGTCGGCGGGGTCGGGGTGTTCCGCGTTGAAGAGGAGTGATCGATCCGCTCGCTCAGGCTGAAACACGCCATGCTCATCGTAGCCCGAGCGGTGAAACGCCTCGAAATCGTTTGTAGGGAACAGGGCCTTGCAGTGCGGACACCGCACCTTCCACGGAAACGCGAACGGGTCCATCTCCCATGTGTACATGCGCACGTCAGCTTTGCACGCCGGGCAATAGCCGTCGGACCACACCATCCACGTGCGCGGGATATTCGGTCCGAACATCGCGTTCCACAGGGTGTCGTCTGGTAATTCCAGCCACGGTTCCGCGTTCGCGACCACGTCGCGCTGCATGGCCTGCGCCCAATCCTGGGCCGACGCATTGGCTGTTGCACGCGCGATGAGGTCAGGCGCGTAGAACACGCTCTGTGTCTTCACGGGTGCGGCGGAAGTATCTTGAGACAACGCAGCGTTGCCAAGGGTGAGGAAACTCAGGACACACACAATCGCTTGAGTCTTCACAATAGGAAACACGAAACGCCCTTCCTTCGGGGACGTGACGTCCCTGGTTTGCTTGCACGCGGCAAGCCTCAGCAATGGGTCAAGTACGCGCCCTTGATTCTGTCCACCAGCTCTGTTTGATCGCCCGACCAGAACTCTGACGAGAAGATCTCCACTTCAATGGGTCCTTCGTAGCCGGTGGCTTCCACCCAGCCTCGAATCTGGCGGATCTTGATACATCCTTCGCCCATCAGGCCGCGGTCGTTGAGCAGGTCGCGGGTGGGGGTGCGCCAGTCGCACACGTGAAACGAGAAGATGTTCTTGCCCGCCCGGCGAATCTCGCGTTCCAGGTGTGGGTCCCACCACAGATGATACACATCCACTGTGACGCCGACCCAGGGACTGGCCAGCGTGGCCGCCATGTCGTTGGCCTGTTCGAGCGTATTGACGGCGGATCGGTCGTCTGCGTACATGGGATGGAGCGGCTCGATTGCGAGTCGCACTCCGGCCGCCTCCGCGTGCGGAAGCACCGCCGCGATCCCCTCCGTAATCTGCTTTCGACTTTCCTCCAGTGAGAACTTGGGGATCGCGCCGCACACCAGCACGACGAGAGGCGCGCCAATCATGGCGGCCTCATCGATCGCGCGCATGTTATCCTCGATGTTCGCCTGCCTCCCGGTGGCCGTTTCCGCAGGAAAGAAACCGCCCCGGCACAAACTGACCACGCGGAGCCCCGACCCTTGCAGGATCTTTGCAGCCTCCGCGGGACCGCCCGGATCCAGATGTTGACGCCACACCGTTACGCCGGGCACGCCCGCCTTCGTGTAGCCATCAACCGACTCGCGCAGCGACCAGGGTTTCGTAGTCATCGTATGGATGCAGAGACGCGAGTAATCGGTGAGCGGCGCGGTCATGGCGTGTCCTCCTTCTGTACTTCCCGTGACGCGTGCAGTGTACCGAAACCGGCAGAGACAATTCCCCCCAGCGAGCAAGAGCAGAAATGGCACGCCGACGATTCCCGACGGACCTCAGGGCACGGGCGTTTTGACCGTGAGGTGGCATGGGCATCCCTGCCCATGGTCTTCAATTTACATAAACGCAGAGACGCGAAGCTCACAGAGCAACGCAAAGAAGCAAGAGGACAACATTCCCTTACGGCCTCGCTCGCCTATCCGCCGGGTGTCTTGCGAATGAGCGCCGAGATCTTGGCAACTTCCTGCCGCGTGTCAAACTCGCGTTCAATCTTCGCGCGGCCCGCGGCGCCCATGCGGTTGCGCAAATCAGGATTGTCGAGGAGCGTGCGCATGCGATCCGCGAGACTCGCCGCGTCACCCGGAGGCACGAGAAAACCCGAGACGCCATCGTCGACGAGTTCCGGGATTCCGGCGATTCGCGTTGCCACGACGGGTAACCCAGAGGCCATAGCCTCCATCAACACCGCGGGAACACCTTCCGCGAAGCTCGCCATCACGAACACATCGGCCTGGAGCAATCGCTCCTTGATGGCATCGAGCGATAGGTAGCCTGTGATTTCGACGCAGTCCCGTAGTCCCAGCTCCGCCGCACGCGACACGATCCAGTCCCGATCCGGCCCGTCTCCTACGAGAACGAGGCGCACACCAGGATTCGATTCGCGCAGCTTGGCCACGGCCTCCAGCAGTACGGGGATTCCCTTCGCAGCCGTGAGTCGTCCGATGAAGATGAGTTCTTTGCCAGCGCCTTCGTGATGCTTTTGCGTGAAGGACTCCGGTTCGACGCCGCAGTGCACGACGTGCAGATGATCCCAGCGCTCCGGGCCGGTCCACAGCATGGCCTGGCTACGGCAGAAATGGCTGATGCAACACACGAAAGCCGCCCGCGCCAGTTTCGCGTCGAGACGCCAGCGATAGGGCTCGAAGAAGATCCCAGGTCCATGCAACGTGAAACTGAACGTGAATCCGCCGAGTTCGGCCGCCAGCATGGCGACGGTACAACTCGAGTCGCCGAGGTGATTGTGCAAGTGCGTCAGGCCTTGACGGCGCATGAGATCCGCGACGAGGCCTGCTTCGAGGAAGTAGGCGAGCTGGTAGAGGAATCCTTTCCTCCCCGGAGGGCGGGTCTTCATCGCCAACGCGAATGCGCGTAGGTAGCGGGCCGGAGAGCCGAACTTCAGACGCCCATGAGCAGCGGCCAGTCGGCACACGGAACACGGCAGCAACACGTGCGTCGTCTTCTTTTCTTCCCGCTGCTGCGGGCTCACGCAATCCTCTTCTGGGATACCGCGAACGCTGATCGTCTCCACGTGGATGCCGGCTGCCCTCAGGGCCGCGACCTCCCGGTAGATGAAGGCAAAAGGCGAAATCCGCAGATACTCCCCTGTCATGTAGGCTATACGCAATCCATCGTTCATAGCTGCGATCCCGTGCTGCGGTCCAGGGCCTCGTCCAATGAGTAGCGCGGCGTCCACCCCAGGGTTTCGCGGAGCAGTCTGTTCGTATAGCGGAGTGGTTTGCACCGCGCGTGCATGCGCGCCGGCACCAGGATGCTGGGGAGTTTTCCTTCGCCTTTGAAGAACATCCGGTTTGCAATCCACGCGCCGCGGCACACCACGCGCATGAGCGTCCACGGCACTGGAATCACCCTTGGCCTCGGCGAAATTTTGCGCCGCAGCATCCCAATGTACCTGCGGTGGGACGGGCAATGATCGTCCACGATGTTAAATGTCTTGCCGATGGCCTCCTCTTTTTCCGCGCACAAGAGAATGGCATCCGCGCAGTTTTCGACATACGTCAGCGGGACTTTGGCCCAGGCCCCGATGCGGATCCACGTCCGCTCTCCTAACTCCACGCCGAGACAGGCAGTCCACAGGCGATCCTTGCCGTAGATCACACCCGGACGCACCACCGTGAGAGCCCACCCTTCGCGCTCCGCAACCTCACGGACGAGCCGTTCCTGAAGGGTCTTCGTCAGGCAATAGTCGTCCCGTTCGTCAATGCGCGTTTCCAGCGGCGAGGTCTCACTCAGGGTGGTATGGCTCCATTTGTCGAGGTATGCATACACGGAAAACGAGCTGACCGCGATGAGCCTCTTGATACCCGCGCCCTGCATCGCCGTCAGCAGATTCTCCGTACCCACGACAGTCCCCGAGAGTTGTGTGTACAACTCCCCACCCACCGCTGCCGCAATATGAATCATCGTATCGCAGTCACTGATGGCTTCCGCGAGGTCCTCCGGTTGCCGCAAGTCTGTGCGAACGACGCGCACGGCGAAGTGGTCGCGCCATTTCAGGCCTGAAATGTCCGCTGCCGGACGCACGAGCGCCCGTACCTCATGCCCGCGCGCCAGCGCTTCCGCGACCACGTGGCGTCCCAGAAATCCACTGGCGCCGGTGACACAGAGCCGCGCGGCAGGTGACGTGACTCCCCCCACTAGATTTGATTCTCCTCGGCCAGCAGCGCGTCCATGAGCCGCATTGTGCGGTCCATGTCCTCATACGTGACAGGAACGGGTGCTCCGGTGCGTAAGGCCTGGTACGTCTCCTCGAGAAATGTCTGTATGCCCTCCAGCGGCGTCTTGCGTCTCACCTTATTCAGGAAACCCGTTACGCTGGCCCTGGCGAGCGCGATGCCATTCACCCATTGGTTGACCAATGGCGTCAACTGCCTTCCCCCGGGCCGGGGCACGAGCACCTTCATGTAGGGCTGAAACAGGTCCGTCTCGACCGTCCCCTTCGAGCCGCGCACGATCAGCGTGAAGCAGTCCGGCCACTCGTGGCTGGCAAATCGCAGCCGCGCGTGGACGCCCCCGCCGATGACCAGCGCATCGCACGCGTCAAATTTGAACTGTGGATGCTCGCTGTGCTTGGACCACTTGACCGCGAACTCATCTGCCGAAGGCAGGAAGCGTAGTGCCAAATAACAGAGGTGGGGGAGAAGGTCATGCAGAATTCCCGCCGGCAGGTTCTGGCAAGGATTTGGCACGTTCCGGTCGGCCAAGCCCGTGTCCGCTTCCGTGATGTTGAGCGTCATCCGGATGTCCACTTCCCGCACGTCGCCCAGTCGATCCGCATTGTGCATGGCCTCGATGGCCCGAACCTGCTCGTTGAACCGGTAGTTGTGGTCCTCGGTCAGCACGCGCTTCTGCCACTGGGCCATGGCCGCGAGCATGCGAAACTCTTCGTTGGTCGTGGCGATGGGCTTCTCAACGATCACATGCGTTCTCGCCTTCAAACAGTCCGCTGCGATCTTGCAGTGCGTACTGGGGGGCGTGAGCACATGGACCACGTCAAGGTGTTCGCACTGCAGCATCTCCTCGTGGTCCGTATAAGATTTGTCCGCGCCGTAGCGCGTGGCGCTGAACCGCGCCAGGGATTCGGACAAGTCACACACCGCCGCCAAGTGCGCGGCCGTGCTGCGCTTCAGGAAACGTAAGTGCTCCGCCGAAATCTGCCCGGCCCCGATCACGGCCGCCCGAAGCGTTGCGGGTTCTATGCCTGTCGCCACCATACGGTCCTTCACCCGGGAATCGCCTTGGTCCAGGGCTCGCGCCCGGCCTAAGACTGTACTCTTGGAGGTTCCTCGTCCTCGCTCCCGGTCATTTCGGCCTTGCGCTGCGTGCGTTGCCAGTCGGTTGGCTTGTTCGAGAACGCCAGGCGCGCGTAGAAGGGAATCTTCCACAGCAGGAACAATGGCGTCAGCAGAAGGCCCCGCCACACGGTCCCGGGCGCATGCATCCGGCACAAACCTGCCGCCACATACACAATCGTGGCAGCGATAATCCCGACACAGAACGGTAGCCATTCGCGCATCATGAGCAAGGCGATCGCGAGGGCGACACCTTCGAGAAACACGACGGCGGAGAGCGGTGAAATGATCAACTCCAGCGCGGCATCCAAATAGCGCCACCGCGGGTTTCTGACAAAGGCCGCAAGCAGCCGGGGAACGAAACTCCGGGCCATCTGCAGACGTCCCGACTCCCAGCGCCTCCGTTGCGGTTCCGCTTGAGCCTGAGACGTCGGCATTTCCGATATCACCACGGCGTCCGGATTGAAGTGGACAATCGTGCCGTCCAGCAGGAGGCGCAATGAGAACTCCAGGTCCTCGACAATCGAATGCGCCGGCCACCCGTACTTCAGCAACAGGCCCGTCCGGAATGCCATACCGTTTCCCTTCAGGTCCGCGGAGCCGCCCCAGTGATTCCGCCCCGCCGGACGCAGGCCGTTCACCAGGGTAAATCCGGCGCTCGTCAGGGCGGTGCGCCAGTTGGCCGACGGGTTGGACACGCCATGGTAGCCCTGCACCACCTGCACGTCGGGATGCGCCAAGCTCGACGACGCCTCGCGCAGGAAATCCCTGTGGACTTCCGTGTCCGCGTCCACGACGGCAATCGCGTCGTATTGGCTTAGGAGTTCGGCTTGGGTGCGAAATAGCCAGTCCAGCGCTTGGCCTTTGCCCCTCAGCGTGTGGTCGAAGCGTTCGAACACAATCGCGCCGGCATCGCGGGCGCGATCGGCGGTTTCGTCGGTGCAGTTGTCCGCGATGACAATGATGCTGAATCGATCGTGCGGATAGCCGGTATCCATGACACGGCGGATACACGGACCCACTTGCAGTTTTTCATTGTGTGCGGGCATGACCACGGCGATACGGAGCGGCGGGGCATCCGGCACGCATTTCTTGCGCATGGCGAATGCGCCGATCGTAAGCAGCATCAAGTACGTGATGACCACAGACAGGTACAGTACGATGGCGCCAAACAACGCATTGAGAAGGATCACCGCCTGCTCCCGCGAAATCGCTCGGACGTACGCATGAAACTCCCTTCACGTTCAACCAGAAGGTCCGCCCTGAGACGTGGCATTCAGGAACCCCCGCTCTGGCATGGAAAACGCTGAGATATCCGCGCTTTCCTGTTTCGTCACATACAGTCTATCCTATCCAACCCGATTCACTCCACCGTTGCCTTGCAGTGTCCACTGGCCATGACTATCATGAGGCTTCGTTTGGCGTTTGTTAAGTCTCCGAAGGCGTTGGAATTACAGGGTATCCCGCGGGAACTGATGGAGACCGGCTCACCCCCGATTCAGCTCTCCTTTGTCGTGATCGGCTTCAACGAATCACGCAACCTTCGCGCGTGCCTGATGTCTCTCCGCAATGCCCACCTCGATGGAATATCGCATGAAATCCTATACGTTGACGGGGGTTCCCTGGACGACAGCGTGGCCGTCGCACGCGACTGCGGGGTCTCCCAAGTTCTCGGTGGCGAGCGGAGACGGCGTGCCGCCGAGAACCGCAATTTCGGCGCCGCCCACGCCCGAGGCGTCTATATCCAGTTCATCGACGGCGACATGATTCTCGATCCCGCGTGGCCGGCCGCTGCCCTCGAGTACCTGAACCACCACGACGAGGCCGCCGCCGTATGCGGGCGTCTCCAGGAGGCGAATCGGAGTTTCATCTTCCAGGTGGCGCAGTTGGACTGGCGGCAGTCCGAGGGACCTGTCCCCTACTGTGGGGGCGCTGCCCTGTTTCGCCGCGAGGTTTTCGAGCAGGCGGGAGGTTTCCCCGAAGATGTCACTTCCGGTGAGGAACCCTACCTGTGCTGGTGCATTCGCAACGAATTGGGGAGACAGATCGTCCACCTCGATCGCCCGATGGCCCTCCACGATTTGGGATGGTCCGGTTTTCGCGACTATTGGAAACAATACGTGCGCAATGGCTCCACGTATATCGAAATTGCATCGCGTTGCGCGGGCACGAAGGACCCCCTGTGGGTACGGCCCTGCATGACCAATGCCGCATGGGTCTCCGCGTACCTCGCGGGCACGGGCTTCCTGCTTGCGGGTCCTCTGCCCGTCCAGGCGACAGTGCTCCTGCTTGCTACGGCCGTGCTCCTGCGCAAGACGCTGCAAACGCGCAGCAGCGGTCAGCCCTGGTCCATCGCCGCAGGCTACGCCCTCCACACCTACTTTTCCCAGATCCCGTTGGCTTACGGTCAACTCCGCTGGCTCTTGAAAGAAGCAATCGCCCCGCAGCACCCCTCAAGCTGACCCCACGGCCCCCGGCAGCCTGCTGGTTCCCACTACTCCCGAGCAGTCCCATTCTTCGACACGATCAGCAACTGCGAGAGTTCCGCGAGGTGGCCCTCTTTCGCGAGATCGTACGGCGCATAGCCATCCTTGTTCCGAATGGTCGCGTCCACCCCTTCGCTCAGGAGTAGTCTGACGACTTCCACGAACGAGGACGCGAAACGGTCGCGATGGGAGTCGTAGTTTCGAGCGTCTCCTTCCCGTCCATGCCGAAGATTCTGGTCGCACCACTGTACGTGTTCTGCGAAACCCGCCACGGCCCAGTGCAATGAAGTTCGTCCTTCCGAATCCGCCGCGTTCACTTCGACTCCGCTCTCTATGAGCCGCCTCACATTCTCCACGCGACCTCCGCGAGCCGCGTACATCAGTGCAGTTGCGCCCGTGTTATTGAGGGCCAGCGGGTCTGCGCCCCGCGCGATCAAGTCGTTCAAGATTGCCACAGGCGCATTGCGTGCCGCGTGCATCAGGGCTGTCTCGCCGTTTTTGTTGCGATCATCGATTCGCGCGCCGGAGTCCATCAGCAGTCGATAGATATTCGAGTCAGAATAGATACCAGTACAAAGAGCCAGCATCAAGGGCGTCATGCCGCGCTGGGAACGGGTATTCACGTTGGCCCCCCGCAACAGCAGGAGGGCGGCGCACTCGGTGCTTCCGCCGGCAGCAGCTTCGCTGAGCGCAGTTCCCTCGATGGCGTTTCTGGCCTCCAGATCTACCTGCTTCTCCAACAGGTATCTCGCCATACCCGTTTGTTTGTTTCGTACAGCCGCAATCAGCGCTGTGTCTCCGAGAGCATCCCTTTGTTCAAATGTTGCGCCAAACTCCAGAAGCAACTCCACAAGGTCAACGTTTCCTCGTGAGACCGCAATACCGATCGGCAGGTGACCATATCTACCTGGAAGCGCGACATCTGCGCCATGTTCAAGCAGAAGCTTGGCCGTCTCGGCGTTTGATTCGCTAATGGCATGCTCCAATGGCGTGCCTCCGTCCCCGTCTGGGACATTCACGTCAACCCCGACTTCGAGAAGGGCCGCAAGCGGATACTGCGCTGGTGCATACTTCATGGTTACTACGTTTGAGAGCAGGGTCCGGCCCTGTTTGTCTCGGACGGATGTATCGGCTCCATGTTCGATAAGAAACTGAAAACCGAGCGGGACCCGCGTTTTCGCCAGTGCCGTAAGGAAGGGCTCCCCGTCTGCCGCATGCAGATTCGGCGTCGCGCCTAGACCCGCGAGCAAATCGGCAATATCGTTCTGTTCGTTTTTGAGTGCGTAGTACAGTATCGATTCCCCGGCATCTTCCTGCTGCAAAAGGGCCGGATTGTCTCGTGCGAACGCGACAACTACGCTTGAGACACCGTGCCGGATAGCCATTCGCACGGGGGTGTCTCCGTCGCCGAGATCTGTTTCCGCTTGGGCATATCTCAAGAGAATGGCCAGCGCGTCATCTGATAGTCCTGACATTTCCGCCACAGTCAATACGGTTCGCCCCGTTGTGTCACGAGCTGCGATATTCGCGCCGCTATCGATGAGAACCTTGACAACGTCCGCGTGTCCTCCCCGCGCGGCAGCCACCAGAGCGTTACACCCCGCAGGCACGGCATTGGGATCTGCGCCGTGTTCTATGAGGAAGCGAACCGCGTCGACCTGTCCCGCGTGAGCCGCCGCACGAAGGGGAGGTGTGGGAATGGCCGCGTTCACATTTGCCCCGAGACGGATCATCGCGTCCAATTCCTTGGTTTTGCCCGTCAATGCGGCAATGGATAGGACATTGAAGCCACTTGCATTCGGATAGTCGACGTCTACGCCGTGCTCGATGAGCGCGGAAATCAGCGCGGTATTGCGTTCCTCGTATGCGAGAGTTAACGGCGTTTCGCCGTTCCGATCCCGAAGCGTGAAATTGCCATTCGCGCCGGAATCAAGCAGGGCTGTGACTAGTTCGAGATTCTCACGGTGCAAGGCGAGTTCGAGAAGATTCGGCACATCGCGCGTGGAAATGTTGACATTGGCACCGCACTTGAGGAGATATCGTGCGATTTCCGTGTTACTGTCCCAAACCGCCACCTGCAGTGGCGTGAACGAAGGCACCCCAATACAATGGTCGGTCTGATGCCATTCATCCGGCTCCAAGGCGTTCACATCCGCGCCGTCTGCGATAGCTTGTTTGACGCCATCCAGGTCACCATTGTGGACAAGTGCATGCAGCCGCCACGAAACTCCCGGGGGCGGCCCGGGCTTGACACTACCCACAAGTTCGGACGTGCTGCATCCAGCGAGCACCAGTCCGATGGCCACGAAGGCCCACGTTTCTTTGAAAGACCGAATTCCCACTGGTGGGACCCCTCGATGTTCCTGCTTCAATTATACGATACGCCCTGGAAGCGGCTCCGGTTCACTTCACTCGGGACCGCGTCGTCATCCGTGCAGACGCTCCGCCCGGCCGGCTTTTCTTGTGCCCGCCTCTCGTGTATACTCACACCCAGTAGTTGCTGTCCGTGGTCCCCACCTTTGCGCCGAGCCAGCGTTGCCACGGTCCACTGCCGGGATATGGAGAATCATGACCGGTGATGACTTTTGATTCGTACGACCCCGGTGAATTCTACGACGAGCTGTTCGAGGAGACCGGCGAGGCGCGTCCGGGGGCCAGACTCCTGATCCAGATGATCAACTCCCTGGATGAGGGAGAACTGCGACAGCGCCAGGCGGCCGCCGAACGCGCCCTTTACAATATGGGCATTACGTTCAATGTCTACGGCGACACCGCCGGCACGGAACGGATCTTCCCCTTCGACCTCATCCCGCGCATCGTGGACGCGCGCGAGTGGGACTGGCTGGAACAGGGCCTCAAGCAGCGCATCCGGGCCCTGAACCTCTTCATCGACGACATTTATCACGATCAGAAGGTCCTGAAAGACCGGATCATCCCCGAACACGTCATCCAGTCCGCCAAGTCTCTGCGCCCGCAATGCGCGGGACTCAACCCGCCCCGCGGTGTGTGGTGCCACGTGACCGGGACCGATCTCGTGCGCGACCGCGACGGACAGTTTTACGTACTCGAGGACAATCTGCGTTGTCCTTCGGGCGTGTCGTACGTGCTCGAAAACCGCGAGGTGATGAAGCGGACTTTCCCGCAGGTCTTCGAAGCCTCGAAAGTGAGGCCTGTGGTCGACTATCCGATGCGTCTGCTGGACATGCTTCAGTACATGGCGCCGCCGGGGGTCACGAGTCCAAAGGTCGTGGTGCTCACCCCAGGTTCCTACAACTCGGCCTACTTCGAGCATTCCTTTCTCGCCCAGCAGATGGGCGTCGAACTCGTCGAGGGCCGCGACCTCCTCGTTGATAACGGGCACGTCGTCATGCGCACCACAAAAGGCTTCGAACGGGTGGACGTGATCTACCGCCGGATCGACGACGATTTCCTCGACCCCAACGCATTCCGCGCCGACTCCATGCTCGGGGTTCCGGGTATCATGGACGTATACCGCGCGGGGCGCGTAGCCCTCGCCAACGCGCCTGGCACCGGTATCGCGGACGATAAGGTGATCTATGCCTACGTGCCCAAGCTCATCAAGTACTACCTGGATCAGGATGCCATCATCCCGAACGTGCCCACGTACGTGTGCTGGGACGATTCCGAGCGCGATCACGTGCTCGTGAACCTGGACAAAATGGTGGTGAAGGCGGCCAACGAGTCCGGCGGCTATGGCATGCTCGTGGGTCCGCACGCCAGCGAAGCCGATCGCGCGACCTTCGCCGAACTGGTGAAGGCCAACCCGCGCAACTATATCGGCCAGCCGACCCTCTCGCTGTCACGCGTTCCCACGATCGTGGACGATCATTTCGAAGGACGACACGTCGACCTGCGCCCGTACATCCTCTACGGCGACGACATCTACGTGTTGCCAGGAGGACTCACCCGCGTGGCCTTGAAGAAGGGGTCGCTGGTTGTCAATTCCTCGCAGGGCGGCGGCAGCAAAGACACCTGGGTGGTCACGGCTCCGTTGACCCGTCCTTGAGTCCATTTTCATAACGAAATCTCACGGTGCGCATACCCACACGGTGTATGACGGCACGCAAGGAGACCATCGATCATGTTGAGCCGAGTCGCAGATTCGATCTATTGGACCAGCCGCTACATTGAACGCGCCGAAAACGTTGCGCGCTTTCTGGACGTCAACCTTCACCTGCACCTGGACTTGCCCGTGGCGACCGGCGAGCAGTGGGAACCCATGGTGTACATTACCGGCGACTACAAGCGTTTCATCGAGTGCTATGGTTCCGCCACGCGCGAAAACGTGATTCAGTTCCTCGCGTTCGACCTTGAAAACCCAAACTCCATCCATTCGTGTCTTCGTGCCGCGCGCGACAATGCCCGTTCCATTCGCGAGATCATTCCCTCGGAGATGTGGGAACAGGTCAACACCTTCTATCTCATGGTCAGCGACGCGGCGCGGCACGGCGACATCATGGACGCGCCGCACGACTTCTTCACGCGGGTCAAGATGGCGAGCCACCTTTACACGGGCCTCACCGTTACCTGCATGCCGCACAACGAAGGCTGGCACTTCTGCCGTTTGGGCCGTCTCATCGAGCGCGCGGACAAGACGTCCCGCATCCTGGACGTGAAGTACTTCCTGCTGCTGCCGTCGGTCACCGACGTAGGCAGCACCTTTGACGCTATACAGTGGGCCGCACTGCTCCGTTCCGCCAGCGCATATGAGGCATACCGCAAACGCCATGGGCGCATTGCGCCGGATCGCGTCGTCCAGTTCCTTCTTCTGGATCGCGAGTTTCCGCGCGCCGTGCTCTACTGCCTCGACCGGACTCAGGATTCGCTTCATGCCATTTCCCAGACGCCGGAGGGCGCCTTCACAAACGCGGCCGAGCAGCGTTGCGGCCAGCTCCTGGCGGAATTAGCCTATGCCGACGTTGGTATTGTCATCCGTGGCGGTCTGCACGAATTCCTCGACGGCTTTCAAGCCAAACTCAATCGCGTCGGTGACGCCATTTTCGACACCTACTTCGCTCACTGGCCCGCGCCGAATCGCGCGGTCTCATAAGCAGGTACATCCACGGAGACCAGATGGTCTTTCATGTCGAGCACACGACCATGTATCGCTACAGTCTACCGGTGGCGTTGGACCCGCATATCTTCCGCTTCCGGCCGCGCAGCGATGCCACGCAACGCCTGATCCAATTCGCGATCGAGATTGAGCCGAAACCCACGGGCCAGACTCAGTCGGTCGATCTCGATGGCAACGCCGCGCTGAACGCCTGGTTCGGCGGGGTCTGCACCGATCTTCGCGTGCATTCCCGCTTCGCGGTGGAAACGCTGCGCGCGAATCCCTTTGACTTCATCATCGCCGACCCGCTGGCGCTCAAGTTACCGTTGCGCTTCACCGGAGATATCCAGCATTCGCTGGCGCCTTACCGCGTCCGCAGCCTTCCCAGCAAAGAGGTGGACCGCTTCGCGGAGTCCATTGCCGCGCGCGCCGGTCACGAGACCATGCCGTTTCTAACCACATTGACCGCGGCACTGTACGAAGGCACGCGCAAAATCATCCGCGAACAAGGGCCGCCCCACGCCCCCGAGCACACCCTCAAGGAAAAGACAGGAAGTTGCCGGGATCTTTCCGTCCTCTTCATGGACGCCTGCCGCGCCATGGGAATCCCCGCCCGCTTTGTCAGTGGGTACTGGCACGCCGATACCGAACGTGAGAAACGCCATCTTCATGCGTGGGTGGAGGTATACCTGCCCGGTGGCGGTTGGCGCGGCTTCGACCCCTCCAAGGGTCTCGCCGTCAGCGACCAACACGTGGCCATCGCGGCAGCCCCCGTGCCTGCCGGGGCTGCGCCGGTATCGGGGACCTTCCGCGGCCCGGGTGTGGAGCCTGTACTGGATGCCGACATTCGGATGCGCTGCGAGTAGAGTGGCCGAGTTTTTTCTTCCCAATCGCGAAATCTCTGTTATAATGGGGCTGAAGGCAAAGGGGGTTGACGGGTGTCCGGTTCAGGGGGCTGAGGACCGGAGGGGGATGGTGCTAATGACCATCGAGCGCGCCATACGAATCATCGCGGGCGCTTTTGTCCTGATTAGCGTTCTGCTTTCCGTGTACCACAGTCCTTATTGGCTCTTTTTCACGGGTTTTGTCGGTCTCAACCTCTTCCAGTCGGGCTTCACCAACTGGTGTCCTATGGTTTGGATTCTTGAAAAGGCCGGTTTGCCTCATGCGGGTGCGAAGTGAAAACCCGCCTTCCCATAACCAGTTTCATCGACCCTCCCTCTCCCGCCCCCGGTTGACCGAACCCCCTGGACTCGCCGGGGGAACCCGGAGATGTGGCATCTTCGGGCGGAGGGTTCGCGGAACAGGGCCGCAGCCAAATGGCGCCGACGCCTCGGTGGCTCTTGGTGCGGCCCCGTTCCGCACTCGATTAATGTCTCAGGAATATCGTTTTCTTCGCCTGCCGCGACACCAAAGCGCGTATGAACTTTCTAGCAGGGGGGACCTCCGTACGATTCTCCGTACAATGCGCTTTGGCGCCAGCATTTGGTTCTCGTATGATAAGATACTGTAAAACAATCACTTATGCTGTTGTTGTCAGTCGGGAAGACCTGGCACCTGACTTGCTCTCTACGCATGCGCGTTCTGGCCATGACCTTCGGACATGGACAGAAACAGGCGAGGAGTAAACGCGACGCGTTGCACATTCGACGCTATCGTATTGTCGATTTCACAGAGGAGAGAGTGATGAGATACCTGGCCTCCTTCGGAGCGCTGGCCATTCTGGTGGCAAATGTGATGGGGTGCGGCGGTTCTCCTGACTCCCATGACAGCGTTTCGCCATCTCAGGCCGTGCAGGCGCCAGTGACGACCGTTCAGCAGAAGTCGATTTCCGTGCCTTACGAAGCCGTCGGTACCATTCGTGCCAAAATGACCAGCACCATCCAGAGCAAGATCATGGGCCACGTTCTCGCCGTGAACGTGCGGGAAGGCGATCGAGTGGAGGCGGGCCAGGTGCTCGTGGAAGTGGACTCCCGAGAGGTCGACGCGCAAGTCCAAAGGGCCGAAAGCGGTCTTCGGGAAGCCCAGGAGATGCGGCAAGACACTGAGAAGATGATCCAGGCCGCCGTGCACAGTCAGGCGGCCGCGGACGCAGGGAATGACCTCGCCGCCGCCGCGTTCCGGCGCTACAAGGCGCTCGCCGAAGAGCAGGCGGTTTCGCGCCAAGTTTACGACGAGGCCGAGGCCCGTTCCAAAGCCGCCGCCGCCGACGCGGCCCGTGCCGCCGAGATGGTGCTCTCCGCGCGCGCGAGATTGGGGGAGGCCGAGGCGCGCGTGCAACAGGCTGAGGCGGAGTTGAGCAACGCCCAGACCTTGCGGAGTTTTGCAAAGGTCGTCGCGCCGTTCGCGGGCATCGTCACGCGCAAGACCGTCGAAGTGGGGGATTTGGCCGCCCCGGGCAGCCCCCTTCTGATTCTCGAAGACGGCCAGCATTATCGGCTCGAGGCTCAGGTAGACGAGGAGCAGGTCCACAAGATCGCGCTGGGTACTACGGTTGATGTCCTCCTTGATGGAGCGCAGCCGGTCGAACTTGCCGGCACCGTTGCCGAAATCGCCCCCACCTCTGACCCCTCGAGTCGAACATTTGTCGTCAAGATTGATCTGCCCGATGCGGCGCCGGTCTGGTCGGGGATGTTTGGCCGCGCCCGGTTTGCCACCGGCGAAAACCATGTCCTCACCGTTCCGGCCTCGGCGGTCTTCCAGCGCGGTCAGTTGACCGGAGTCTATGTCCTCGATGAAGGCGGCGTCGCCCGGCTCAGACTGGTCACAACGGGAAAACGCTTTGGTTCCGATGTAGAAGTACTCAGCGGCCTGCAGGCAGGTGAAACGATCGTTGCGGATAATGCCGGCGCGGTCGTGGATGGCGCTGTCGTCAAGCATAACTAGACTTGAGGTTCGGGATGGTTCACAAACCTGGATTGGCTGGCAAGATCGCCCACTCCTTTATCGACAGCAAGCTCACGCCCCTGATCATCGGCGCCTCCATTCTGCTGGGCATCGGGGCCGTTGTGCTCCTGCCGCGTGAGGAAGAGCCTCAGATCATCGTGCCGATGATCGACGTGTTCGTGCAGATGCCCGGCGCCAGCGCGAAAGAAGTGGAAGAGCGCGTCACTAAACCCATGGAGAAACTTCTATGGGAAGTCCCCGGCGTCGAGTACGTCTACTCGACCTCGAGTCCAGGCCAGTCCATGGCCATCGTGCGTTTCCTGGTGGGCACGCCGGAAGAGGACGCTATCGTCCGGCTCAATCAGAAGATGTTCGCCAACTTCGATCTGATCCCGCCGGGGGCTGGCCAACCGCTGATCAAGCCGCGATCCATCGATGATGTGCCTATCCTGGCGCTGACGTTGTCCAGTGAGCGCTACGATCACTTCACGTTGCGCCGCGTCGCGGCGCAGCTTCACGATGCGATCAAGGAGGTCCCGGACGTATCGGAGGTCAAGCTGATTGGGGGACAGCGCCGGCAAGTCCGTGTGGTCCTTGACAAGGTGAAAATGGCCGCCCACAACGTCGCACCAGCCACGATCGTATCAATGCTGTCGCAGGCCAACGCCCGGGTCCTGTCCGGTGCGTTTGCCTCAGAGAACAAAGACTACCTGGTGGAGACGGGAGACTTTCTTGAAAACGCCGAGGACGTCGGCAATGTGGTGGTCGGCGTATTTGAGCAGAAGCCCGTTTACCTGCGCGATGTCGCGAGCATTCTGGATGGTCCCGAAGAGCCCGCGGACTACGTCTTCTACGCAACCGGTCCTTCCAATGAACACAGCCACCTTCTGGGGCAGGCGCACGGCGGTGGCGATGAGGGCAATGCCGTCACGCCCGCCGTGACCATCTCCGTCGCGAAGCGCAAAAGCACCAATGCGATCGTCGTCGCAAGCAAGGTCCTTGAGAAGGTGAAGACACTGCAGGGCGTCGTTGTGCCCAGCGATGTCTTGGTGACCATCTCGCGGAATTACGGCGAGACCGCTGCGGAAAAATCGAATGAGTTGTTGTATCATATGGGGATCGCCATCATCTCCGTCTCGATCCTCATTGCGTTGACCCTGGGCCTTCGCGAATCCGGCACGGTGGGAGTCGCGATACCGGTCACCCTCGCGTTGACGTTGGTGGTTTTCTACTTCTACGGCTACACGCTCAATCGCGTGACCTTGTTTGCTTTGATCTTCTCTATCGGCATTCTGGTTGATGACGCCATTGTCGTCGTCGAGAATATCGTGCGACACTATCACCTGCCCGAGAACAAGGGCAGAACCGTTGTCGATATCGCCGTGGAGGCGGTCGACGAAGTCGGCAACCCGACCTTGCTCGCGACCGCGGCCGTGATCGCCGCGATTTTGCCGATGGCATTCGTACGTGGCCTGATGGGACCCTACATGCGGCCTATTCCGGTGGGTGCGTCCGCCGCCATGATCTTCTCCGTGATCGTCGCGTTCGTGGTGACGCCATGGGCGGCCTATCGCCTGTTGAAGTCCGATGGAAAGCACGGCACGAAGGCATCCTGGAATCCGCTTCGACTTCTCCGGCGCGGCAAGACTGCCACTGAGCCCGCCGAACCGGAACCGGCACACGGTCACTCCGAAGGATGGATGGACCGGCTCTACCGCCGGATCATGCGTCCCCTGGTCACGGTGCCCATGTACCGATACGGTTTCTTGACCTTGGTCGTGGTGCTCTTGCTCGCCGCGTGCGCGCTGGTGCCGCTTTCCAAAGTGCTCGTGAAGATGCTGCCCTTCGACAACAAGAGCGAGTTCCAGGTCATCATCGACATGCCCGAAGGAACCACGCTCGAACAGACCGCCGCGGTAACACGGGAAATTGGCGACTATCTCAATACTGTCCCCGAGGTCGCCAACTTCCAGATGTATACGGGCACGGCCTCTCCCTACAATTTCAATGGCCTCGTGCGGCACTACTTCACCCGGCGCGGCGCCAACGTGGCTGATATCCAAGTGAACCTCGCGCCGAAGGAGTACCGGCCGATCCAGGGGCACGAGACCGCCAAGAATGTCCGCACCCCCATCACCGCCATCGCCGCGAAGCACGGCGCGCGCGTCAAGATCGCGGAAGTGCCGCCGGGACCGCCTGTACTGCAGACCCTCGTGGCCGAGATATACGGGCCCGACTACACGCGCCAACTTGAGGTTGCAAGGCAGATACAATCCGTCTTCGAGAGTACGGAAGGAGTTGTCGACGTCGACTCGTACATTGAAGACAATCAAACGAAATACCAGATCGTTGTGGACCAGGAGAAGGCGGCACTGAACGGTGTTTCGGTCGAGCAGGTGAGCCAGACTCTTCAAATAGCCCTGCAGGGCATGGGCGTGAGTCTCCTTCATGACCCCGCCGAAAAGGAAGACGTGCCCATTTACTTGCGCCTGGATCGCGCCGAACGCTCGAGCATCGAAGACCTCAAAGGGATAAAGGTTATCGGAAGAGACGGCAATCTGGTCTCCCTGGGTCAACTGGTGCGCGTCGAAGAGACTACCCAGGACAAGAGCATCTATCACAAGAACTTGATGCCGGTGGTCTACGTAACCGGCGATGTTGGCGGGAAAGCTGAGAGCCCCGTGTACGTCATCTTCGCGCTGATGAAGAAAGTGGCTGCACTTCAGATTCCGGAAGGCTACGCCCTCGAACAGTACTCAACCGTCCACCCGTTCTCATCCGAAAAGCTCTCGGTCAAATGGGACGGCGAATGGTTCGTCACCTACGAAGTGTTTCGCGACATGGGACTCGCATTCGCCGCGGTGCTTGTGCTGATCTTCATCCTGGTGGTCGGCTGGTTCCAGTCCCTCAAGACGCCCTTCGTGATCATGGCGGCTATTCCCTTCTCGCTCGTGGGGATTCTCCCCGCGCACTGGCTCATGGGCGCCTTCTTCACCGCGACCTCCATGATCGGATTCATCGCGGGGGCGGGTATCGTTGTGCGCAATTCGATTATCCTCGTGGACTTCATCGAGCTGCGCTTGAAGCAAGGCATGTCTCTCGCCGACGCTGTCGTCGATGCTGGCGCGGTCCGCTTCCGTCCGATGCTGCTGACGGCGGCTGCCGTGATCGTCGGCTCGTCCGTGATCCTGTTCGACCCCATTTTCCAGGGTCTGGCTCTTTCCTTGATGGCCGGTGAAGTGGCGTCCCTCTTATTGTCACGCATGGCCGTCCCCATTCTCTACTATCTCGTGAAGCGCAACGAGATGCCCGCGACCGCATGAGGGCCAGGCGGCTCCCCGCCCATCCCCTCCGCCGCCCCCAGGACAGCACGGACGGACACGGACATCCCAGTTGAATCAGACGTGGCTGTTGAGCCTGGGAACGCCAGGCGCCAGCGTGGCAAACCATGAAGATAGCATGGGTTTGACGGTAGAACGGCGCTCACCCAAACGGTGATGGCACCGTTCTATGTAATGCTTTGCGCGATAGCAGCCTCTCGATGCGGAGCGAACTCAACTGTCGTCTTTGGGGACGATGACCGGTCATTCGACGAAGCCATTCTAAGAGGCTCTAACAGTATCCGGCGTTGTAGCGCAGGCGTCTCGCCTGCATCTTCGGAATTGCAGGCGAGACGCCTGCGCTACACGAACTCACACGGTTTTTGTTAGAGCCTCTAAGTCTCTTTGGGATGGTAACGGCGCCGGATGCCGATCTATGCCGAGTACTCGTCGAGGATCGCGAGGATCTCGCGCACGGCGTTTTCGAGGCCGAAGAACAGGGCCCGCGAGATGATCGAGTGGCCGATGTTGACCTCGTTGAGTCCGGGGATCGCCGCGACGGGCGCAAGGTTCCGGATGGTCAGGCCGTGGCCCGCGTTGAAGATGAGACCGCAGTTGATGGCTCGCGCCGCGGCCTTCGCCAGCCGATCCAGCTCGCCCAGCACGTCCAACTCGCCTGCGTTCGCGTAGGCACCCGTGTGCAATTCCACGTAGTCGGCGCCGGTCTCTGCGCTGGCGTCGACCTGATCCACCTCGGGGTCGATGAACATGCTGACCTTGATGCCGTCGTCGTGGAAGCCCTTCACGACGGTCTTGAGCTTCTTCGCTTGCGAGGCCACATCGAGCCCGCCTTCGGTGGTGACCTCCTGCCGGTTCTCGGGTACCAGGCATACCACGTAAGGGCGGATGCGGTGGGCGATCGCGATGATCTCGTCCACCGCGGCCATCTCGAGGTTGAGCCGCACTTGGAGCACCTGGGCGAGGTGCTCGACATCCCGATCCTGAATGTGACGGCGGTCCTGGCGCAGGTGCACGGTGATTTGATGCGCGCCCGCGAGTTCGCAGATCTTCGCCGCGGCGATCAGGTCGGGCTCGCGCCCTTTCCGCGCTTCGCGCACCGTGGCCACGTGGTCGATGTTCACGCCAAGTTCGATCATGACTTTCCTCTATTGCCCGCCGCCATCTCTAACGGGGAACCGTCTCAGGCGGGATTCGGTTCCTCTTCCGCCTTCTGAGGTGCGGGGCTTTCCAGCGTCTGGGCCGCGCGCACGATGGCCTGCCGCAACTCGTCGACGGCCTTGGTCACGCCCTTGGCCAGTTCTTCGGTGGCCTCGCCCGAGTTCTCACGCATGCGCCGCAACTGGTCGCGCACTTCCTCTTGTTTCTCTTCCAGTTCCATGCGCACGGATTCCCAGGCTTCCCGTTGCGCCTCCTTGCCCGCCTCCGCGACGCGTTCGCCCAATTCATCGATCTGTTTGTCGATGGATGCGAGGACTTTTTCCGTCTGCTCTTCTATCTGGCGGGCCGCGGCGGCCTTGGCCTTTTCCATGTTCTCCTTAAACTGCTCCTGGATCGCGGTCTGACCCGAGTTCTCCGATTCCGGGTTGTCGCAACTCAGAACGGTCGCGAGGGCCAGGAGACAACCGGCCAGAAGTGGCCGTCTCATGAGTTTTCCTCCTCGCCGTCGATCATGTCGAGGAGTTGGCGCGCCATGTCCTCATCCAACAGGTTCAAGGCGGTGTACTCGCGCATGACCGCGTCGCGATTGCCCAGAGCCGCGAAGATCTCGCCGCGCGTCATGTGGGCGATGGCGTAATCGGGCTTGATACGAAGCGCCATGCTGCACGCCTCGATGGCTTCCTGGTGCCGGCCCAGTTCGAAGAGGGCCGCCGCGCGGTTGTTGTGGATCTGTGGGTTCTTCTGGTCGCGCTCGGCGGCCTCCGTCCAGGCCTCCAGCGCTCCCTCGAAGTCCGACTGCTCGAATAGTTCTTCGCCGCGCTTCAAGTACTCCGCGGCGGTAAGCCGGGGCATGGCGGTGGGTTCCTTCGGCGGCCCCTGCTCGAGGTCTTCGTCTTCTTCAAGGTTTGCAGCCTGCGGTTCGATGGCGGGCAGGCCCATTTCGATCCGGATTTGCTCGACCGCGGCATATGCCTCCGCGTGATCGGGCTGCAATTCGAGCGCCTCGCGGAACAACTCCAGCGCGGTGTCGCGCTGCCCCTGGGCGTGGTGGACACACCCGAGGTCGTAGCGGTGCTCCGCGTCCTCCGGAGCCAGCGTGCGCGCATTCTCATACGCGGCCAGCGCTTCGGTTACTCGGCCCATCTTGAAATGGCAATAGCCCATGTTCGCGTAGGCGAGGGCGTAATCCGGCGCACGCTCCAAGACTTCCTCGAAATATGCCAGCGCCCGCGCGAAACTCCCCTTCCGGGCTTGCCGCACGCCCCGGTCGAAGAGCAGGTCCGTGCGGAGCCTCTCATAGATTCCTGGCATTGCTCACGAATTCCTTGCGTTGTCCACACTTGCCGCGAGAATGCGGCATCCCAGGGTCCCAACCGCTCACGATGGATCTATACCCTGTTTCCGTCAACCGTTCCAACGGACGCCGCGGACTCACAGCCACTTACCGGACGCTTCCGCCGCCTATTCTACTGCGTTCGCCGAGGTCCGTGCCAGCCCGGAGGGGTGGACGAAAGCGGGAATATTGGGATTCGAACCCGGAGTCCGAAACATCACCGGCTCACCATTTCACGATGTGCTCGCGGTAGTCGCTTTTGTCGACTGCGGGCGTGAAGACGATATCCTGACTCATTTGTGCGGGGGTGAGAGTGCCCTTGAACTTGCACAGGTAGGGAAGGTCCATGTCGCCGGGTTTGAAGAACCCCTCTGGGTGCAGGCCTTCCCACTTGGTGTTGTAGAAGGGCTGCATTGATGACGTCGAGGGTCTTGCATAGTGAAGCATGAGGCGGCCATCGCATTGCATCTTGCCATCGCTGGCAAGGTAAAGGAGCACCTCGGTGTCAAAACCCCCGGTGCCCGTCAGCATCAGGGGGTATACCGGATTGTTGTGGGGGAACCGCAGAACGAGGGGGGCAGCCAGGCCGTCAGAAGCAATCTCAATTTCTTCCTGGTCTTCGTCCGGTTTGATATTCGCCGCTACGAAGCACCAGTCGTTGGAGATGTACGTATCAAATGCAGCTTTGTCACTTTCCCCGAATTTGAACTCGTGTAAATTGAGCCACTCGATCAGATCGCCGGAGTTGCTGGATCGGACAATACGAATGTCGTAGATCCCAACGTGCTGCTCGGAGATCACATCGACGCCCTCGGTGCCGCGCCCGCGGTGCAGGGCTGGTGCAAACACAAAGAGGAAGAAACACACGAGCCAGGCGACAATGGAAATCCTCAGGAACCGTGCTCGTTTGCGTCGTCTCCCCATCAACTGTTCCGAAGATCTCCTGATGAAAGTGAGAATGTAGAGCCAGAAGGCAAAGAACGCGACGCCTGCGGCCGCATAGTGCAATGCTGCGAAGATCATTGGTTTGATCAGGGTTACGCGAGGCGCCGTTCTCAAGCCGAGACGCCAGAACATAGAGTCGGCGTTCATTGGGTCCATGCTGGCGACCTCGGGCGGAGCTGGCACCGGAATAACCCAGCCAAGGGACGCGACGCTATTCGCAGGGGAAATCTCGTACTTGCTTTGTAGTATGAGCGTCTCGATCCCATCCTTGAAGAGGATGAGCGCGCGCTGGTACGGGATTTCCGGAGGAACTTTTTCCATCCCGTACATCTTTCCGTCCGCCAAGGCTTGGAGAGCAAATGCGACGGCGAATAGGTACACTGCAACATCTTTTCTCATCTGCTTACCTCAAGTGCTCAGGCCTTGCCTCCTGATGCGGCGTTCTGCGGTCTGGCGACTTAGTCCGGTCACAAAGGCGTACCCACGCCAGCCTTGTCGGGTTTGGCGGCGGCGGTGGTTTCGCGTTTGCGGAAGAGGACGTCGACGACGTTGCGGACGAATTGTTCGTCGGCGGTGCCGAAGGTGGCCTGTTCGGGGAAGATCGCGAGCGTCTTGAAGTGGGCGGCGATTTCTTCAAAGACTTTGATGCGCGCTTCCGGGTCGAGTTCGTCGCGGCGGAGGACGGCTTGCAGGGCGATGGCGGCCTCTTCGGGGGAGACGCGCTGGCGAAGCCGGGCCTCGATGTGGGGGTAGTCACGCAGGGAATTGTATTTGCTGGAGAGCACGTGGTCGAGGTTGGGTTCGGCTATCTTGGGCGTTCGGATGACGACGGTGTTGGCGGCGAAGTCTCCGAGGCGTTGGCCCTTCTGACTGACGACGCAGGCGATGCCGCCGACGACGTAAAGTGCCGGTAGGCTGTCGACGACGCGGAGCAGATTGCGAATCGCCACCTGGGTGAACTGGAGGCGCAGGCCATTCTCGTCCACTACGCGAAGCCGCAAGAGGCGCTTGCCGACGGTCTGACCGCGCCACAACCACTCCAGGACCATTGCATAGAGAATCGGCACGGCGAAGGAAGCAATCATCACCAAGGCGTACACCCATTCGTAGAAGGTGGGGCCGAGCACACTTGTGAAGACGCCCAATAAGCCGGCGATGTACGAGACGATCATGAGAACAATGACCTGGACCGCGACATCGATGATGTAGGCCAGAAAACGGGTCACGGGGCCAGCGAGCATCATGGAGAAGACGATGCCCTCCGGCGTGCGGATGGAGAGGCTATTGACGCGTTCACGCCTCTTCATCGAGACCTCGCTTCCGGCCGGAGAGCGTCAAGAATAGCGCCAGCAGCACCAGTTCCACCGTGCCAAAGCCGATCTTCAGCCAATAGGGGATTACGGGTTCGTGATACTGCGAGAGGGAGGCTTCGATGAAGCCCGCCCAAGCCAGCATGATCGCGACACCGGCGATGAGGGTGAGCAGGTCTGGAGTGACCGCGCGCAGGCGCGCCTTGATGGATAGACGCGAATCCCAGCCGATGAGGGCCTTGCCGAGCAGCAGGCCGCCTTGGCCCGCGATGAGAATGGCAGGAATCTCGATGGCGCCGTGGGGAAGCAGCCACCCCACGAGGAAGGTGGTCTCGCCCGCGTTGAAGTAGTCGAGCGTGACGGCGCCTATCATCACGCCGTTCATGAACAGGATGATGATCGTGCCCAGGCCCCAGATGGCGCCGAGGCCGAGCGTCGTGATGGCGACTTGAGTATTGTGGGTGAAGTAGAAGCTGGTGCCGACGACCTTGGTGCCCTGCCGCTCGTCTTCTTTATCGGACTGTTCCTTTTCCTCTTCGGCGACGCGCTCGCGCGGGTCAATCTGCAGGTGAGGAAACGGCATGAGGATGTCTTTGGCCTGTACATCAAACGACACGGCCGCGCCGCCGAGTGCGCTTCCCGCGAGCGTGATGCCCACGGTCAGCCAAAACGCCATGACGTTGCGCCGGAAGGTGCGCGGGAACGTGCGGTACGCCCAGCGCAACGGTGCAAACCGATGTGACTTGCCGCGCACCTCGTGGATCTCGCCATAGGCCCGGGCGACCAGGGTTTCGAGATAGCGGTGCAGTTCAGGTTCCGAAGCGAATGTGGAGAGCCGCGACAGGCCGGTCGATGTGCGCTCGTACAGGTAATGCAAACGGCGCGCGGTGGCCAAATCGAAACGGTACGCCACATCGGATTCGATGCGCCCGAGCGTCTTTTCCAATTCCTCCCAATAGGGACGCTCTTCGCGGATGAATCGCTCCAGATCGATGATCATGAAGCCGCACCTGGATAGCTGTAGGTGAGTGCTCGCGCGTTCACAGCAGTTGCCTTTGCTTCACGTTAGTGTATCGGGTGACAAGATCGGCGCTCATGCGCTCATTGTCCATCAGGAAGAAAGTGACTCCCTGGCGGTGCATGACGTGTTCGAGTTCGCGGAGGTCGTTCCACCGGATGTGGCCCGCCAAGGCCCGGTATACCTCGTCGACCGATTTTGGGGTAGCTCCTGAGAAGAGAGGCGACGTGCCGGGCGGTGTCAGCATGCCCACCAGTACCAGATGCTGGCGACGGATCATCTCGACGTTGCGCACGAAGCTCTCCGCGAGCACGGGGTCGTCGAGGTTGGTGAGAAACAGCAGCAATGCGCGACGGCGCAGCCGCAGCCGGAGAAATGTGAATAGTTCATCGAAGTCCGGATTGACGGTCTGCGGTTCGAGCGTGTACAGCGCGTCACGGCACGTGGAATAGTGGGCTTGGCCCGCACTGGCCCTCACGAAACTGCGCACCTGATCCCCGTAGGTGAGCAACCCGAAGAGATCCCCCTGGCGCTCCGCCACGAGGCCAAGGATCAGCGCGGCCGTGATGAAGCGTTCAAGCTGAGTGACCTCGACGAGTTCCGCGCCGGGTTCGCCCTGATCGATCAAGACCCGCCGCGCGCTCAAGCGCGAGGTGTCGATGACCACGTAGACTTCTTGCGTGCGTTCCAGTTGGTAGAGTTTCGTGATGGGGCGGCCGCGTTTCGCGGTGGCTTTCCAATGCACGTCTTCATAGTCGTCGCCGGGCACGTATTCGCGCAGTTTCTCGAATTCGCGGCCCTGGCCCACCTGCCGCTGCGCGTGGACACCGAAGGCTCCCCGATTCAGGAAGTACGCGGCCAGCCTGCGGCGTTCCCCCATGAGGTTCGGATACACGCGCAGTTCCACGTCGATGGGGTGGGAACTTCTCCTGGACCACAGGCCCAAGGGAGACACGCCCTCCAGATAGACCCGATTCAAGCGGTAGTTTCCACGGCGGGTGGGGACGACCGGCCACTCCAGATGCGACACCTGGGTGTCCGGCGGAATGACTGCTTCGATACTGTCGCGGACGGCCCCCACCTCACGCGGGAATGCGAGGCCGAGCCGCAATCGCCTGGATCGCGCGCTTTCGTTGCGCACGAGGATGTCCACGGTGCCCTCGCGATCCTTGCTCAATCGAACCACATCCGGCAGCGTGGCGCTGACGCCGCGAAGCGCGCGAAATGCCAAGGCGGCATCTACAAATGCCAGTGCGGCCACGGCGCCCGCAAGCGCGGGGAGCAACGCGGCCACGCGCGGATCGGTTGCGGCCAGCGCCGCGACGAATACGACGCCTCCGCAAGAGGTCAGCAAGGCTGTGCGTGGAAAGATCATCGGGGTACGGCTACCTCCGCAACGATGCGGTCGATTACTTCGGGCACGGTCAACCCTTCGATCTCGTATTCAGGCCGCAGAATCAAGCGATGTTCGAGCACCGGCCGCGCCATTTCCTTCACATCGTCCGGCGTGACGAAATCCCGTTCGGAGAGTGCGGCGTGCATGCGGCTGGATAGCAGGATGGCCTGCGTGGCGCGCGGGCCGACGCCGACGAGCACGCTATTGTGCGTGCGCGATTTGCGTACAATATCGACGACGTAGGACATCAACTCCTCGCGCACCGTGATGCCGCGCAGAACCGCGCGAATGCGATTCAGTTCCTCCCCCGAGATCACGGGTTTGACGGCGTCGCTGTCGAGCGTGGCTTCGGGCGAGTCCGGGCCGAGGGTGCGCGCGGCGAGCGCGAGTTCTTCGTCGCGCTCCGGGCAGTTCATGGAGATCTTCAACATGAAACGGTCCTTCTGCGCTTCCGGGAGCGGATAGGTGCCTTCGTACTCGATCGGGTTCTGCGTCGCGAACACGGTGAAGTTGGGGGATAGCACATGCGTGTCGCGGTCAATGGTCACGCGGCGTTCCTGCATCGCCTGAAGCAAGGCGGATTGCGTCTTCGCAGGCGCGCGGTTGATCTCGTCGGCCAGCAGAAAGGTCGTGAAGACGGGACCTTTGACCAGCGTGAACTGGTTATGCTGCAGGTTGAAGACGTTGGTGCCGGTGATGTCCGCGGGCATGAGGTCCGGAGTGAACTGGATGCGCGCGAACTCGCAGCCGAGGACTTTCGCGAGCGTCCGCACCAGCATCGTTTTAGCCACCCCCGGCACGCCTTCCAGGAGCGCGTGGTTGTTGGTGAAGATAGCGATGAGACAGCGATCGATCACGTCCTTCTGACCGATGATGACCTTGCCCACTTCCTCGCGAGTCCGGGTGAGTACCGATTTCAGATGATTCAGGTCAGCTTGCACGATTGCGCTTCCTTTCCGGAGTCCGGCGCCGCGGCAACAGGCGCCACGCTCTCTCTCCGCTCAACAGAATGTCAATTCCTTCGGCCTAGATATTCCGACAGCACACGGCTCATCGCGGCATACGCATCCGCGGGATTCCACGAAGCCGTAGGTTTTACGCGCTCGGCGTCTGCGAGTGCCTGCATGCGGCTCAGCGGTTCCGACAGATCCTTCTCGCGATAGACCAACGAGCGGCGATATTCGGCGAGGCACGCGTTCAGCAAATCGCGCGGGATGATGCTCCGGCGCAGGAGATTCGTGAAACCCGCGGCGGAATCCTTGCCCACCGCGTGCCGGGCGTCCGGCTGCACCTCGTCCTCATAGGGCGGCACGAAGGAGACGGCGTTCTTCCAGATGTAGAGCAACGCGAGGAGCACGAGGCCCAGGAAGGCGCTGTACAGTCCGTACCCGCGCACGAGCGTCATGATACCGGCATTGCGAATGATGCCGAGATGGGACTCGTCAAACACCACCGTGAGGTGTGGCCCCACCAACCACGACAGCAACTCGGGATGCCGCTCATTCTTGAGCGCTTCGTTGCTCACGAAGTAGGAGTCCGACGCCAGGACCAGCGTGCCTTCGCCGAAAGGCCGTTCGATCACCACCGGTTTACCTTCGCGCTCGTAGATAACGCTCCACGCATCGCTCAGGTGGCTGAACGAGGTCGCGGTGCGCCAGCTCACGCGCGAGGGAAGACCGGGTACCGATTTCCACTCGGCCCACTGCTTCTCCATGGTGCCATCCGGACGGCGCTCCATGGGATCGAATTCAAGCCGCATTCCCCATCGCTCCGGGATTTCCACCGTGGCATATAGAGTATCGTAGGGACTGTCGGACTTGTCTCCGGACTTCTTGTCGTCCGAATCCTCTTTGGCGTCTTCCGTCCCCGCGTCTTCTTTGTCCCCTTCGGTAGGCTCAGGGGGCTCTTTCTCCGCGTTAGTCTCTGGTTCCTCCGCTTCCGCTTGCTTACCGGGAGCTTCGCTCGAGTCGTCCGTATCTTTGTCCCGATTTTCCGCGGAGTCGTCTTCATCCTCGCCCATGCGGCGCTTGCGCATCCGCTCGATGCGTTCCTCGCGGAATTCGCTTTCGTCGTACACCGCGCGGAGATCCTCCCAGGTCGGAGCGAATGTAACGACTACGCGCCCGCCGAGGGCCATAACATGTTCCACAGCACGCACGAAATCGAGAGGCGCATGATCCGGGTCGGAGGCGTTGGCCCCCAGGAGGAACAGCGTGACTTCGCGGTTGCCCACGACCTTCTTGAGGCTCGCGAAGGAGAGGGGTTGCAGGTTCCGCTC
This sequence comes from Candidatus Hydrogenedentota bacterium, assembly GCA_020849535.1. Classification (GTDB taxonomy): domain Bacteria; phylum Hydrogenedentota; class Hydrogenedentia; order Hydrogenedentales; family SLHB01; genus JAHDWY01. Next base: position 67,424 of record JADLGB010000164.1, read on the forward strand.
CACGCGCATCTCTGGGATGGACCCGAGCGCCTCGTAGAAGGCTTTGGATCCGATCGGGTCGGCGCGCAGCGTCGAGTAGGGTGTGTAGGCATCGCCGGCCGAAAAGTGGAGCAGATACAGGCGGATCGCGCCGTAGGCGAAGGCCACGAACAAGGCCGCGGCAAAGAGGTTCATCCATTTACGGGCGTTCAGCAAGCGTACGCATCCTTTGCTGGTATTCGTCGAATGCCTTGACCAAGTCCGGGCCTGCCTCGTGGGTGCCATACCACACGCGTTCGAATGTGGCCACACTCTGCGAGAAGGCCGCGAGGATCTCCGGTTCGGAGTGGGCGCGCCGCGACAGTTCACGCACGTACTCGTGATTCGACTTGTACTTCGCCACGCGAATCAGCTCATGCCGCGCGAGCAGTGCCAGGCAAGCGAGAAACAGCGCCCGCATGGCGAGCCGCCATTCGCCGCGCTCCATGAGTTCGCGCGCGAGCGTAATCCAGCCGTCTTCGGGCAGCGCGTCGGCGCCGACGCTCTCGTCCGCGACATCGGGCTTGAGTGTGACTGGCGTGGCCTCCACCTGTACCGGCGGTTTGCCGCGTTTGAGCCACGTGCGTGCGAGGAAGACGAGGAGCACAGCGGCCAACACAATCAGGAGCACGTACATGGTGTATCGGGGCACGGCGCCCCAGTTTGCCCAGCTTCCGGGAGTTTTCTTGTGAGAGTCCGGGGCAAAGCTGCGAAGCCAATCCGTAAACGTTTCCCACCAATCCCGGATGGTCACAAAGACGTTAACCAGGACTTGCTGAACCGCTTCGACAAACAGTGTAAGATAGCTTTTTTCGGTTTCGTCTTGAGGACCACGATAACGGTCCAGGCGCCATGCGAAATCGCGCTGTTCCAGCACGCGATCGATCGCTTCATTGAGTTCGGTGGGGGAGACATGCGTGTCCGAGTCTTCGGCCGCGGCGGACGGCCCGCATAGGCTCGCAAGCGCAATCGCCACAATCATCACCCTCGTGCGCGCGGCGGATTTCGCATAAGGCAGCAAGGCCACGCGCAAGTCTTCTCCTGTATCGAGAGACTCGCCGTAGAAGCAGCGGAGTGTGTAGGCGGTCTTCTGGACCGGATCGAGAATGAGGTAGGTCGCGGCGCAGCAGATCGCATAGTACGTTGGATTGGTAACTTCGCCGCCAAGCGTCAGGACGTTCTCGATGCCCAACAGCGATTCGAGGAGCATGGGGACCACTTGGATCAATATCCCCACGTTCAACGCGATGGCGAGCCCCAATGGACTCAGCGGAATCATGAGCAATGTAAACAGAGCCGCATAAACAGTAACCAAGCTGCTGGTCCATCCGGGCGTTGTGGCCTCCACGACCGGCAGGATAACCAGGAACAGCGCGGCGGCCATCATGACAAGGGCGGGACTCAGCAGCCAGATGAGTAGTGAGTTCTGCGTGGTCCACAAGCGCGCGAGCCCCGCGGCGCGTGTGGTGACTTTCCACAGATCGTCGTCTTCGCCATCACCCAGAATGGTGACGTTCTGGTACCACGTGTGAACCCAAATGTATGGCACCGTGGTCACAATGGCCGCGGGAAGGAGTATGAGGCCGGTCGTTTGCAGGATCATCTGCGTCTGGACCATTCGCACGAGCCGGCCCATCGACCAGCGCGGAGGCTGTTGGTTCAGCAGTCGCGAGCGCACCAGCGAAGCGAACACGGTTTGCCACGCCTTCATCCAGACAAACAAGCCCGCGAGCATCAGCGCGCCGCGCGCCGCGTGATCCTGAGAGAATGCGCCACGGCTCATGTCCACCCAGTAATAAAGCAGGGCGAGCATGAACGGAAGCGCACCCACGTAGTATGCGGCGAGGTACGAAAGCGGAGCCGTGCGCAGCAGGTGGACGGCCTCCTCAATGAGGTCGAGCGCGGGCATTCCCTTACGCTGCCGCTTCACTCGTCCACCTCCTCGCCCAATTCGGCCTCCATGGGCATCGACCACAGGGTGCTTTCGTGCGTGGCGGTTGGGATGTTCAATAGGGCTCGCCCGAGCATGAGAAAGGCCGCCCAGAGGATGACAAAACTCACGGCGCATTGGGCAAACCGCCACACGGCACGCAGGTGCCGCCGCCGGGGAGTTTCACGCGCAGTCAACGTGCGCAGGCACGAGGTGCAGATCATCCGGTCGTCGTGCTCGACCACGCACTCACGGCAGAAGAAGCGCCTGCATTCAGGACAGCGCGCAACCGCCTCGCGTTGGGCGTGGTTTCTGCATCGTTGTTCGCTCAGGGCGACCACAGCTTATTCCTCTCCGGGCGCGGCCGTGGGCTCTTCGTACACGGCGGAGCGGCGGCGGAAGTCTGAAAGATACCGGAGACCGATGAAACTCAGCAGCAGGTCGAACACCAGGGATATGGAATTGATGACTTTGACCAGAATTGTCTGGAGGCCCTCCAGAGCTAGCGGTTCGTCCTCGCCCATGGTGCGCCCGAATTCGTTGATTACCGTGAACACATACATGAAGAAGACAAGCAGGCAAAGGTATGCGAAGGTGGTCCAGGTGACATTGCGCACGTTGCGCGGCAGATCGCTGCGCTTTTGGCGGATGACCGCCGCCACGGTCACGAAGATGAGCAGGGCGACGAAACCCATACTTACCGGTGCCGGCAGGAAGTCCGGCCAAATCAATAGAGACACGCTCATGATGGCGTCCACCAGCAGCAGATAGAACAAGGATGAATGGATCTTCCCGTCGTCGTGGCGCACTTCCTGGAGCATCGCGTTTGCCGGCGCGGATGCGGCAATGCCCAGTGCCTGTTTCTGCATGGAGCCCTGGCGGACGGCCAGATTGTCCACGTCAGCGGAGTCGAGAGTGCCGCCTTGGGCCGTATCTGCAATAGCGTGCAATTCCCTGGCCACGCGACGAGCGGTCCAGAGTCTGCCGAGACAAAAGAGTTCCTCGCAGTGGACGGGGGTGTACATGAAGCAGCGGCAGGTGGGTCCAAACAGGCTGTTCAATGCGAGTCCGAGGAGGAAGCACACCGCGACGATCTCCAGGAAGATGCCGGCCACCGGATCCCAGCCGAGCGTGAGGAACGCGGCGGCTCCCCAAATGCCAAACAGCGCGGCGAGAATGGCGAACACAACATTCAGGATCATGCCGGTGGTGGTACGCGTAATCGTGAGCGCCTGAATGTCCGTGAAGTAGAAACGCTTGTACCGCTCTTTGAAATACAGCGTGTTGATTACGAGCAGATGGTCCGGTCCCAGCCACAATCGCTGCCCCGTGGCGTTGAGTAGACCGAAACCGCGCTTCGCCTTGCCCGGCAGTTTCCGCTTGTACACAGTAGGCGTCTTACTCATAAGCGCCCACTTCCATGACGAACATCGTGGCAATGAGCCCTATCAGTGCCAGTTGGCAGACCGCCATCAGGAACGCCGCAACAAAGCGCCAGCGGTTTGGGCGCACAGGGCTGAGCGTCGTATTCCAATGCCGGATTACGATGAACAAGGTCGCGGGCGCCGTAAACATGATGAGATAAAGCAAAGGAGGAATCCATGTCAGGATCGAGAGTGTCAAGGCGATCACGTCCCATCGCGTGCGCTCCACTTCGAGTTGCTCCATTTTTCCCTTCGTCTTCCCCGCGTCAATGCACGAGGGGCACATGTGCTGGCCGTGCATATCCACATCGCAGAGGGCGCACAGGAAACGGCCGCAGATATCGCACGGCACGACGGCCTTCTTCGTGGGATGGTAGAAGCAACTGCTCTCATCGTCGAAGAGCGTCTTTTCGCCCGAGGTGCCGGGCGCCATCTCGCGGAAGAAAGCGGGAAAGACCATGGCCTCGGCCTCCGCTCCGCATTGTGCGCAGCGTCCAGGCGAGGGCGCGTTCACAACCGACGGAGGCAAAGGCGCGTCGCACGCAGCACACGTCAAGACGGCCGTTTTCACCAGACTGTTACTCACACCCGGATCACTCGCGTGTCGCAGATATGGTCGTGAAGGCCGCGTTTTTCTTCATCGAATCCAACGATGATCACTCCGATGTAGCAGACAAGATAGCTGAGGAACTTGCCCCAGTAGCGGCCGAAGGCCCGCATGAAGGTGAGCGGCGACCCGTCTGCCCGGACGACCTTGATTCCGCAGACCATCTTCCCGGGTGTCTGCCCGGACTTTCCGATGAAGTAGGTCTCGTACGACATCGGAATCGCAATCTGCAGGATGTACATCATCGCGAGCAAGAGGGCGGCCAAGGGAGAGAACTCCTCGTTGCTCGATGCCTGCATCAACACTTGGAAGACCAGGCTGATGATGATGTTGGGGATGAAAAGAATGATGCCATCCACGATGGTCGCCCCGACGCGAATCCAGAATCCCGCGAACAGCATCTCGCCCGTGAGCAGGCCGCCTTCCTTGATCTGCTGCACGAACATGGGTTTGCACGCGGCGCAGATGTAACGGCCTTGGTACTGGATGACCTCATCGGAAGGGCAGGCTCTGCCGCACGAGGAGCAGACAGTCAACGGGACGTCGGAGTCGCCCAGCGCGGATGGGGCCGCGGCGTACTGAGGAACCGAAGCGCCACCAACGTGCCCGTAGGGTTGCCAGTTGTCCATGCCATCGCGCCAAACCAGTGTGTCGGCGGTTACCGTACCCTGGGCCACCAGTCCATTGAATTGGGCATCCTCAAAGGGTCCAAAACGTTCACCATTCTTTGCGTAGTACCATGCCATAGCTATCCCCTTTACGCTGCCATCATCTGAGGACTGGTTCGGCTACCACGCTAGGGTAGCGAAACGCGCCCCCTCAAACAACCCGGAAACATCATACCACGGAGGCAGAAGCGAGGACGAAACGAGCCCCATACCATGCAGGCCCGGCTTCCACGCCGGACGTCTTCGCTATATCATGGCGTCCGGCCCGTGTACTTCTGCATCAGCGCGACGCGCTTGGCCCGATCCAATCAAGAGCACAGGCGAGGGCGCCTATGCCACACGTCTGTCTACCATTCGTTGTCTTGCAGAAACTCCTGAAGTCTTCTGCAAACCAGGGTCGGCAAGAAAAGAGGAACCCCTACGGTTTGGGCAAGCGCGTGTGGGACAGGCGCCCTCGCCTGTGTCGCATCTAGGGTCAATGGTTCGTCCTTCAACGCAGGAACAGGAGGACGGTCTGGACCATCTGCCGACACCGCAGGCAAGCCTGCTCCGCAAAAGCAGCCACGCCGTGGCGTGGCCGCACTCCATATAGGAAGCGGTCGCACTCTCAGCGTGACGGTCTTTTTGCGCCCGGAATCCACGCCGGGCGTCTTTGAACGGGTTGAGTGGCCGGACCGAGCGGCGGCGGTCAGCGGAGTTGCAGGTTTCCGGAGACAGCCGCGCAGGTCAGCACCGTGCGTGCGGCGTCGAGACTGTCCACGGGGCGGGCTTCGTTCGCGCGCCGGAAGATCTCCGGTAGGACTACGACGAGCCGTTCAAGCCTTTCGGGATGATCGCGCCACAGCATTGCGAGCTGAAACGCGGTGCGCAGCGCCACTTCAGGTGCCGTGGACTCAAGCGATTGCAGTGCGACGGCGGCAACGGCGTCCCAGCGCGGATCTTCGGCATCGATGATGCCGGTGGGCCATAGCGCCAGCGCTTGGACCTGGTTCACCTCGGAGTCAATACTCTCATCGAACCACGTGCGTACCCGGTCCTCCAGATCGCGCTGGCACGTTTGCCACTCCGGCCGCTCCTCACCGAGGATTCCCGCGATGGCCAACGCGCTTTTGAGTCCCACATAGGCTGCAATGAGAAAGGAGGCCGATTCGTCTTCTCCGAGGGATTCCGGCGCGAAGGAGTAGACGGGCGTATTGGGCCGCTGTCCGGAACGGTTCATCAGGAATGCGGCCATTGCCTGCGCAGTATCCCAGTGGCGCGACAGGAAGGCCTTCCCGGACTCGGCGTCCATGTTTGCGGCATGCTGCCAGATTGCCCACAGGAGCCATGCCGGCGCTTCGCCGTCAAGTATCACATGCGGAGCGCCCTGGCTTTCATTTGTGTGCAGCGCGGCAGGCAGCGACCCCGCGGGCATGCCCGGACGATCCTCTCTTCTCACCGCGGACAGCAGGAATTCGAGGTGACGTTCGGCCGTTTCCGTTTGCCTGAGTGCATCGAGGGCAAGGCCCGCCCAAATGCTGTGCCTCGGAATATCAACCGCGAGCGGCGGACGCGCGAGCGGCGCGCGAACGATGGCATGGTTTTCATAGTCTAACGAGGCTGCCAAAGTGGACTGAGCGTTCAGAAGCGCCTCCTGGAGCTTCGGATCCGCATGGACCCACGGTGGCAATGCGCCGAGTAGCCGCTGCACATATTCGCGCGATTCCTGCAGGATGCCCTCGTATCCTCGCTCGGTCGCGTATTGAAGCCCAGCAAGAACTTCTTCGTGCGTCTTCCCGAACGCAAGGAAGATTGTCGCGGTTCGTTCACGCTCGGTCGCATGTATTGGAAAGGCCGCCGCGCTTGCGGTCTGGCCCATGGCGGACGCTGCGTGCGCGCCCTCGCCCGTCTCGAGTTGTGCGCGGACAGACTGTGGGCCATCGGCCGGTCCGCACCACACAAAGGCGCGTTGCTCGACGACGGTGTAGCCAATCCAGACGCCATCACGCGCGACGGCTCCCGGGGGTGGTGCCGCATCCTGGCGTGTCCAAGTTTCGGCCTCGCGCCAGTCGATGGATGACAGGGCGGAGGGGCGGAAATGGAAGGCGGTACGATGTGCGGTGTCCAGGTATGCCGCGAAATCGCGAAGACTCGCGGGCAATCCACTCGCATCCGGTAACTCCGGAATCACGCGATCGTCTGGTGAAAAATCGGCATACCAGAAGGCATCAAGGTCTTGCTGCAGGCCGGAGATGCTCAGGCGGATGCAGGCCAGGCCTTTGTTGGGGTGCACAGTCAGTTCCTGCGTGAGCGAAATGTCGAGGCCGGGAAGAGAGTGGCTGCTAGTCAGGGTCGTGCCATGTCGTTGCGCAAGTTGGGTGGTCTGCGGTTCGAGCCAATATGTCTTGCCTGCGTAACGGAACCCCCATGAAAGCCCGCGGGGCGCGACCGCCCGGGCATCTGACGCATTGGCGTCGCGCGGGGGAGGCGGTACTTGGTTGGGCGAGCCTGGACCAGGCCAGCGGCATACGGTGATGCATCCGTCAGCGTCGAGGCCCAGGGTGAGCCCGCCGTTGCCCACGACCGCCACGCACTCGGGCGGCCCCCACATGTGTTCCAAGGTCCCATAGCCGGCCCCATGCGCCGAGACGCTGGCGAGCATGCCGAGTCCCCATAGCCAGAACCGCATGGTCAGTCTCCAGCCTGTTTCGCGGGATCGCAGAGGTTCCCATTGAAGGAAGACCATTCGCCCTCCGCGCGCGCATTGATGTGCAGCGTACCCAGATGGGAGAGGGCATCGATCTTGGGGGAGAGTGCGCCTTGAGCTTCCTCGCCACTCATGCGCGGCAACAGCGAATTGGATGCGATAATTCTGGCGATACCTTGCGCGGCCTTGCCGGCACTTTCCCAGGACATGCGCAGCGTCACGTCCACGTCCGCCGTTTCGGCCGGCCCCGCCGATAGCGAACCCGCGAGCGCCGCCATCCTTGGTTCGTTCAGGGTCACGATCCAATCGCGGCCACTGCGGCCCAGGCACGGCGAGAGTTGTTCCCCCAGCCACGGAATGTAGAGCCCGGGCTGACCGTCCCACTCGTAGGGAATGCTGACGTGATGGGCGGCCAAGGGCGCCAAGGGATGTGCTGCGTTCGCAGTGCTTCCGCCACGCATCACGAACGCCGCGTCTGGAATAGGCAAGGTGTCCTCCACGCTTACGTCCAGCAGGGCCAATGCAACGTGATGGAACCCCGCGTCCCAGCTCTCGGAAAGTTGAGTCACGTCCCAGCCACTCAACGCAATTAAGAGAGACTGCTTGTGCGATTCCCATTCAGGAAGAGAAGCTGCCGTGCGCTCCACCATTGCCGCCAATGTCAACAGATCGTCAGTGGTGCGTGCCGCGATGGCGAAGACCGGCGGCTGAGGCCACGCGTTGGTAAGGCTCAAGGGCCCCTCGCCATCGGACAGTTGCATGTGCACTTGACCTTCCACGCGAAGTCCCGGTCCCGGCAGCGTTCGTATATACCCTTCCGGGCTTCCTGTCCATTGGAAGGCGAGTTCGCCGTCCGAACGCGAGCGCAGAGGGCCCGTGTCGCCATTCACGAGACAGTTCATCACATACTCCCGCGAGCGGCTGGCAATGAGGAACCCATCCCGCCACGCATAGTGATACGGGCCGTACACGGCGATACCGTCGGCGTCGGGCCGGTGTCCGAGCAACCGCGCGGACCAGTCCACCGTTCGCAACAGAATTCCTGGAAAGACGCACAGGCCGATGTCGTCTTGCGATTTGGCCATGGTTACGCGCTGGCCGAGCCAGACGCGCCAGCGCAGGGGAGTCGGGCGAATACCGGTGTCGAGACGGATGGCCAGTTCGAACGCGCTTTGCGGCCGCGGCCACTCCTTGCGCATACGCTGGAACGCATCGCCCTGGGCAAGGCGTCTCCAGAACTGGGGGAAGTTGGAGGTGGAAAGGACCCACGTGGAGCCCTGTGGGCGAATGCCGTGGAGAGGAGCCGCTGCGAGCGTGCGCTGGTCCATCCACACAAGCGCGGCGACTACAATTGCGAAAGCGAATAAGGCCCGCCACCCGCGGAGACCGTTCCAAATGCGCCTGATGATGCTGGCCAAGGGAGGGCGCCTAGGTCGCGTTCCAAACGGCTTCTTTTTCTTTGTCCCGCTTGGCTTCCAGGGAATTCACGGCATCCGTCAGTTCGCTGCGGATTTGCGCGACTTCTTCGGCGGACGCGGCCTGAGAAAGGCGGCCATCGAGGCGGAGCCGTTCTTCCGCGAGCCTCGCTTCGTAGCGTTTGTCGATTTCCGCGATGGCCTCACGTTGCGCGTCCGTCAGTTTCTGGGACGGTCCGCTTTCCTTTTCCAGACGCTCGAGTGCGATTTCGTAGGCGCTTTTCACTGGTCATCCTCCTGCGCGTCGTTCCTTGCCCGCGATCACAGCGCGAACTCGTCGTCGAGAATGCTGGCGATGAATCGCTCGATTGATATGGGATAATACCGGCTGTTGGGGGTTACAATCACCCCCGTGGTGATATCTTCAAAGCGCTCCAGGTCGTCCAGGGTTTCGGAGAGTACGCGGTCGAGCGTGGCTTCGAGATGCCGCACCTCGAGATGCTCGGAAGTGCATTCAACGGGCCTGCCACGGAATCCGAGGAAACCGAACATCCGCCCCGTCAACGCCTCGTCGACATTCTCTTCGCCAAAGATCTCTCCGTAGCTCGGCTCGCAGTGAGACGGGCGAATCACGAATCGCGGCGACACCTGCACCTTCCCGCGCACCCGCATCGTGCCGGATTCCAGCCCAAGCCGTGTCCCGAGGCACACGTACGGGAGTTCGTGGTATCCGCTGATAATCCCGTGAGTGGGCTTCTTGACGATCTGGGTGTTCCGGAAGATTTCGCGCATATCGTCGCCGCTGAACATCCAACTCCTTCAACACGCGGCATCACTTGCCGATTCCATCCACTACGCTCTCCATGAAGTGTAGCGCACCTTTTAAGTGGAGGGCAAACCGCCGAGCGCGGTCCTTGGCTGGCGGAACGGACGTTTTGCCCGCGATTGTGGGTGGCTCTTCGTGCGTTCGGCTTACACGGCAGGAGCGATTCATCGCGGTCGTACGGCCCTTGATCCGCAGAGCTTGAATCCGGCTTCGATAATTCTTACGGTATCGCCATCCCTGCTGCAAGGGTCATGACACAAGGAGAAAATCTCATGGGCGGATCGATTTGGGATGACACGGACATTGTGCATGTGCTGAGAGAGATCATATTGGCGTTTATCCGGCAATTGCTGACGCTGCTCGCGCAGTTCGGCGACGGGTCCTTGTGAGCGGCTTTCGTTCGAACTCATCGCCCCGCGTTCAGCAAACCCAGCGTGAAAGCCGGCTCAGCGTGCGGTGTGATCGCGGATGTCGTACTTGCGCACTTTGTAGGTCATGTCGCTGCGGGTGAGGCCCAGTTTTCGGGCAGCCTCGGCCTGGGCGCCGCCTGAGGCGTCGAGCGCCCGGATGAGCAAGTCGCGTTCGAGGCGATCGAGAACTTCGCGCACATTCAGTTCGCCAGGTAAGGCTGCGATCACATCTTCTAAAGTGCAAGGGCCTTTGACTCGATCAAAGGCGGAAAGCGCGGGCCCCATCATGCCGGTGGCTGGGAAGTCACTTGTGCCTAGCTCCGCGCCACGCCCGAGGATGTAGGCGCGCTCGATCAGATTGCGGAGTTCGCGCACGTTACCGGGAAACGAGTACGCGCCCAGTGCGTCCACCGCTTCCGGTGCGATAGTGCGTCTCGGTACCTTGAGATCCTTGGCGACTTTTCCGAGGAAGTGCTCGACCAGCACCGGGATATCGCCCGATCGATCGCGCAGGGGAGGTATCGTCAGCGGTACAACCGCGAGCCGGAAGTACAGGTCTTCGCGGAACTGCCCTTCCCTCACGCGGGACTCGAGATCGCGATGTGTTGCCGCGATGATGCGCACGTCCACGTTGCGCGGCGTGGTGGAACCCACGCGCAAGATCTCGCCATCCGTCAAGACGCGCAAGAGCTTTGCCTGGAGCCCCAGCGACATTTCGCCGGCTTCATCAAGGAACAGTGTGCCCTTGTGAGCCGCCTCGAACAGGCCCTGGCGCGCCTGGTCCGCACCTGTAAACGAGCCGCGCTCGTGGCCGAAAAGCTGGCTTTCCAACAAGTCCTCCGGCATCGCGGCGCAGTTCACGGCGACGAAGGGGTGATTCGAGCGTTGGCTGCGGTTGTGGATGGCGCGCGCGACGAGTTCCTTGCCCGTTCCGGTCTCCCCGCGAATCAGCACCGTGGCATTCGTGGGCGCGGCGCGCAGGATGAACTCGCGCACCTCGCGCATGGCCGGGCTGTCGCCGAGGAGTTCGGTGTCTTCCGCGAGGCGTTCCACCTCGTCGCGCAAGCGCTCATTCTCGCGCAGGAGCGCCGCGTGGCTGCACGCGCGGGCGACTGCCGCGCGCACGGTATCGGGATTGAACGGTTTGGTGATAAAGTCGAACGCGCCTTCCCGCATGGCCGTCACGGCCAGTTCGATGGTGGCGTATGCCGTGATCATGATCACCGGCAGTGTGGGATCGGCGTCCTTGGCCGCGGCCAGGAGAGACAAGCCATCGCCATCGGGCAAGCGCTGATCCGTGATGACGAGGTCGAGCGGCTGGGCCGTCAACACAGCGAGTCCCTTTTGAACGGTATCGGCCTCAAGGACTTCATGTCCATCCTTCTCGAAGAGCACCGTGAGGATTCGGCGCATGCCGGCCTCGTCTTCCACGACCAGTATCCGGTTCACGATTCCCCCTTGCCCGCATCCGGCGCATCGGGCGCCAGGGCTTTCGGCAGCGTCAGCGTGAAGCGCACGCGCCCGGCCGTGTTCTCCGTCAATTCCAGTTCTCCGCCGTGGGCGCGCGCGATGTTGCGCGCGATAGCGAGGCCCAAGCCGGTGCCACGCGGTTTGGTTGTAAAGAAAGGCTCGAAGATGCGCGGCGCGACTTCCGGTGGCACTGGTTCGCCCGAGTTCTCAACAAACAGTTCCAGGGCCGAACTTCCATTCAAGGCACAGCCCAGCGTGATGCGGCCGCCACGACCTGCAGCGTCGATGGCATTCATCACGAGATTCAGCATCACCTGCTGGATCTGGAATCCATCGAACCGGGCGGTCCGGTCCGCCACGTATACGGTCTCGATCGTGACGCCAACCTCTCCCGCGCGCGCCTTGGCGATGGACTCCACATAGCCGATCAGGTTGGCCACGGACTCCGGCTGCACATTCGGCTTGGCGGTCCGCGCATAGGCCAGGAAATCCGTGGTGAACGTCTCCAGCCGCTGGGCCTCCGCCGCCGCGATATCAAACATCTCGCTGCAGAGCGCCGGGTCCATTCCCGGCTGTTTTGCGGTGGATAGGGAACTCGAGATCATGGCGATGGGGTTGCGGATTTCGTGGGCGATGGCGCTGGCAAGTCGTCCAATCGCGGCATGCTTTTCTTCGGATACAAGCCGGTCGCGCGTGGTCTCGAGTTCGGCGAGCGTTGCCTGCAACTTGCCCTGTTCGTTTCGCAGTTGTGCCACGAGCAGCCACGCCACCAAGCCCACCGCGAAGTAAATGAGCACCATCGTGGCGGCTTCGAAATACTCGCTGAGATTCACGGCCGCGTGGCCTCGGAAGTAGACCCACACCTGCAGTAGCGTGAGGACACCCGCCACCCCCGCGACACCCAAGGTACCCGGCAGCGAATAGCGGAACGCGGCCGCGATCACGGGGAGCACCAGCAGCACGGTGTAGTGCGAATCTTCGCTGGTGGCCAGCATGGATACCAGCGTTGCAAATGCGATGTGCAGGATGATGGACAGATGCGCGTACGCGCAGACGACCTTCCAGCCCAGTGGCCGCTTGAGGGAGTTTAGCCAGAGCAGTTCCACGGTCTGCATCAGGAAACGCCCGCCGAAGAGGGCGATCACCAGCCTCGACGGCAAGCCGAGCACTGACTGGAAGAGAAGTTGAACCAACAGCAGGGAGGCAATAATCCCGAGATTCAAGAGGATGATCGTGGTTTCCTGGCGGCGAAAGATGTCAAAATCCACGCAGGCGGTCAGAGCCGTTGACACAAGACTGCCTTGCCGTCCGGATGACTCCGGGCGGTCCGTGCGTGCAGTGGTGTCAATCCGCGAATTCAACGAGCCATTCTTCCCCCGCCTGTTGCCTGCGATTCGGCACGCGCCTGAATTGCCTCCAAGTATAGAGCAGTACATGATTCTACCGCCACCTATCGCTCGTCTTCTTCGTCTTCGTGCTCTTCATGTTCGACGGGTTTGCCGAGCGTGGACGGGCCTGTGGCAATCAATGCCTGCACGCCGTACTCGTGGACCAGCCGCCCGCCTTCATGCGCGGTATTGACCAGCAACACGGCGCCAAACGCATACAGGCACAGGAACGCGACGCACAGTCCCGTACGCAGCATGGGCTTGACCGTCGTACCTAGGACGAGAGGGGTCACGACAATCGCCGCGAAAATCAGGGTCAACACGGCAAACACCGTGCGCGTGGTTTCTGCGAGGTCTTCATGGTGTTCCAGGGTCGCCGAGATGGCCTCGTTCCGTTCCACCAGTTCGCCGGCTGCTTCTCCCGTGGACACCGCGGCGAAGGCCCCCAGCGTACCGAGGACCATCAGGATGAGGGCGGCCGCGGCCAGACCATTCCACTGCTTTGGAAAGATGAGCCCCAGCACGACGAAAAGGGGCGCCACGAGCAGGAGTGCGATGGGGAAGTGGACGATCAACGGGTGCATCCCGTCCCAACTGGGAAATGGCGGCAGCATGTTTCTAATCCTCCTCGTGGTAACCGTTCCGCGCATTTTCGAGTGGCCAGCCGCCGACGGGAGACGGCGGCTGGCGCGGGGTAGAGACTCGCGGTCAGGAGACCGTGACAAGCGTCACCATGGAGAGGAGCATGGCCTGTGCCAATCGAAGACTTGAATCTCCGGCATTGGAACTAAAGGACTTACGTGAAGTGTCCCACTGCGGGTGCCCCCGTAGCTTGAATGCTTGAACAGGTTGCACCCAACGGTGCTTGAGAATTCGAGCACGCTCCGGTGATCACCGGGATCTGTTTTTCCCACAGACCGCACCTGTGCTATGCTGATTTAGTAAAGGGGGCAAACGTGGGGGATTAGCCATGAAGAATGAGACGGATGGGAAGTATGTGAATGATGGGAACTATGGGAGGAAGAAGTACTCCAAGAACGCTCACAGCTCGGGGCACAGCGATCCGCCTGCGGCCCACGGCGGCCAGACTGCGTCTCACCGCAATCAACCTGCGGCCCGCCGCGACCAGCCCGCCGCCAACTGCGATCCGCCTGCGGCACACAGCGATCCGCCTGCGGCTCACCGCGATCCGCCTGCGGCCCACGGCGGCCAGTCTGAGGCTCACCGCAATCAACCTTCGGCCCGTCGCGACCAGCCAGCCGCCAACTACGACCCGCTCATCCCATACCTCCCATGATTCCCATACTTCCCATAACTCCCATTCTTCTTCGCCACGCCTCCTCCCACCCCGCGGCGATTACCGCACACTCCTCTCCTACCAGAAATCCGAAGTGGTCTACCTGCTCACCTACCGCTTTTGCGATCGCTTCCTCGGCAAAGGCGACCGCACGGTCGACCAAATGGTGCAGGCAGCCCGTTCCGGCAAACAGAATATCGTCGAAGGCAGCATAGCCGGGTCGACCTCGAAGGAAACCGAGATCAAACTGACCAACGTCGCGCGCGCCAGCCTGGAAGAACTGCTGGAGGACTTCCGTGATTTCCTCCAGGTGCGCAATCTTGCGGTTTGGGACAAGGACTCCAAAGAAGCCGTCTACGTCCGGGAACTTGGCAAGCACACTCCAGTCTCCTACGAGACTTTCCGGGAGTTCGTCGAATCCCGCCCCGCCGAAGTCGTGGCCAATATTGCGATTTGTCTCATAAACCAGACCAACTACCTGCTGGACCAGCAACTTCTCCGGCTGGAAAGGGATTTTCTCAAGGCGGGAGGCATCCGCGAGCGCATGATCCGTGCACGAGTGCAGGCGCGAGATGAGCAAATGCGGAGGGGACAGTGAGACGAGATACGATACGAATACGACGCGGCGTGGCCCCAGATCACTGGCGCCGCCGTTTGGAGGTTTGAAATGCGGTACGTAATCGCGGATAAGGTGTTAGTGTGTCCACACTGTGGGGGCGACGACTTCACGGAAGGTTCTGCGCAACTCGCCACGGCGACAAGAACCGTCCTGGGCTTTGAAACCGCCGCATCCGAAGCGAGGATTCTCATATGCGGTCAGTGCGGTCGAATCGAATGGTTCGTTTCGACTGAATACGATCCTGAAGACGACATGAGTGAACAAATCGAGTGTCCATCCTGCGGGGGCATAGTGCCTTCCGGGACCGATACCTGCCCGACCTGCGGGTGGACGTACAAGGCATGAGGACATTGGTCATCAGTTCGCTCCAAGACTCTGACAAAAGGCAGGCATGATGGAGCGCAGGTGGGCAATTCATCTTGTAACTGTGCAAGTTCTGATTCTTGTCTGTGCCCCGAGCGATGGCGCGGCGTTCGATTACCCGTGGCCGCGCCAGCAGGCAGCAGGCGACACGCTCGCGGAACGCATCGCGCCTCCGGCTGGATTCACACGCATTTCCGCGATAGAGGGCTCTTTTGCGGACTGGATGCGGGGCCTTCCCCTGCGTGAGCCGGGGGCCGCCGTGCGTTTCTTCGACGGGCGAAAGAAAAGCGACCAAAGCGGCGCGTTTGCCGTCGTCGATATCGACGTCGGGACGCGTGACTTTCAGCAGTGCGCGGATGCGATCATGCGGTTGCGTGCGGAATACCTGCTGGCCGCGGGTTGCGCCGACACCATCCGCTTCAATTTCAGCAGCGGGCACGCCGCGCGCTGGCTGGATTGGCGCGCGGGACTCCGGCCCCTCGTTTCGGGCAGGAAGGTGTCCTGGGTTCTGAGAGCCGAAGAGGATTCCTCCTACAGCGCCTTCCGCGAGTATCTCGACACGGTCTTCTTGTACGCGGGGACGTATTCTCTGTCGAAGGAGATGGAGCCGGTCACGGACCCGGCCGCCGTGCTTCCGGGGGATGTCTTCATCCAGGGCGACTTCCCGGGTCACGCGGTTCTGGTTGCCGACGTCGCAGAGGACGAACTCGGCCAGAGGATCTTTCTCCTTCTCCAGAGCTTCATGCCCGCGCAAGACATTCATGTGCTCATGAACCCCGCACGCCCGGGCACACCGTGGTACGCAGCATTCAAGAACGGCAAACTGGAAACGCCGGACTGGACCTTTTCCTATCGCGATCTCCGCCGGTTTACGCAACCGGACTGCACCGTGTCTGACTCCGAAGGCGCCTGAAAGGCAAAACACAGGCACAAGACTTTTCACCACGAAGGCACGAAGGACACGAAGTAACGATAAGCATATCCTCCGCATTTGGTGCGGGTGCGGGCTTTCTTCCGTTCCTGACGGCTTGAAGTCTGTTGCGCCGCTGCGGCTTTGCGCGAGGACCCTCCCTTGCGATGAGACTCAACTTTCATCTTCCTTCGTGCGCCTCGTGCCTTCGTGGTGAGAACTCCTCTCTTCACGCCCGAAACGACAGTTGCCTGCAAGGGGGAACGGGCGTCTCGCCCGTGGTTCGGAATCGCCTCAGCGCAGAGGCGTGGAGTGTGAAGCCAAAGACGAAGATGAAGAGATCTTCCCCCGATTTCACAGATGGACACAGATTAGGAAATGGAAGACGAGATCAGAATTCAATCGAGTCCGCAGATGGCGCAGATGAACGTAGATGATGTAGAGGAACGCGAATGAACGCGAATAAACGCCAATAGGGACGGGAGATTTGCCGAGACTGCGTGCGGTCCCTCTTGAGGCCTGAAGGGCCGGCGCCATACTAGCCCAGGGCAGAGCGAAGCGGCGCCCTGGGTACACGACACCCTTCCCAATCTTGAGCGCTGAAGGTGCGACACGATGCACCGTCCTTCCATTGGCCCGGCGGAGTAGACACAGGAACAAGACCTTTCACCACGAAGAGGAAGAGGGAGATTCACCACGAAGGCACGAAGAAGACGAAGAATACAGCGCGGCAGAGCCGCAAGCAAAGAAGAGGATTGTCCGTAGATGGCGCAGATAAACGCAGATGAAGTATAGAAACGCGAATGAACGCGAATGAACGCCAATAAGGATGGGAGATTCGCCCAGTCTGCGTGCGGTCCCTCTTGAGGCCTGAAGGGCCGGCGCCATACTAGCTCAGGGCAGAGCGAAGCGGCGCCCTGGGTAGACGACACCCCTCCCAATCTTGAGCGCTGAAGGTGCGACACGATGCACCGTCCTTCCATTGGCCCGGTGGAGTCAACACAGGAACAAGACCTTTCACCACGAAGGACACGAAGCTATGATATGAATGTCCTGTCGCCCGTAGTTTGAGAGCACTCAAACGCGGAAGCGTGGTCTTCGCGGAGGAACGCGCAGAAGCAAGCGGACGGCATTCTGGTACTGCCTCGCTTGTCACGCCCCGGGCGTGACAGCACAGCGCTTCGTTCAAGAGATTGACCTGACGGCTCACATAGTCCGCCACGCACATCTTCGCATCTAAGCCCTGGAAAGTGCGCAGGTGCATAGCCCCGGGTGGAGCCGCAGGCGGAACCCGGGGCAGGCATGCCCTCTCCTTCGGAAAGCCCAGCGGGGCGCAGGATTCTTCGCCATGGTCCCGATTTCACTTCTTTACGTACCTTCCCAACGCTCCTGTTGGATTGGGCAGGCTTCAGCCGCTTGGACTTCCTTCGCCCGCGCTGGGGCTTGATCGTGGGGGGCCGCTTCAACCACGGGTTCCGCCTTCGGCTCCACCCGTGGCTACACCCCTGCGCCCCTGTCAGGGCTGAGAATGAGTGCCCGCTTTACTCAGCGGCCTGGCAGCTTCGTGAGATGTACCGGTGAACCGTAGCGGAGCTTGCAGAATAAGTCGCTACTTCTTCGATTTCTGCTGTGCGCGCGTCCATCCTGTGTCAACCCGCGACCGAGCCGCAGCCGCAGAATGCCAGCAGGCAGAAGAATGCCCGTGCGAGTGGATACTTCATGGGAGAATGCAACAAATGGTTTCTGCGCCAATTCTTCAAGTTGATGATCTGGGATCTCCTCATCTTGAGACGCTAGACCTGCTTGACAGAATTTGCTAGCCTTCGCGCGAGTTCCTGTGCACCTAAACTGGATGAAAGACCGAGCCTATCCGCTAAACGTGGGCTGTAGTCATAGACCTGTTTCCGGTCAACGTTGTGCCAAACTGGGAGGATTACGTTCCTTTCTTCCAGTATCTCGCGGGTGAACACCGAATCGAACTCCGCCTTCCCCCATCCATTGTTGGAGAGGAAGTTCGGAGATAAAACGAGTACACATTTTCTCGTTTCCTTAAGTCCTTTCTCGATGCTCGCGCGCAAGCTATCACCAACTCGAAGCGAATACTCGTCATACCATACTGGGCACATACACTTGACCATCTCGAGCGCGAGTTCTCGAACCAACGCATCCTTGTCGCGGGAATCGTGGGAGATGAAGGCTAACGGTTTCTCGTGTTCTGAACGGATTCTCGCGTATTCACGGTCGCGAATGACCAATTGGAGATCGCGCGGAATCCCGAGTCTCACGAGAGCGTTTCGGGCTTCTAGGCCAAGGTCAGCGTCTATATAGACAATCACTCGTCTGGTGAAGACGGTCGTTAGTGAGCTTTGACGCTCAGGGTAGTTCGCGTATCCGGACTCAACGTACAGCGGATCGCCATCGTGAGTCAGCGTACACGTCGCAATTTGTGGTAAGTCAAGGAGAGCTGCAACGCGGTCTCCAATATTGACGTCGTCGGGGATGTAGAAGCACCAATACTTTGCGTTTGCTTCGAAATCGATAGCAATTTTGGCGCGGACAGTCGCGAGAAGTTGACCATTGGCAGTTAGGCACTCCCAGTCTTTGTGCATCGTCATGTTCTTCTCTACGTCGGTGTCGAAGAACTCGCGGATCGTCGCCATTTGGATACCCCGCTAGGATGTCAAGCACCGTGGACTTTGTGAGCGTCCCAACTTCATTGTTCACACTATAGTGAGCATAACACAGATGCATGCCAGGAAGGACTCTTCGTCAGACGTGCCGTTGAATGCTGATCTCCCCAATGGACTCCCGCCTCCCGTTCGTGCTACAAGTTGTCCTCTTCGCGACGGGTTGCTGCAAGGTCGCGGGGGTTTTTAATCACATGTCCGCGATGGATCCGTTTTTGATCAAGGCTGGAGGATTGCCCGATGGGTGAGATGAGCCGGCGGAGTATTCTGAAGGGCGCGGCGGCGGCGGGGATTGCGTCGGCGCTGGCGGCGCGGCCGGGTGAGCAAGGCGTCGTGGACGCGGCACGCCGGGATCTGATTCGCAAGGAGAACGAGAAGCCGGGCACGACTGATTGGCAGTTGACGTACACGCGCGTGGACCCGGACACGCAGTACCGGTGTCCGTGGATCGAAGGGTACGTGTCGAAGGCTAGCGTGCGCGCGGGCGAGATGTTGGACTTCATGGTCAGCACGAATCCTGTTGGGCCGTTTACGATTGACGTCTACCGCATGGGGTATTACGGCGGCGCGGGTGCGCGGCACGTGATGTCGCTTGGGCCGTCAGGGCAAGGGACAGACCCCGTGTTTCGCTCCGCGGAGCCTGCGCGCGGCGGAAAAGGGACAGACCCCGTGTTTCGCTCCGCAAGGCCTGCGCGAAAGACGGGGTCAGTCCCCGTCGACATCATGTCGCTGGGTCCGTTTGATGGTGTCGTGCAGGAGGACCCGCCGGTGGGCGAGGAGCGCCTGCGCGAATGCCGGTGGGCGCCTTGCGCCACGTTGACGATACCCAACGACTGGGTCAGCGGCGTGTACCTGGGAAAGCTCAGTCTCGTGAATGACCGCTATCAAAGCTACGTCATCTTCATCGTGCGCGATGATCGCGAGGCAGATGTGCTCTTCCAGTGCAGCGACAACACGTGGCAAGCCTACAACCGCTGGCCGGACAATTTCTCGTTGTACGATGACGGGGAGAATCCGTGGGCGCTGAAGTCCGGCATCCGCGTGAGCTACGACCGGCCCTATGGCAAGTACTGCCAGATCCTCGATGCGCCGCTGTCCCAGGGCTCCGGCGAATTCCTGTTGTGGGAGTTCCCGCTGGCGTATTGGTTGGAGAAGGAAGGCTACGACGTCACGTATTGCTCCAACACCGATGTGCACGCGGATGCCGCGTGCGCGCTGCGCGCGAAGGCATTTCTTTCCGTGGGCCACGACGAGTACTGGAGTCTGGAGCAGTTCAATAACGTGAAGGCCGCGGTGGACGCGGGCGTGAACGTGGCGTTTCTCTCCGGCAACACCTGTTGTTTTGTCACGCCGACGACGCCCAGCACCGATGGGCGGCCCAACCGCATCCTGACGCGCGGCGGGTGCTTCGGCGGCATGATCGAAGCGGAAGCCAAGATCATGGGCCCCTTCACGATGGAAGGTCCCGACGAGCGGACGCTGATCGGCGCGCGCTCCGTCATGCCCTTCAATGGGTCGGCCGACTGGATCGTGTCGGACGCGTCGTCCTGGCTCTTCGACGGCACGGGCATGAAGAATGGCGATGGCATTCCCGGCCTGGTGGGGTGGGAGTTTCACGGCGAACCCGCGCCCATCGAAGGGCTGAAGGTCGTGGCGGAAGGCACGTCGATCAACGGCAGCGACGAGACCGCGCATTGGACGGCCACCTTGTATCCGGGGCCGAAGGGCAACTGGGTGTTTAATGCGTCGACGATCTGGTGGGCGCAGGGACTCAGCAGTCCGCCGGGTCATATGTTGCCGTACTCGCACTTCGGGCGTCCGCATGGGCCGGATGCGCGGGTGCAAAAGATCACGGAGAACTTCCTGAGGAAGGCGATTGGAAAGCATGCGCGTAGTTGAGGCAGGGGAGAAGAACATCCCCCTCGGCACTTCGTGCCTGCCCCCTTCAAAGGGGGACGCAGAGCGCGTGCCCTTCGGGCCGCGCATGCTTCGTGCCGCGCATGCTTCGGGCCGCGTTAGGCCATGATTATCGCCTTGGTGTTGCCCATTGGCATTCCTTGAGCCGCAACACGAGTGTTGCGCAAGTCCCCCTTTGAAGGGGGTGAAGGGGGATGTTCTTGCTTCAATGCACCGTAATATGAAGCCAACCAAGGAGAGCGACCTTTGAACGTAACTTCCGGCACACGATCTGCTGTCCTCGCTTTGTTGCTTCCCTGCTGCTTTGTCTTCGCCGATGGCCCTACGGGGTTGGCTGCGATCAAGGTGCCGAAGGGATTCTCCGTCGAAGTCGCGGCGGGGCCCGAGCTGAGCTCCTATCCGATGTTCATGACTTTCGATGAGCGCGGGCGCATGTTCATCGCGGAGTCTTCGGGCAAGGACCTTTCCGGCAAGGAGATGGTCGCCGCGCCGGAGTGCGTGATTCTCCGGCTCGAAGACGAGAATGACGACGGCGTTTTCGACACGCGCAAGGTCTTCGCGGACAAGCTGAGCCTGCCAATGGGCGTGCTTTGGCACCAGGGCAGCCTCTTCGTCGCGTCGCCGCCCGAGTTCATTCGCTTTGACGATCAGGATGGCGATGGCGTGGCCGAGCGCCGCAAGGTCTTGCTGAGCGGCTGGAACGTGTTCAATACCGCGAGCCTCCACGGTCCGTTTCTGGGTCCGGATGGTTGGCTCTACCTGACGCACGGACGCCATGGCTACAAGATCACCACGAAAGAGGGCCAGACGCTGGAGGGCACTGCGTCGCGCATCTGGCGATGCCGGACCGATGGCACTGGCCTCGAGCGCGTGACGGGCGGCGGTTTCGACAATCCGGTCGAACTGGCGTGGTCGCCGGGCGGCGATCTCTTCGGCACGATGACCTACTTCACGGACCCCAAGAATGGCCAGCGCGACGCGCTGCTGCACTACGTCGAAGGTGGGGTCTATCCCAAGTTCCACGAGTCCACGGCGGAGTTCATCCGCACGGGAGATCTGATGCCGGTGATGACACGCTTCGCGCGCATCGCGCCGTCCGGCCTCATTCAGTACCAGGGTGAAGCCTTTGGCGCCGCATACGCGGGCAACCTGTTCAGCGCGCAGTTCAATCCGCACCGCGTGCAGCGCCACGTGCTCAAGCGCGACGAGGGGACGTACCGCACCGAAGACTCCGACTTCATGACGTCTTCGGACCCGGATTTCCATCCCACGGATGTGCTGGAGGATGCGGATGGCAGCGTGCTCGTGTCCGACACGGGCGCGTGGTATGTGGATGCGTGTCCGATCTCGCGCGTGGCCAAGCCGGAAATTCGCGGAGCGATCTACCGGGTTTGGAAGGATGGCGCTGCCCGGCCAGAAGACCCCTGGGGCACGCAGGCGCACCTCGAAGATAAGTCTCCGGCGGACTTGGCCGCGGCACTGGATGATCCTCGCGTGAAAGTGCGCGATCGCGCGCGTGAGCTCCTTGTCGCCTCGGGCGAGCAATCGGTGGACGCGCTCGCCGAAGTCTTGAAGTCGTCCAGTTCCGAGCGGCAACGCTTGGGCGCGGTGTGGGCGCTTGGCCGCATCGATGAGGAAGGCGCGCGAGCCGCGGTTGCAGGCGCGCTGAACGATGAAGCGTATACCGTGCGCATGGCCGCCGCGCACGCCGCCGCGATGACGCAAAACGAGACGGCGGTTCCCGCGCTGACCGCCCTGCTGCACGATGCGGATCCTGGCGTTCGCCGCAAAGCGGCGCTCGCGTTGGGGAGGCTCGGCGCGAAGGAGTCGGCGCCCGCCTTGCTCGCAGCGTGCGCGGGTGCGGCCGATCGCTTCGAAGAGCATGCCCTCATCTACGCCACGATCCAACTGAACGCGCAGCAGCCCGCGGCGGAGGCGTTGAAGAGTGATGCGGCGCCCGTGCGCAAGGCCGCGCTGATCGCGCTCGATCAAATGGGTAGTCCGCTCCTCACGAAAGACGCGCTGCCGCCTTTCCTCGGCGATGAGAACGAAGAAATGCGCAAGACCGGCTTGTGGGTGGCCTCGCGCCATGCGGACTGGTCTGATGTCGTGTTGAGCTTCCTCGCCAGCCAACTGAATTCGCCGGACCTCGACATTCAAGCGGCCGCGCCGCTGCGCGACACTCTGCTTGCCTACGCGGGCGATGCGGGCGTGCAAACATTGATCGCGGAGATGGCGGCGGACGCGTCCGCGGACCCGGCACGCCGTTTGTTTCTTATGGACGTGATCGATCAGTCCCCATTGGAGGAACTCCCCGAGTCCTGGGTCGCATGTCTGGGCAAAGGTCTGCACGATCGGGAAGAACCCATACGTTGGCGCGCGGCAAGCCTGATTCGCTCCCGCGCGTTGACGCAATTCGACGCCGACCTGAGGAGTGTTGCGAACGACCCCGCGCAGACGGTGTCCTTGCGTGTCAACGCGCTCGGCACGCTGGTCACGCGCGAACCGAAGCTCTCAGAGGGGGAGTTACAATTCCTGCTGTCCGCGTTGGCCGCGGATCAGGAGCCCGCGGTTCGGCTGGCAGCGGGTAAGGTGCTGGCGCACGCCGAACTGCCGGCAGAAACCTTGCGCATGCTCGCCGCAGACTATCTGCCCAAGGCCGATGCGCTCACGTTTCCCGCGCTGCTTGATGCGTTCAGGCAGACCGGCGACGAGTCCGTGGGCATGGCACTCGTGAAGAGTCTCGAACGCGCCCCAATCAATCCCAATCTCATCCCCGGCGGTTTGGACGGTATGCTTGAGAAGTTTCCAGACTCGGTCCGTGAAGCGGCTGCGCCTTTGCGCGCGCAGGCGGACGCGGAGGCCGCGGCGCGCATCAAGCGGCTCTCCACCCTGGAGCCGCTCCTCGGCACGGGCGACGTGGGACGCGGCCGCCGCATCTTCTTCGGCGATACGGTCGCGTGTTCGACGTGCCATGCCGTGGGCGAGGAGGGCGGCCAACTCGGACCCGACCTGACCACCATTGGGGCCATCCGATCCGGCCATGATCTCTTGGAGGCCGTATTGTTCCCGAGCGCGAGCTTTGTTCCACAGTACGAGTCGTATCGCATCGAGATGGAGTTCGAGACCCTGGAAGGCGCGGTGGGCCGCGAGACGCCCGAGGCGATCTACCTGCGCACCGCGGCGAAGGAGGAACTACGTATCCCCCGCGCGGACATCCTCTCCATGACACCCTCTCCCGTGTCCATCATGCCTGAGGGGCTGGACGTAGCCCTGTCCAAGCAGGATCTGATCGATCTTGTCGCCTTTCTTCAATCGCTGAACAACGAGGTGTGGCTGCTGCCGGAGCGACGTGGAGATAGCGAACATTAAGTAGTAGACTGAAGGCTTCACGGGGTGTGGACCGCGTACCGGCCAGCGAGTCGCCAAGGGGCGCTGTCCAAGGACAGGCGAGGGAGGAGAACTGCGCATGAAGAAGCGGAGCACTTCGATTGGCAAGCCGGCCAAAACCGGCATGAGCCGCCGCGATTTCCTGAAACGCACGGGCGTGGCATCGGCGGCGGCGGCCGGGTTTCCCTACATCATTCCTGCGTCCGCGCTTGGGGCCAACGGCACGGTCGCGCCAAGCAACCGCATTGTTATGGGATGCATCGGCGTGGGCAGCCAGGGCACGGGCAACATGGAAGGCTTCCTGAAGATGCCCGACGCCCAGATCGTTGCCGTGTGCGACGTGGATCGCGCCCACCGCGAAAATGCGCAGAAGATCGTCAACGAAACGTACGGCGACCAGGACTGCGCCGGGTACGGCGACTTCCGCGAGTTCCTGGAGCGCGATGATCTCGATGCCGTGTCCATTGCCGTGCCCGATCACTGGCATTCGATTCCTGCCATTGCCGCCGCGAAGAAGGGACTGGACATCTACGCGGAGAAGCCACTTGCACTGACGATTAATGAAGGCAAGGCCATGGTCGAGGCGGTGCACCGCTACGGGGTCGTGTGGCAGACGGGAAGCTGGCAGCGGTCGAAGGAGAACTTCCGCCGCGGGTGCGAACTGGTGCGTCTCGGCCGCATCGGTGAAGTGCACACCGTCAAAGTGGGCCTGCCCACGGGGCACTCCATCGAGACGCAACCCGCCATGCCTATTCCCGATGGGTTCGACTACGACTTCTGGCTGGGACCCGCGCCCGAAGCACCCTACACACCCAAGCGTTGCCACTGGGACTTCCGGTGGATCCTCGATTACTCCGGTGGCCAATTAACCGACTGGGCCGCGCATCACTGCGATATCGCGAATTGGGGCATGGGTACGGAAGGCACCGGCCCGATCTCCGTGGAAGGCCAAGGCGAGTTTCCGCGCGACGGTCTGTACAACGCGGCGATCAACTACATGCTGGAATGTAAGTACGCACCCGGCGCCAGTCCCGTGGCCCCGAAGGGTTTCACGATGCTGGTGTCCAACAGCTTCCCCATGGGCACGCGCTTTGAAGGTTCCGAGGGCACGCTCTTTGTGGATCGCGGCGATGTGCTCGAAACAGACCCGCCCACGTTGAAGGATTCGCAGCTCGGCCCCAATGAAACGCCGCTATACAAGAGCGAAAATCATGCGCAGAACTTCTTCGACTGCGTGCGCAGCCGCAAACCGACCATTACACCGATTGAGGCCGCGCACCGCGCAATCACGATCGCGCACCTCGGCAACATCGCCATGCTGTTAGGACGCAAGGTGGAATGGGACCCGGTGAAGCAGACCTTCCCGAACGATCCGGTAGCCGAGCGAAAGCTCATGCGCGCAATGCGGGGACCGTGGCACATCTGAGTGGGGGAGAGTGCGCGATGGAGAGTGAAACGTCAACACACGGAACGGGGCGCGAAGGTTCCATTCCGAAGGGGATAGACAAGATGAACTCGAATGCTGTCCAGAGCTTGGCGGCTGGCGCGGGCGCCGCGTTGCTGGCCGCCTCCGCATCAGCCACACCGGCCGATGAACTCCTAAAGGCAGTCTCCGCCTATCAATACGGTCAAAGCCGCGAGCCGTTGACCCAGGTGGAAGACTGGGTGCGGGTCAACTTGAACTCGCCCGAGTTGAGCCAGGCGATCGCGAACACGTTGGCGGGTCTGCTGGCTGCCAATACGACCAAGGACTGCAAGCTGTTTGTGTGCCGTCAACTCGCCGTGATCGGCACGGACGAAAATGTGCCCGCGATCGCTGTGCTGCTGGCCAACGCAGACACCGCGGACATGGCGCGCTACGCGCTTCAGCGCATGCAGAGTCCCGCCGTGGACGTGGCACTGCTCGCCGCACTCGAAGGAGCAGGCGATGCGGCCGCAGGCATCATCAACACGCTGGGCGAGCGGCGTTCAGTGGCCGCGTTGAAGACGCTTGCAACGCTTGTGACCGCGGATAACGCGAAGCTTGCCGAGGCAGCCATCGCTGCGCTCGGCAAGATTGGCGGGAACAAGGCCGCGAAGGTTCTGGCAAAGGCCAAAGGCGGTGTCGCGCCCGGATTGCGGCGCTCTGTTTCCGATGCGCAACTGGCGATAGCGGCATCGTGCGCAGAGGCGGGTGATGCAGCAGCCGCGAAGGCTGTTTACAGATCACTGACCGGGGAAGACGAGGAAGCCCCGGTTCGCAAAGCCGCTGAGTTAGGCCTTGCATCGATGGGTTAGTGGACGCTAATGCAGTTGGGGATTCACGTTGTGCCTGACGCCGGGCCCGAAGAACATCCCCCTTATCCCCCTTCAAAGGGGGACCAGCGCAACTCGATGTTTGAAGAGAATGAGGAGACTTGTGAGCAAGGAGCGTACTCTTGGTACGAAGAACGCGCAGCCCGAAGGGCATGCGTAGTGTGTCCCCCTTTGAAGGGGGCAGACCCGAAGGGTCGAGGGGGATGTTGAGGACACCAAGTGCTTTTGTTTCGGGGTCGACCTGTACGTAGGAGAACATGCTGTGCAGAGAATCCTGTTGATCGCAGTGGCCGTCTTCGCGACGGCGTCCGCCCATTCTCAGGGACTATCCATCGCCGCGTTTCGCGCGGATGTTACACCGCCGCTGGGTTCGCCTCTGTGCGGCGGCGGGGTTTTGCCCGCGCAGGCTATTAATGACCCGCTCAGCGCGCGCGGGCTTATCCTGCTGCCGGAAGGCCAACAACCGATTGTGCTATGCGCGGTCGACTGGGTGGGCATCGCGAACAGCGGACACGACGCGTGGCGCGAGGCGCTCGCCAAGGCTGCCGGCACCGACGTGAGCCGTGTTGTCGTGCACACGCTGCACCAGCACGATGCGCCATTCTGCGACTTCGCGACGGAGGAGTTGATTGATCCACAGGGACTTGGTGGCCGCACGTTCAATGTGCCCTTCGCGCGGGAGAGCATCCAGTGCACGGCGGATGCCGTGGCTGAGGCCGTTAAAACGCCGCGCGCGGTCACGCATGTGGGCGTAGGTCAGGCGGAAGTCCAGATGGTGGCCTCCAACCGGCGTGTGCTTGGCCCGGATGGCAAGGTAGCGCACGTGCGCTGGACCGCCACGAAGGACCCGGAGGTTCGCGCGGCGCCCGTGGGCACAGTCGATCCGATGGCGAAAGCCATCAGCTTCTGGGATGGCGACACGCCCGTGGCGGTCCTCACGTATTACGCGACCCATCCGCAGAGCTACTATGGCCAAGGCATGGTGAGCGCCGATTTCGTGGGCATGGCACGCACGCAGCTTGAGGAAGCGTTGCCGGGCGTTGCCTGTATCCATTTCAATGGCGCGGGCGGCAACGTGACCTCGGGGAAGTGGAACGACGGATCGCCGGAGAACCGTCCCGTGCTCGCGGGGCGTTTGGCGGATGGCATGCGAAGGGCCTGGGAGTTCACGCACCGTTATCCAATTACCGGCAGCAGTGTTGAGTGGGTAACGAAGGACGTGTCCTTACCGCCGCGTGCGGAGATTACCTTGGACAGCGAACGGGCACGCCTCGCGGATACCGCTCTCTCCGACGATGAACGCTTGCACGCCGCGCGCGAAGTGGCTTGGCTTCAGCGTCTGCACGAGGGACACGCAACTACCTTATGGCTGCTCAAGCTGGGACCGGCCTGCGTGCTGCACATGCCGGGCGAACTCTTCGTCGAGTATCAGTTGATGGCCCAAGCGTTCCGGCCCGACCTTTTGGTTTGTATGGCCGCCTATGGCGATTACGCCCCCGGATACATTGGGACGAGCATCAGCTACCAGGAAGGCGGTTACGAGACCGGCCTCTATGTGTCGCGCACGGCCCCCGAAGTCGAAGAGGTGCTCGTAAGCGCCATGCGCGAACTGCTACGGTTCTAATCCTGATGTGGCGCCCCCCTCCACGGCGGGGCGTTCTGTCTTTCTCTCGGCACTGATTGGAAAAGCGAGGAGTTTGGGGTATGGACATGGCGCGCACGACTTGTCTTGTACTGCTGGTGTCTTGTTTCGCGCTGCTCGCGAGAGTCCACGCGCAAGATGCAGATACTCTGGGTATTCCGCTTAAACCCGATCCTCCTTTCGCCATCGATGGCGAGTTGGGCGATTGGAGCGCCGTCCCGAACGCGCTCGCGATCTCCACGCCGGAGCAGGTCGTTTGGGGAAGCGGGAGCTGGACCACAGCGGCCGACCTCAGCGGTGTTGTGCGTTTCGCGTGGCGCAATGAGTATTTCTTCGTGGCCGCGGAAGTCACCGACGACGCCCTGCGGCAGAGCTTGCGTGGCGATTCCCTGTGGAAAGGGGATCACATCGAACTGTATATCGACGCGCGTCCAGAGGAAGAACCGGATCGGGATTCCTTCGGTGCGGGCCAGTTCCACATTGCCGTCAGTCCAGGTAACTTCAAGGTGAGTGGCGACCCGCTGAATGACACATCGCCGGAAGTCTTCGTCTATCACCCGAACCATGCTCCGGCTGCGGGCGCGCTCGTGGCGGCCAAACAGACGGCCAACGGCTACGCGCTGGAGGCGGCGATTCCCTGGGAGGTATTCGGACTCACCGCGGTTGTCGAAGGACTGCCGCTGCGCGTCGAAGCCGGTCTATCAGATACGGACAGCGTTGAACCGGGTCAGGAGGCCTTGGCCACGACCGGCACCGGCAAGTGGGGCCACACGCGCTCACGCTTGCGCCCGGCGATGCTGTCCGGCACGGACGGCAAGGCAGAGGCTGTCGCGCGTGGCGCGAAGATATTCGACACACTCGAAGTGCAACTCGGCACCGGCAAAGAGTTCGCCTTCGACGTTAGCGATATCCCGAGCAACCTCGAAGCCGTGCTGACACTGCAAGCCCGTCTGCAAACGGACAACGTGGCGGGCTACACCCATTGCATGCGTGTGACGCTCAACGGGCAGAGCCTGGACAGCACCCGCCTGCTTAACAAACCGTTGCGCGTGAAATCACGAGGCGGGCAGGTGTACTCGATGGCCGCCGGCGACCTGATGTCCACATTCTACAGTCCCGATTTTGACAGCCCGGATGTCGATTCGCACTACGGTTTGCTGGATGGCATCAAGGCATGCAGGTTTGACTTCCGCGTCACCGATCTCATCAAGCAGGGCGCAAACACGCTGAAGATCGAAAATGCCGCGCCGGAATCCGTCACTAACGTGCTGGTGGTAGGCGGGGCCACGCTGGCGTTCAATCCCGCGGCGCAAGCCAAGAAAGAGAAAGCAGGCCCGCCAACAGGGCCGCTGGCGCGGCACGAACCACGCACGGTGCCGGTGGTGTTCAAGGCCGCGCAGACGGACGCGCCCATAATCGAGATCAGTGTTCGCGATGACGTGTTTGTCGTCAAGAGCCGATTCTCGACTCCGAAGCCGGAATGGGTCCAAGGATCGAATGACTTCTTTCGCCATGAACGCACGATCGAGACGCTGCCTGATGCCGTCATCGTGCGCGAGACGTTTACGAACCTCACGAACGACAAGCTTCCCATCATGCAGCGGCACGAGGTTGAATTGGGGGATCGTCAGAAGTTGTTGATGCTCTCCGGTCTGAACCAAGCCAGCGGCAGTGGCTCGACGAACGCACCATCCAACCCAACGACCTTTGCAGGCACGGAAAATGCCGGTATCGGGATGCTGCCTCTGAATGATGTTATGCGGATTCACGCGGCCAACTATGGGGTCGGCGGCGCCGCGGGCATGGGCGACAACAACCTCGTTTTGCCGCCGGGCGCCGCATACACCGCGGAGTGGGCGATTATCCCAACCGATGCGCCCGATTACTGGCAGTTCATCAACGCGGCGCG
>JADLGB010000165.1 GCA_020849535.1 Candidatus Hydrogenedentota bacterium
CCCTGTCGGGCCAGTTCGGGTGGTGGATATTCGCCAGCCTGCTCCTAGGTATCGGCACCGCGATGGTCTACCCGAGCCTGATCGCAGCTGTCTCCGACGCCTCGCATCCGACATGGCGGGCCCGTTCGTTGAGTGTTTACCGTTTCTGGCGCGACCTCGGCTACGCCATCGGAGCGCTCTCGGCGGGACTCATCGCGGATCGCTTCGGTTTCGGCGCTGCAATCCTCACCATCGGGATAGTTACTTTCCTATCCGGCATCGTCGTGGCAGTCGCAATGCGTGAACGTGGTTAGATCGACGTCGATTTGTGGATGCATGCGAACCGAAGGCGCATGTCCTGTTGTAATTTTGGTTCGCGTATAGTGCGCCAGTTCACCGAAAGTTGTGCGTGCTTTCTCTAGCTTCGGCGCATTTCTGGGTTAAGATGGGACCGATCGCATATGAAGAGCTTGACCGAGCCCAAAGCAGATAAATTAGGCGATCTCAGTGGCTGTCCGCTCCTTGCTAGCGTACCCCCATCTGAACTCCAACGAGATTGTCCTACAGCCCGCATCTTGTCATTGCGGCACAGAGACACGATCTATCGACAGGGCGGGACCAACAAGGCGGTCTTCTGCGTGCTCAAAGGACAGGTGACACTATCGAGGGTCACCCAGGATGGTTCAGCGTTGACTACGGCCGCCCTGTCGGCCGGACATTTCTTTGGCGACGGACTCGACGGTTCCGCGGAAGCCGAAGATACGGCAAAGGCAAAGGGAGAGGCATTGGTGTGGCGAGCGCCACTCAGGGAGTTTCAAGTTCTGTTGACCAGTCACCCGCAATTCTCACTGGGATACATAGCGATGTTCACACAGCGTCAACGCCAGATGCAGCACAGGCTTGAAGGCTTCGCTTTCAAGAAAACCGAGGTTCGGCTCGCCGAAACTTTCCGTGAATTGTCAGGGGGGTTCGCGACGCGCTGCGAGCATGGCTTCGGGCAACACCTTCGCCTCACGCAGCAGGAACTCGCAGACCTTGTAGGAGCGAGCCGGCCGGTCGTAAGTACGATCTTGAACCGGCTCCGGGTAAAAGGCGTGCTTGGATACAGCCGTGAATACGTGTGTGTTCGCCGGATCGAAGACCTCGAAGATTTGATCGAGTCATAATCTCCTCCATTCCGGCCTCTTCCCATTCAAATCTCGCGATTCTTCCACAACTGTTATTTTAATAACATACACCTCCTTTTTAGCCTGTCACATTGCAGTCACTCACTCATTTTGAAGTGCCTCGACGCGGCGTTTCCGGAAAAAACGTCAGGAGATAAAATGACAAAACAGATCTGGAGGTCACGATGAAAGTGCCCGCGAAGTTGACACCACGGAGAACCCGTCTCCTGAGTAAGTGCACCGTGAGCGAGGATGTTGCCATGGAGCGTCGAACAGACTTCGCCCGCCGCGAGGTGGTCCTTCCGGGCTGTGAAGCGTGGTGGTCGTCGCCCATGGCCGGGGCCGAACGCTACATCCTGGATCGCGTCGGCGAGAAGATCGCGCGCGAGACGTCGATCATCCGCTATGAGGCCGGGGCACGCGTCACCGCGCATGCCCACGACGGCGGCGAGGAGTTCCTCGTCCTCGCCGGCAGTTTTCACGACGACAACGGCGACTATCCGGAAGCCACCTATGTGCGCGATCCGATCCGAACGGCGCACGCATCGTGGGCCGGTCCGGACGGTGCAGTGCTGTTCCTCAAGCTACACCAGTTCGCCGCGGCTGATTCCCTACGCGTGGTGATCGATACCCGCACGGCACGCTGGTACCAAGGCGTGATGCCCGGCCTGACCGTGCTGCCGCTTCACGAACACGGCCCCGAGAACGTCGCGCTCGTGCGGTGGGAGCCATCGACCAGGTTCATTCGACACCACCACTGGGGCGGCGAGGAGATCCTAGTGTTGAGCGGAGTGTTCGAGGACGAGCACGGCATGTACCCCAAGGGCAGCTGGCTGCGCAGCCCGCATCTGTCCGAGCACGACCCGTTCACGGGGCCCGAGGGCGCGCTGATCTACGTGAAGACCGGCCACCTCGCCCCCGCGTGACACCTCCGCGTCGTCTTCGAATTCTTGAAGCCCAGGGAGCAACGCCTGTAGCCTTCACAGTCGCATCCTTAAGGGCGGTTTGCAGGGTGGCGGTACGCTTGCGCTGGGGTGTCCGGTGAGAGATCAGGCCGGGTCGCGCGATGCCTCGCTCTCGATACAACCGTGATGAATATGTTTGTGTACGTCAGATCGAAGACCTCGAACATCTGATCGCGTCCTGAAACACTTCCGATCCTGATCTTTTCGCCAGACTATTTCCTGATTCTTCCAAAACTGTTATTTCAATAACATACAGCTCATTTCTGGCCAGTCATATTTTACTTACGCTCTCATTCCGGGAGCGTCGACGCGGCGATTCCGCAGAAAACGAAAGGAGATAAAAATGAAAAAGGCATATCTGGAAATCACAATGAACGTGGCCGCGACCGATCGCCCGAAGGCCGGCGCAGTTTACTCGAAATACAAAGAACCGTTTCTGTCGTCGATCCCCGGCGCGGAATCCAAGGACCTCCTCCTCCGGGAAGAGGATGTACAGGTGCTTCATGGCTTCGATTCACAAGCCTCGGCAGAAAACTACCTAAAGAGCGAGCTGTTCGGAAATGATGTCGTGAGAGAATTGAAGCCCTACCTCTCGGCGGATCCGGAAATCCGGATCTACGAACGCCAATAGGAAGCTATCATCGAGGGGTACGGTCTGACGGGTTGTCAGGCTGACATGTCAGAGACTGAATGACAGTTCGTCAGATCATTTAGCCCGAAAAACGAGCAAGGAGAACAAAAAATGAATATTTTGCGAACTAATATTTTACGTATGGCACCGCTACTCGCAGCGTTGACGTTGGGTACCGCTTTCGCGTCGGTAGCGTCTGCACAACAGCTAGGTGCTCGGAAGTCCCTTTATGACCGGTTAGGCGGCCTGAAAGGCATTACGGTTGTCGTCGATGACTTCATCGAGAGGCTCGTGGCGAATGAGGAGTTGAACAAGAATCCCGCCATTGACGCCGGTCGGAAGATATCTCCGGTGCCTTATCTTAAATTCCAGGTATCTCAGATGGTCTGTGAGGTGACCGGTGGACCATGCAAGTACACCGGAAAGGCGATGATGGAATCTCACCGTCATTTGAACATCAGCGAGAATGAGTGGAGCGTGATGGCCAACGAGTTCAAGAAATCCCTGGACAGATTCAAGGTTCCTGCAGTTGAACAGAAAGAGCTGTTTGATATCGTGGGCACGACGAAAGCCGACATCGTCGTCAGGAAGTAGGGAGTGCCAGCCTAAGGTCGCGGTCGCAGACGCGCGGCAAGCGCGCCGGCGCCGTGACCGTGGTCGTTAGTCGTCCACTAGGCGAACGAAATTCTATTGTAGGTATTGGTTTCAAACCTAACTCGAATCACTAACACTTGTGTTTAATTATCAGATCGGAAAGGA
This sequence comes from Candidatus Hydrogenedentota bacterium, assembly GCA_020849535.1. Lineage (GTDB taxonomy): Bacteria > Hydrogenedentota > Hydrogenedentia > Hydrogenedentales > SLHB01 > JAHDWY01. The sequence goes on from JADLGB010000165.1 coordinate 3,501, forward strand.
GTTTTTGCTATGAAGAGAATTCTATCACTTATTACGTTAACTGTTTTGGCCGCGCATATTGCCCTAGGCCAGGAAGTGACTCGCTCTGCCGCTGACGCAAAGAAAGGGAAGATAGATGAGATGGGCTTATACGCTCCGTCAGAAGTCAAATGGAAGGATGGGCCCGGGTCTTTGCCCGCCGGGGCTAAGTTTGCGGTGCTGGAAGGCGACCCTGCGAAGGACGGTCCGTTTGTCATGCGCCTCTGGCTGCCGGACGGCTTTAAGATTCCGCCCCACTGGCACGCGAAGGTCGAGCGCGTCACCGTCATTTCGGGGGTATTCAACCTTGGCATGGGCGAGAAGTTCGATCCGTCAGCGACGCGCGAGATGCCCGCCGGCACGTTCGGCTTCTGGCCTGCCGGGATGCGCCACTTCGCTTGGGCGCGCGGTGAGACCGTCCTGCAACTCCACGGCACGGGGCCGTGGACGATTACGTACGTCAACCCGGCGGACGACCCTCGTAACGCGAAGACGGAGCCGGCGCCGGCGCGCAAACAGGGAGCCTCTTATCATTAGAGGCCGACATTATTCACTAGCAGTTAATTATTTTAGAGATGCAGAGCATCGCGTTATAGCGAAGGAGCATATACACCCGCGTACGACCGGCTTGCCTTGCCGCTACAGCGAATTCAGGTTCGAGGGAACGCTTCTCTGCCGCAGCCTCGCGTGGTCGAGCCCGACGGAGGCGGCCGGTTCGAAAGAAGAAATTCAAGCAGAAGTCAATCGCGTCCGTCGACGAGATGCGGCCTACTTCCGCAGATTTCGCCGAAGCCGCTGAGAGCGGTTGCAACTGTGTAAGCGACCGCGACATGGACTATTGCTCGGCAAGGGCGGCTTCCGTATCGGTTCGAAGCCTTCGTTCGGGGACGGCACCGATGTACCTCTGAACCAGTTTGCCGTGTCTGTCGATCAGCAGGGTTGTCGGAGTGTTGTCCAGGCTCCCCCACGGCGAATCGGGTTCGGGGATGAGGATGGGATAGTCGACCTTGTACTCCGCAATAAACTTTTTCACCGCCTCGGGGTCTTCGTCCAGCGAGATGCCGGCGATCGCGAGATGCCTTTGCTTGTGTTCCCTCCCGAGCGCGACCAA
>JADLGB010000166.1 GCA_020849535.1 Candidatus Hydrogenedentota bacterium
AATCGCTCTGCGGCAACGCCCGGCGTTCGCGCCCGGCAATGACCTGCACTGAGCAGCACAAAAAACGCTGAAAGATTGCGAATGAGAGAGTTTTGCCTCTTGACAAGAAACCACCTAATGGGTGTCCGAATTCTTCGTCTTCGCCAGAACTCCAGGACTGCGGAAAGGCACTGAATTCCGTCCCTGAATTTCCTCGAATAACAAAAAACACTGCGAACGGCTTACTCCTGCGGCTGGCCGAGGACATGGCCTTGGGAATCGAGTTTGTACCAAACTATTTGGGACGTGCTGCCATTCCCAAATAGATCGGCGACATAGGTATAGCTCGTGCACCAGTATCCGCCATCGTCCATCTCTTTGGCCAGTGAAATGAGGTTCCACTCGCCCTTGCCGAAGTGACTTGACCACTCCACGTTCCCTTCCGCATCCGTCTTGGTCAGCATCATGGAAGGATAACCCTGGTCCATGGGTGCGTGGTATGAATCACCGTACAAGAGGTAGCCGCCGTCCCGCGAGGCCACAATAGTTCCAGCGAGATCGTGTAGGCGCTCACGGGACCAGACATCGGCCCCCTGCGCGTCGATTTTGCGGAAGAACGTGTAGTACCCTTCGCCAGGAACCCGCTCTGAATACTCCCGGTAGGAAAGCAGGCACTCGCCGCTATTGCCAGCAAGCACTTGGGCGGAATATGCGTTATCGAAAGTCCTGCTCCATCGCTCTTCGCCGCTGAATGTCAGGGCCGAGAGTACGAAGTTCGAACGAATACCGTCCTCAGTCCAGAGTGTTTCCGTTTCGCCAACGTAAACACCGCCGGGATACGCAAGAACTTCAACATTGACATAGGCCCCATCCTCCTCGGAAACTACTTTCCGCCAGACCTCTTGGCCGTTCTCATCAAGTTTCACCAAATGGTGGCTCAGCTCATCATACCCGGTATCTGGATTCCTCTCCCGGGCTCTCATGTTGAGCAGCATTCCACCATCTTCAAGCTTGTACGTCCAGATCCACTGCACGCGGGAGGCCACGGCTTCGAGATTGAATCGCCACTTGGCAACCAGGTTTGCGTCAAGCTTTTCGATGAGTTTGTAGATTGCGAAATCCGGATCAAACGGATCGGGGATGGACCACCGCAGTAAAAGTCCGCCGTCACCGGCGTAACCCGTGTCACAGAACGCGTCCGTCTCCCAGGTTAGGCCGGCGTTGTGCGTCTTCTCCAGTATGGTCTCGCCCTGCGAATTCAATACGACTAACGATATGTCTTGGTTGCTGCCCCGGGCAACGGCGCCGTCCATGACAAGCACATTCTGGCCACCACCGAAAAACCCCGCCGTATAGGATGACCGCCATGAGCCAAATTGCACAACAGAGGTTGTGTGGAATTCACGTGTGAAAAGTGTCTCGCCCTCTGTGTTGATGGCCTCAAGGAAAAGATCGCTACCGCTTTCGGTCGCGCGTGGTTTGCCGATGCCCAACAGCGTCAGGTCCGTCGCGCCTACGCCTCCGATGGCCGAACGGCCGATTGAGAACGTGATGTTCGCCCAGCGGTCGTCGCCCAGGACCTTGCGCCAAGCTTCGTTGCCCGCATGGTCAACTTTCACGCACAGACCCCGCTCCAGCAGATTCGCGTCCATCTGAAGACCTACGCCGACCATGCCCCCGTCATCCGTTGCCAGGGCGCTATAGGGGAAGTCTCCCGGACCCCACGTTTTTGTCCAGGGCGCGGGGGTGTCGGGAGCGATCTTGGTTACGTAGACATCGTAGAGCCCGTGGTCTTCCAATTCATAGTGCCCCGTGATGACGTATGAACCGTCCTGCATTTCCAGCACTTTGCCCGGCCGGTCCCGAAAGCTGCCGCCCACGATCCAGTCATGCTCGACTGCGCCCTCTGCATCGATCTTGACACACTGGAGGTCATAGTCATCATGATCATCGTTGTCGGTAGCCACAAGTCCCAATGCCAGCACGCCGCCGCTCGCTGTACTATAGAGGCTCTGAGCGCCGTAGCGCCACATATGAGTCTTGGTGCTCCACACGGTATTGCCCGAAGCGTCGAGCAGGGCTACATTCCAGTAGTCAAGATTCGGGTTCATGATGTCGAGTTCACCCACGCCACCCACGAAAACGCCGCCATCGGGAGCCGGTGCGATATCGCCGAACCACCAATAGAGATAGCTGTCGGTAGAGAATTGCTCCCAAATGAGCTCCCATTGGGAATTGTATTTCGCCACCAATGGTCCGCTTGGGGACGATTCGTTTAACGTAACGCATCCACCGTCCGTGGTGGGAACACACTTGGCAACAGGTATAGAAAATTCGTGCCGCGCAACTTCATTGTTCAGAGCGTCCGTTTCAATGACGACGTCCGCGGCAATTACGAGTCCGCCATCCGGCTTGGAGAAAACGCTGCCCGGCTTTCCCGCGTTCGGATAGAAGGCAAAGCCCATGGGGTAACCGCTCTCCTGCACGAACCAAAGCAGGACGCCCTTAGCGCCCGAGAGCGCGTCCGTTTGATAGGCGGCGATGACATATGCGCCGTCACCGCGCATGCACATCGCGTACGGCTCCTCAAAGGTATTGGGCCAGCCGACAACGAACTCCCAGAGTCCGGAATCACCCTCCGCGCTCGGCATGATGGCGCCATCCGGGCCGATCTTCACCACGTAGATATCCGAATTCTTGGCGGCATCAACAGATTTCGAGGCGATCAGGATTCCGCCATCGCCAGTTTCCATAGCGCAGGACGGCGACCTTGAATAACCGTTTGCGTATTCACTGCCATCCGTTCCGTAGAGGCGCGTCCAGCTCCGGCCCGGTGTGCCCAGGCTCACCCAGATCTTTACATCGGATTCCCATTCCGCCTCGCTACCGGCCACGGGGAACTGAGAATACACCACACCAGCCGGAGCAACGTCCACGTAGAACTTCTTCACGACGCCAACGTTCAATCCGTAACCATTCAACGCGGCCTCGGCCTCGGACCGCGTTTTTCCAGTCAAATCCGGCACAAGAACGGGGACGTGCCCTTTGGAGACGATCAGATCGACCGGGCTCCCACCGTGGAGCATAGTCCCCGCCGGGGGTTGCTGACCGGAAACCATGCCCGCGGGAACCGTCTCGTCATAGGCTTCCTTGACGGCGCCCACGGTAAGACCCGCCAGGGTGATCGTCGATTCAGCCGCTGCCTGGGTCAAGCCCGTGACATCCGGCGTGGGGATACGCCTTCTGCCCAACGAGACGTGCAGGTCCACCACACTGCCCACGGCAACGGAAGTACCCGCGGCCGGGTCTTGCGCGGCAATACGGCCCTTAGGAATGGTCTCACTATAGGCGCTGTAGATGGTCCCCACGGAGAGGCCCAGCGCTTTCAAAGTCTTGTTTGCTTTCCGCTGGCGCATTCCCGTCAAATCGGGCACAGCGACCTCTGCCGGAGGTTCAAAGCCTGTGGAGACGACCAAGTCGACGGGAGTCTTGGGGATTACTCGCGTTCCCGGAACAGGTTCCTGGCCGATCACGATCCCAGCCGGCACGGTCCTGCTGCTAACCTGAAGCACTGCGCCAACGCTCAGCTTCGCCGCCTTGATGGCCAGTTCCGCCTCCGCCTGTGTCGCCCCGATAACGTCCGGAACGGAACGCAACGGACGTTTCGCACCTTCGCTTTCAGAAGCTGGACACCCTGCAAGCGCCAAACTGAATAAGGCTGCCGTCGCCACCAGTATCAGAGAACTCGTGTGCCCCCGCTTACTCATGACAGAACCCCCCAGTAAGATCTGCACTGAGAAACAGACAATTGCATTGCCCCAAGCATAGAACACAAACATATATTATTATCGGCGCAATATGCATTACACCACAGATCAGGTCAGCACGTCAATCGCATTGACATGCGAAGTATGCAGGTGACAACCACCCGGATGTGCAGTCCGCATGTCCAAGGCGCGATCGGGGGCTATTGAGAAGCGCCAACCAGCAGCGCCAACCAGCAGCGCCAACCAGCAGCGCCAACCAGCAGCGCCGACCAGTAGCGCCGACCAGGAACGCCAACCAGGAACGCCGACCAGGAACGCCGACCAGGAGCGCCGGCATCCCTGCCGGCTCTTCATCCTCGCGATCGCGAGGACTGCTACTCAAACCAAAACTACATCCGCGAATGAACGCAAATGAACGCCAATGACAGGGAGTGGGGAACATGCCGCAGAGGACATGCCGCTGACGCCTGCATTGCGGCCTGAAAGGCCAGAACCATACTAGCCCTGGGCGAAGCGAAGCGGAGCCCAGGGTGAAGGCCCCCCTTGATGATCCTGAGCGCTGAAGGTGCGACCCAACACGTTTCAAACGGCGTCAGACCGCGCAAATGGACAAGGACCGAACGCTGCAAGACGCTGGTTTGTGCAGAGGATAGTACCTCATGAACAGTCCTATTGGTCCACCGATTTCAGCGATTCAGGACGGAGATTCACACGAGGTGGCATGGGCATCCCTGCCCATGGTCTTCGATTCAGTCAAACGCCGAAACGCCGAGTTCGCAAAGGAACGCAGAGAACTCAGGCGGCCAAGCCAGAGAGCGGAAAAAGAACCCGTCCACAGATTCCACAGATTTTCACAGCGCAGCATAGCCGCAACCAAAGCAAGACCTTGTCCGCAGATAACGCAGATGGCCGCAGATGAAGAGGAAGAAGAACGATTTCACAACAGATTACACAGATTAACACATATGGAATACGAATATAAATATATGTTATATGGATAGTTGCTGAGACCGTCCAACCCTGGAGTCGTTCTCGAATGGAACCTGGCCGGATCTTTGTCAGGAAATATCCCCATTCAAGTAGTTGATATTGCGTGGGTTGCCGGCATGTCCGTCTCCAAATTACGACAGGAATTCAGCATTCTTGGAGAGAGTAGTACAGATGAAGAAGCAAGATAACGCCAAATCGCGACGAGTATTCAAGATTCTGAACGTGAACCGATTACACCGATCCACGAAGGAGATGCGGAAAGGGGCACGGGCGTCTCGCCCGTAGTTCTCAATTGACTCCAACGCCGAGGCGCAGAGTTCGCAGAGGAACGCGGAGAAACAGGAAGGCGGAGCGCTCTGCGGTAGCCTCCGGTTTCGTGCGGCCTGAATATGCCGGACCAGTTCGCCGAAGGTAAGGTTGCGGGAACGCTTCCAGCAGATGGCTCTCTGTGCAAGCTGGTAGGGGATGGGTAACACGACACCCGCGAACATCAAGGAGACCATGAGAAGCACGAGAAACATCCCTGAAAACAGCACGGGAAACAGCACGGGCCAGAGAATGTAAAGCAAATCCTGAACCCACGTCCAAACACCGGAATCGGGATTCTGGGACATTCCGGAAACGGGCCAAGCAAGCCAGAGTAGAACACACAGGAGCACCACAACAAGTCCCGAACACAAGACGCGCAGTGGCACTCTCCTGATTTCCGGTCCAAGGAACCCGTCTCTGTCGAAGCGTTGGCGGACATAGTGGTCCACGGCTTTCACTCCACGATGCGACAGGACATCGTGGAGCTTGGTTGAAGGATACACCATTCTTCGCGACAGGCCCGGCGAATACAAGGCCACGCTGTTCCGCAGGTCGAGAAATATCGCCAGACTGGGGCAAAGCCGATTTTCCGGAGCGCCAGGTCCGATCACAGGCAGAGCCTGTTCGGTCCGTGTTCGCTCGATCAGCGTTTCGATGACTTCGCCAAAGGTCTTGTCAAGCAGGCCCAGCCTTCCTTCGTCCAAATCCCACCCGAGAAGAGATTCCATCTCCATTAAGATCTCGGTGAGTTCGAGGTCGTCTTTCCCATTCGGCAAGGCGAATGTCACCAGGCTAAAAGGGTCTTCCGGGATGAATTGCGCGTTTGGCCACGGGATGGTGTTCGTGATGATCGTGCTCATGGCGGCTGCAAGGCGCTGTCGATCCTTGTCCGGACCCCACACCTCAGGCGGGATAGGGCTCCTTGCCTCAAGCTGGGCCACAAGGCTCTTGCCTTGCTCCACTCCCACCCCCCCACCGAGGAATTCAGGCAGCCAACCCTTCCGCTTCGGCTCTTCCAGCGGCAGATGAAGCGGTTCGTAACCTGATGTCATGACGTGTCCCCTTCAGGTTTCGATCGCAATGGTCATCATAGCACGACCACCGAATTCCGAGCGGGCGCCGTTCTGGGAAGATCAGAGGGAAAGACTGCAAAACACGAATTCTGCCAGCGTCCGCTCTAGGCCACTCTCCTCGCGTTCGCTCCCGCGCGTCCCGACGCGCCTACCGGTGGGTGAGTGAGCACTCCCGTTTTTCGTCGTCGTTCATGGCGGCGAGGGCGGCTTGTTCGCGTTCGCGCTCTTTGCGGCGGGGACAGGTGTCGCAGGTCAGGGGTTCGCCGTCCGGGCCGACGGCGTCTTCGCCGCCGCAGCTTCCTCGCAGGCACTTCCCGCGGAACATGACGCCGACGGCCATGATCAGCATGGTGGCTGCCATGATTACAACAGTCAGGACAACGGTAAGCAAACCCATGATCTACCTCATCACTTCCGGTCGCTCCAAGAGCGTGTTACAATCCCAATCAACCTAATCCTACAGTAGCGCCCGGCTTCCATGCCGGGCGGACTCGGAGCCCAAAGACGCCCGCCGTGGAAGGCGGGCGCTACCGAAGACATTCATCGGATTCAACTTACGCCACGCCCCAGGGGACGAAAGAGAGGATTGCTTTACCGCGAAGGCGCGAAGACGCGAAGGAAGAGAAACTCAATCCTCGCTTTAGCTTCGCGGTCTTCGCGGCTTCGCGGTAAAACAGTCTTGCATCGGGTTTGGCTCGGTGCCTTCGCTTCCTTCATCCTGAATTCGGCAGTTGACTGGGACTGACCCCGTCTTTCGCGTAGGCTCTGCGGAGCGAAACACGGGGTCTGTCCCCAACCCGTTGGGACGCCGACCCCTCGTCATCCTCGCGAACGTGCTTGAAACACACCTCTCGCAAAGGCGCCATGGCGCAGAGAAGAAAGATTGCAGAACTCGAATTCATCTTCATTCTTCCGTATTCCTTTGCGTCCCCGCGTCTTGGCGAGAGGAATTCCTCCTTCTTCCTTTCCCGTGTTCCCGTCGTTTGGATTGCACTTCCGATTTAACGGGTTGGGGATGGACCCGAATGGCACTACCTTATGATAGTGCGGAACCGGGAACAGACCCAAGCTCCTTGTGGAAACGCGTCAACTGGGAGCGCCAGCGCCTTTGCTGGCGTCTTGAAGAGCCGGCAGGGATGCCGGCGCTCCTGGTTGGTCCGCACTTTCGGGGTGCTTGCTTTGGTCCGCACGCCGCACCGCCGGTGTTCAGAATCGCCTGGGAGCCGGCAGGGATGCCGGTGCTCCTGGTTGGTCCGCACTTTCGGGGTGCTTGCTTTGGTCCGCACGCCGCGCCGCCGGTGTTCAGAATCGCCTGGGAGCCGGCAAGGATGCCGGCGCTCCTGGTTGGTGCTTCCATTTGAAACGCGCTCTATGGCGCGGGCGTGTTCTCGCCGGTCAGTCGTTCAAATTCCGGGGTGGCCTTCTCGACGAAGCCACCGGCGTCGTCGCGTATGATGAAGAACACCGCGAGACCCTCGCGCAGGGCGACTTCGTAGCCTTCTTCCGGGCCGAGCACCATCATGGCGGTGGCATAGCCGTCGGCCATGGCGCACTCTATATGAAGAACACTCGCGGAGGCCAACTTATGCGCAATCGGCTTGTTCGTGCGCGGATCGATGAGGTGCGACATCCGGATCCCGTCCTGCTCGAAGTAGTTGCGGTAGTCGCCGGAAGTCGCCAGCGAAATTCCGTCGAGGGAAACGATGCGTTCGATGGCACGTTCGTTGGTCAGGGGTTTCTCGATGGCGATCTGCCATGACTGCCCGCGATCGTTGCGTCCCTGGGCGCGAATCTCGCCGCCGACATCGACCATGAGATCCGTATACCCCAGCGCGGTGATCGCCTCGAGGACTCGGTCGGCCGCAAACCCCGGGGCAATGGCGGACAAATCGCACGCCACATCCGGCTGCAGCTTGCGCAGGGTTTTGGCTTCGGTGTTGACCTCCACCTTCTGGTAGCCGATCCGTTCGTGCAGCCGGGCCAATTCCTCGTCGCTGGGCGGCTGCACGGCAAAGCCTTCGGGTCCAAATCCCCACGCGTCAACGAGAGGCCCGACCGTCACATCGAACGCGCCCGCGCTGGCCTCGCTGATCTTTCTGGCCTGAGCGAACACGCCGGCAAGTTCCGCCGACACCGGGAAGGGTGTTGTCTCGGCATGATGATTGAAGCGCGACAATTCCGAATCAGGCCGGTAGGTGGACATCTCGATGTCGATGCGGGCCAGCACTTCCTCGATGGTCTTGCGCAGTTCGGCGGTGCGGTCCTCTCCCACATCCTTGGGCAGCACCTTCACCGAGTATGTCGTGCCCATCGTGGGGCCGGTAAGGTGATAGACCACTGGCGATTGCGAACAACCGGACCAGAGAATCCCTGCTGCTAGCGCAACCCCGAGGCCGCGCCGGCGGCGATTGGCACGCTGTTTGACCTCACGTTCCATGGCATGCGCCATCACCCGCCGAAGTCGTCGAACAGGATGTTCTCGCGTTCCACGCCGAGATCGGTGAGCATGCCGATGACCGCGTTGTTCATCATGGGCGGTCCGCAGATGTAGTACTCGATATCCTCGGGCGCGGGATGATCCTTGAGGTAGTTGTCGTAGAGCACTTTGTGGATGAAGCCCACGTAGCCGGTCCAGTTGTCTTCCGGCAAGGGTTCCGAAAGCGCGAGGTGCCACGTGAAATTCGGGTTCTCGGATTGGATGGCGTTGAAGTCGTCCACATAGAATGCTTCGCGCAGACTACGCGCACCGTACCAGAAGCTGACTTTGCGCTTGGTGTGCAGGCGCCGGAACTGGTCGAAGATGTGCGAGCGCATCGGCGCCATGCCCGCGCCGCCACCGATGAAGACCATCTCGTTGCTTGTCTCGCGCGCGAAGAACTCCCCGAACGGACCCGAGATCGTCACTTCATCGCCCGGCTTCAAGTTGAAGATGTACGACGACATGATCCCGGGGGGCGTGCCTTCGGGGGCCCGCGGCGGCGGCGTCGCGATGCGTACGTTCAGCATGATGACGCCGCGCTCTTCCGGGTAGCTCGCCATCGAATAGGCGCGCTCGACCCTTTCCTCATTCGTCGCCGTGTACCGCCAGAGGTTGAACTTGTCCCAATCCTCGCGGTACTCCTTTTCGATATCAAAGTCTTTGTAATGGATGGTGTATGGCGGGCACTCAATCTGGATGTAGCCGCCCGCTCGGAACGGCACTGCTTCACCTTCCGGAAGCTCCAGCACGAGTTCCTTGATGAACGTTGCCACGTTATTGTTGGAGCGCACCTTGCACTTCCAGCGCTTGACATGGAAAATCTCCGCCGGAATCTCAATCTTCATGTCGTTCTTGATCTTGACCTGACACGAGAGCCGGCAGCCTTCGCGGGCCTGGCCTCGCGAGATGTGGCTCAGTTCCGTCGGCAAGAGGGCGCCGCCGCCTTCCTTGACCGTCACCTTGCACACGCCGCAACTGCCCTTGCCGCCGCAAGCGGAAGGGACAAAAATCTTCTGGGCGGCCAGCGTGTTCAGGAGTGTGCCGCCCGCGGGGACCTTCAGCGCAGCGCTTGCGTCATCATTGATGACGATCTTGACGTCTCCGCTGGCGACCAGCTTGGCTTTGGCCACCAGCAATACCGCGACCAGCGACAGCACGATGAACGTGAACATGAACACGCCAAGAACGATGAGCATTACGTGCTTCTCCCAAATCCGGCAGGAACCGCTAGAGCTGTATCCCGCCGAAGGCCATGAATGCGATGGCCATCAAACCCGTCAACATAAACGTCATCCCGAGGCCGCGCAGGCTGGCCGGCACATTGCTGTAACGCATCTTCTCGCGCACCGCGGCGAGCGCCACGATGGCCAGCGCCCAGCCGATCCCCGAGCCGAACCCAAACACGATGCTGTCCGCGAGATCGTAGTCGCGCTCCACCATGAAGAGGGACCCGGCCAGGATCGCGCAGTTCACGGCAATGAGCGGCAGGAACACGCCCAAGGCCGAATACAGCGCTGGCACGTAGCGATCCAGTGCCATCTCCACGATTTGCACCATGGCGGCGATTGTGCCGATGTATGTGATGAACCCCAGGAAGGTCAGATCCACATGCTCCATGCTGGGGTGAATCCAGGCCAGCGCGCCCTCTTTCAGGACGTAATTCAGCAGCAAATTGTTGAGCGGGATGGTGATCGCCTGCACGAATATGACGGCGCACCCCAGCCCGATCGCCGTATCCACCTTCTTCGAGCATGCCAGGAACGAGCACATGCCGAGGAAGAAGGCCAAGGCCATGTTCTCGATGAAGATAGATTTGACGGCCAGACTTAAATAGTGCTCGAGATCCATGATCCTCAGTCCTCCATCTCGATCTGCCCGGGCTTTAGCGTCCGCAATACCCAGATGAAAAACCCGATGATGAAGAACGCCGCGGGTGCCAGAAGCATCATGCCGTTGGGGACGTACCAGCCGCCCATCGTGGTCGGGTTGAGGATCTGGACTCCATACAGCGAGCCGGATCCGAAGAACTCCCGGATGACCGCCGTCAGAATCAGCACGAAACTGTATCCCAGTCCATTGCCGAACCCGTCAATGAAGCTCAAGACCGGTCCATTCTGCATGGCGTAGGCCTCGGCGCGGCCCATCACGATGCAGTTCGTGATGATCAAGCCCACAAAGACGCTGAGCTGCTGGGAAATGCTGAATACGAACGCCTTCAATATCTGGTCGGTCACGATGACCAGCGACGCGATAATCGCCAACTGCACGATGATCCGAATGCTATTGGGAATCTTGTTGCGGATCAGACTGACCGACAGGCTTGAAAACGCCGTTACCAGCGTCAAAGCCACACTCATGACGACCGCTTTGTCGAGCTTCGTCGTCACGGCCAGGGCCGAGCAGATTCCCAGCACCTGCAATGCGATCGGGTTGTTGTTGAACAACGGATCGAGCAGGGCTTCCTTTTCTTTCTTGCCGAACGCCATGGCATCAGCTCCCTTGTTCGCGGAATTTCTTGAGGTACGGGCCGAATCCGTTGTCGCCCAGCCAGAAGCGCAGCAGCCGGGTCACGCCATTGCTCGTGAGCGTCGCGCCCGACAGGCCATCCACTTCATGCGGCGCATCCTCGGGAGGTCCAGCCGTACCTTTCAAGACCCGGATGACGGGTTTCCAACTTTCGTCGTATGCTTTACGTCCCTTCCACAGCGCCTTCCACCGGGGATTGTCGACCTCGCCACCCAATCCCGGAGTTTCCCCATGCTGATAGAAGGTCAATCCCTGGATCGAATTCGTGTCAGCGCTCAGGGCGATATAGCCGTACAGGGTGGACCACAGCCCCTTGCCTTCCACTGGCAAGATCAACTCGGTGACCTTTCCATCTTCAACAACTTGATACACCAAAGCATTGTTTGGCACCCGCTTCACCTGGGCATCGTTTGGGGGCGCCGCTTCACTGGTGGCAGGATCAGCCTGCGCTTTGAGTTGGTCGAAGGTGGCCGGATCGATCTGGTCCTCGGGAACGTAATTGCCCGTCTTGAGTTCCACGATCTTCGGCTGGATGTTTTTCGCGAAGAGGTCGCGCACCTCCTGCGCGGGCAGGTGCTTGCCCTCCTCGAGCAGGCCGCTTACCGCCAGGACCTTCTCCTGCCGGTCCAGCAACTTGTTCGCCTCCTGGCGGGAACGCAACGTCACGGCGCTCGTGGAAACGAGCAAGGAGCAGACGAGACAGACCCCACCGGCAAACAAGAACGTATAGGTTGTTTCATTAAGCCGCACTGCGCGCCAACCTCCGCTTGATGTTCGCCTTCACGATGAAATGATCGATCAACGGGGCGAACATGTTCATGAACAGGATGGCCAGCATCCAGCCTTCGGGATAGGCCGGGTTCAACACGCGGACGAGGATCCCCATCACCCCGATGCCGGCGCCGTAAATCCATTTGCCACGATCCGTGAAGGCCGAGGACACGGGGTCCGTCGCCATGAAGACCGTCGCGAACGCAAAACTCCCAATCACCCAGTGCCAATAGAACGGGACGTTCATCGCCAGGTTGGTTTCGGAACCCACCAGGTTCAGCAACGTGGACAACACGAAACTCCCGAGGAGGCATCCCGCCATCGTCCGCCACGAGCCCACACCTGTCGCGATGAGCACCACCGCGCCGAAGATGCAAAACAACGCGGAAGTTTCGCCCATGGAACCCGGCTCGAATCCCAGGAACGCGTCCCACCACCCCAAGTTCTCGCGCAGCACCGCCACGCCGCCGCCCTCAGCCGCAACGCGCGAGAGCCACGTGGCACCGCTGTAACCATCGGCCGAAGTCTTCGCCGCAATCCACACGAAGTCGCCGGAAATCTGCGCGGGGTACGCGAAGAAGAGAAACGCGCGGGCAACCAACGCGGGATTGAAGATGTTCATCCCCGTGCCGCCGAAGATCTCCTTGCCCAGCACCACGCCGAACGAAATCCCCAGCGCCACCTGCCACAAGGGAATGGTGGGGGGCAGCACCAGCGGAAATAGCGCGCTCGTGACCAGGAAGCCTTCATTCACTTCGTGCTTGCGCACGATCGCGAAGAGCACCTCCCAGAAGCCGCCCGCCGCCAGCGTCATGATGTATATCGGCAGGAAAAACAGCGCGCCATAGATGAGGCAGGCGAAGAAGTTGCTCGAGCTGTGCGGCAGCCCCAATGCTTCATAGACCGAGGTCTGCCAGCCTGCCCACGCGGCGGCCCCGCCTTCGATCGCCAAGTTCGCCTGGTAGCCCGTGTTGTACATCGCCATGGCCATGCACGGCAGCAACGCCACCACCACCACGGTCATCATGCGCTTGAGATCGATCCCGTCGCGCACGTGCGAGGGCCCGTCTGTGACGCGCCCCGGGGTGAACAGGAACGTCTCGTTGGCCTCAAACAGGGGATGCAGCTTTTCGAACTTGCCGCCCTTCTCGAACAGCGGCCGCTGTTTGTCCAGCATATCGCGTAGGAATTTCATCAGCCTTCCCTATCAATCACGTCGAGGTTTTGCCGAAGGATGGGACCGTACTCATACTTGCCCGGGCAAACGAACGTGCACAGCGCCAGATCTTCCTCGTCCAGTTCGAGACAGCCAAGCTGCTCGGCCCGCTCCAGATCGCCCACGATCAGCGCGCGCAACAAATGCGTCGGCAGAATGTCCATCGGCATGACCTTCTCATACATCCCGATAGGCACCATCGCTCGTTTCGATCCGTTTGTCGAGGTATCAAACGCGAAGCGCTTGCCTCTGGACAGGCAGGAGACGAATAGGTTGATAATCGAGAACTTCTCCGAACCCGGCGCCATCCATCCCAGGAATTCGCGTTCCCGGCCTTCCCGCACCACCGACACCTGCTGGTGGTAGCGCCCGAGATAACCGAAGACCTCTCCTCGCGCCACGCGGCCCGACAACACCGAACCGGATATCACGCGGCTCTCACCATCCTTCAGTTCCCCGCCGACGAGGTCATCTATCGAAGCGCCCAACCGTGTGGAAATCAAACGGGGTTTCTTGACTATCGGTCCCGCGAGGGAGATCACGCGTTCCACATCCAGCCCACCGGTTTTGAACAGATGGCCTATCGCGATCACATCCTGAAAACCGATGTGCCACACCGTCTTTTCGCGATGTACCGGGTCCAGCCGGTGAATGTGCACGCCCACCGTTCCCGCGGGATGAGCGCCCTCAAATTCTTCGATGGCGATCCCGGTGTTCGGGTTCGCCGGCACCGCCGCGCCACGGGCCTTGCAGAGATACGTCTTGCCTTCGGTCATCTTCGCCACGCAGATGAGACCGCGCTGGAAGTCCTCTTCCCGGCCCGCGATAACCCGCTCCACGGAAGGTGCGAGCGGGTTCGTGTCGATGGCGGTCACAAAAATGGAATGCGGCACCGTGCCGGGAGCCGGCACCTTGCTAAAGGGCCGCGTCCGGAACGCGGTCCACAACCCTGACTCGAGGAGCAGCGCCTGGATCTGGTCGCGGCTCAGCCCCGCCGGATCGTTGCCGGTATAGTTTTCAAAGCGCACCACGTCCGCGCCGGTAACCTTGCCTTGGGCCTCCGCCTCGTTCAATTCGATGACGATGGATTGAAAGGCACGTTTCGCGCCGCGGTTCACGGCGGCCACTGTGCCCGCTGCCGGCGCGGTGTACAGCACCCCGGGATTCTTCTTGTCCTCGAATAGGCGCTGACCGCGTTTCACGGCGTCGCCCGCGGCGACCGCCATCGTCGGCTTCATACCCACGTAGTCGTCGGCCAGAAGCGCGACGTGCCGGGGTTGACGGACCCGGTCGATCTCCTGAACGGGTTCTCCCGAAATCGGGAGATTCAAACCCTTCTTTATGGTGTGTACAGCCATCGCCTCACCCTATTGTCCACAAGGTCGTTTCGTACATTCCACGTCCTGTGCGGCGCGCCACTGCCGCGATACCCTCAGGTCCATCTGCCGGGGTCTTGCTATGATGCCTTTGAGGGGATGCGGACGGGCAGTGTAACGTTTTATTCCACGAGATGTGACCTAAGCACTCCAGATGTAGAGCTTCCCTTCGTCTCCACACCTAACAGCCTCTCTCATGCGACCGAAACCGATACGAGCGCATGGACCGGAATATTCTGCCAGAAGATTTTCGCCAAAACAACACCCGAAATCCAGGCGTGAAAACTCACATCGGCCGCATAAAATAAGGATCTTTATGTGCTGCATATACCTATTTATAGTTGCATGTATACCGTTCAATTGCTCCATTTTTCACGATTGGAGCGCCGCATCTCAGCCACGGGCGCCTCCGCCCGCGCCGACGCGAAGACGCTGCCCAAACTCCCCGAATCGGGTGGATTTCATGACTACAACCTGCCCCGGCGCCGCCGGTATCTCGATTTCGACCGCTTCAAACCGGCTCACTGGGCCAGACAGCGGAAAAACCTGTACGCTGCCATTGGATACCACCGTCATCCCGCAGTCCTCAACACTCCATGATGCCTCGCCTGTATTCAGTGCCCTTATTCGTAAAATATTGTCCCGAAATGAGATAACAGCAATTTCGGCATTCAGGTGTTGGATGGGCCCGGGCGCTTCATAAGCGATACCCCCGACTGCCGTGAATGGGCAGTTCGTGGAGTCCGTGCTGGTTCCGGCCGTTCTTAGGTGTGGTATCTTCTTGGAATCAAATGCCTTGGAGAATTCCGCGGAATGGCGCTCCACGGCCCCTGCCAGTCCATCGGGGGTAGCATCCGGCTCGATTTCGAGCGACTCCAAGGGCGGCGCGTAATCCGGCAGCGCGGCAAGAGACCCCGCAGTCTCACCCAGGACCCGTGCCGAGGGCCGAATCGCGCGGTCAGGCGCGATGATGCCGAAGTCGCTCTGCTCATCAACCCGCAAGCCTCCGGGATACCACCAGCACGCCCAACCGTCCGCGTCGCTTACCTTGAGCATCTCCGCGAACGCCAAGTACAACTTCGCCTGCTGGGCCAGCGCAATGTCGCCCCCGTTGAGCACCGAGCGCCCAAACTCCGACCAGAACACCGGCTTCCCGTTCCCGGCCCAGCGGGCGTAGGCGCTCACCAGCGCCGCGTCGGAAATGTTCTCCGGGCCGTAGCCATAGCCTTCCGGCGAGAGGAAATCCAAATGTGCCGCGCCGCTGGTCAGTTGGAAAGGCATCACACGGACCACCCCCTTGGTTCCCGTTCCGCCGTATCCCGTGCGCGCACCGAAGAGGTGTGTGTTGTCGATAGTCTTGGCCAGGCGCACAACCTCGCCGTAGCGTCTACTGATAAGGTCATCGGCAAAACGCCGGTATGCGGCCACCATGATCCGGTGCTCGCCATCGTGCATCAGATGTTCGTCCGTGGGACCCGTGATCACGCCATCTACACGCGGCACCGGGAATCGCCACACGGCCTCCGCGCGTTCCAGCGAACCGTACTGCTCCACGATCCACTCCAGCCACAGCGCATCGTACTGACGGCGCTCCGCGTACACGCCCATGCGCGGTTCCCACGCGAGGTCATAGGCAAACACATGGGGATTCCCCCGCAGGTCCGCGGCGCGCAGCAGTTCCATGAAGGGACGCTCCGCCAGGTTGTCCATCGCAGACGGGTGTATGGGATGCGCCCCGGAAAGAAAGACGTTGACCTTAATCCCGTGCCTTCCGCAGCGCGTGATGAAGTCGCGCAACTGGGGCGCCTCTTTGACGCGCGCGTATTGGATGCTCACGAGATTCACGCCCAACGACTCAAGGGTCGCGAGGTCCGCCTCCACCAGTTCAGGGATGTAGTTCGCGGACGTGAGCCAGTGGGAAAAATACTCGGGCGGTTCCATGCCGCTCACGTAGAGCGGCCAGAAATTGATGCCGTGTGCAAACCACGGTTTGTCGTCCAACATGAAACGGCCGTCACGAACCTCGATGCACGGGCCCTGCTCCCACGTTGTTTCCAGCGCGGGAGGCCGCGCTACCGGAGGACCCTGCGCGATATGCTCGCGCAGCGCCGCGACCGTCGCCTCCAAATCTTGCGGCGCAAGGTCCGCTCCGAGGAACGACCACGTCGCGCCGCTCGTATGCCACGTCGTTGAGAAGGGCGTGCAGCACCACACGCCGTTCTCATCGAACCCCTTCGCATGGGGTTGCCAGAAGTAATCGCGATCCGGCGATGCGTGCACGGGCCGCGCGATCGCCGACCACACGGTACTGTGGTTGCTGTTACTCATTCCTGTTGTGCTTGTCGACCATTCGATACGCGCGGGTTCTGCTTGAAAGAGTTTGTAGGACGGACTGAAACCTTCCAGTCTTGGGAGGTTAGGCGTTGATACATCCGCAGTGCATTTCCCCGTGGCCACACCCCGGATCGTGTACTCGTACCGGCCCGCGTGCAGCGCCATGTGACTGGCGGCAAACCCGAAGATGACCGCCTGGCAACGGGTGAAATCGGGCATGTCGCCTTCCCCGCCCCGGTTCGTGGGCGCCGCGTCGGGCCAGTAGCGGAAGGCTGACCGGTGAATGCCGATGCCGCGTTCCTCGGGCGTCAGGGCCACCTTCGCCATCCACCGCGCCCCGTCGTGCTCGCGCAATTCGACCAGGAGTTGCGTCGCCCGGCCCGCACCCGACGCGCGGAACAGAAGGACATCATCGGCAGGGTCCGCGGCTTTTGAGCAAGGCAGCTCGCGCGTTTCCCAACTTGCCGCCTCGGGGATAACCAACACTCCGCTGTACCCATCCTCCAGCGCGGTGTAAGTAGCCGATGCCGGCGGATGCCCGGAGCCCCGTTGCGCGGGTTGCCCATTTACGGCACCCCAATCGACAAGCGGATGTGCCGCTGGCGTTTCGCCCAGGCAGGTCTCCAAATCGGCCCACGTGCCATCGTGACGGCGATAGACCAGCTTGGTGAAAGGAGGCTCGCCCACGGCCAGCAGGTGGCCGCCCCGTTTCACGAATTCCTCAACAGGCCTCAGCGCCGCGGCGGGGAACACAGCGGGGTGATGCAGAAGCAACAAGGTCTCGGGAGGGAGCGCATCGATGCCTTCAGGCGCCACACGCTGCGCGCCTTCCAGGATTGCCGGCGTGTCCGTTAGACCCTCCGCGTGAAACACGGCCACCTGCGGCGGAGCCGCTCCCAATAGCATTATCGCCGCCAGCAGCATAGGCATCCTCAATCTCCTTGCGGCGCAGCCGCAGTGCAATCAGAAGAGTTCATCCACCGATTACACCGATTGCGCCGAAGGATTGCAACGAGAGAAGTCTGAAACGGTCGACGAAGACACAGGCGAGGGCGCCTGTGCCACACGTCTATCTTCAATCCGCTGTTTGTTTGAATCCGTCAGAGCCTTCCAGCAAACCAAGAACCGGAAGAGATGAAGAACACCGGCATGCAAGGCAAGCGCTGAAGACACAGGCGAGGGCGCCTGTGCCACACGTCTATCTCCAATCACGAAGCAGCTTCTCTTCATCAGGATCTTGGGGTGACCAAAGCCCAAAAGAAAGGTGTCGAAGGCCTTGGGCGTGGCAAGCGCGTGTGGCACAGGCGCCCTCGCCTGTGTCCCATTCCGGTGCAGACCGGGAACATCATTTACAGATCAGACCGGGATCATCGTTTACACTTCTCCAAAAATGAAAGCAGGGCACTGCGCGGTGCCCTGCTGAAGATCGGAATTGTCTACGCTTATCTACGAGGCCGCGGGTGCCGTGAACACCTCCGCCACGCTGGAGCCAGAGGCTACATCCCACACAGAAACACGCCCCGTCCAGCTTCCAGCCAACACCAAGGCGCCCTGCGCGCCGAACCTTGCGGAGTAGCCCCAGTCCGCCAATTCTCCGTAATTCGCCAGCTCTTTTCCATTGGCATCCCAGCGTTTGGCGAGTTTGTCCGCACCCGTCGTCACCAACTCATTCGCGGGGTTGAAGTCCACGCTGAGCACGCCGCCGCCGTGCGCGTTGAAGGACCGGATCTGCGTGTAGGCCCAGGTGTCCCACAAACGTACCGTGCCGTCCTGCCCCGCAGTCGCGAGAATGGTGGAATCGGCGCTGTAACTCATGTCATGAATCGCGCCCGTGTGGCCACGCAAGGCTTCGACGGCGCGGCCGTTTGCCGCCTGCCACAACAGTAGTCCGCCCGCGCGATCGGCGGTGGCCAGCAGTTCACCGTCCGGACTGAACTTCACGGAGTAAATCCAATCGGTATGGTCCTCCAGCTTGTAGAGCAAAGAGCCATCCTGCACGGAGTACACCTTGACCTTCTTGCTGGGTCCGCCCAAGGCGATCATGCGGTGATCCGGACTGATGTCCGCGGCCATGATCGCGTCGTACTCCTCTCCGTACTGGCCGAGGCGCTCTGCCTTGCGTACATTCCACACGACCACCAGGCCCGAGTTCCCTTCCTGGCCTCCACCGGCCAGCAGGAGTTCGCCGTTGACGCTGAACGACATCGTATAGACCTCGCCCTCTGGGAAGGGCAGTGCGCCAAGCATGGCGTACGTGCTCAGGTCGTACAAGAGTATCTGCCGGTATCCGGCAACCGCTGCCAGCGGAGCCCGGGGACTGGTCGCCACGGACCGCGCCACAACGGCCTTCGCCAGCTCCGGCGCGGGCGGCTGCAGGGCCACTTCCGGCATCGGTGGAGGACCATCCACGATCTCAGCCGCCACGAACACCGCCGATTCTTCCTTCTTCTCTTCCTGCTTCATCGCTACTTTGGCGTTCGCGTCGACTGGCGCACCCAATTGAATCCACTCGCTCAGGAGGGCGAGCTGCTCGGCCGTCAAGGGATCCCCGGACGGAGGCATCTTGGGCTCTTCCGTGCCATTGACGAGGCGAAGCAGGCGACTATCGGCGGGGGCGCCCGCGGCAATGACGGCACCCGAGCTTCCGCCTTCCATCAACGTACCGTAGGTGTCGAGCGCGAGGCCGCTGCGGCGGGTGTCCTGGTTGTGGCACTTCACGCAACGCTCTTTGAAGATCGGCAGAATGTGATCCTGAAACGTTACCTTCGGCGCAGCCGCTTCCTCCGGCTTCATTTCCATCGCAGGTGCCGCAGGCGCCGCGGCAGGCGCGGCCGCCGCCATCGTCGTGGGGGCCTCTGGTTCACCAAACGCCGCCGCAAGTGCTTTCGCCTGCGCCTTGATCTGCTCAAGCTGCGCCGCGATCGCCGCCGTCTGCTGGTCCAGCGCCTCGGCCTGCTGCTTGAGCGAGGTCACCTCGGCGGTCAAGGCATCTGCTTTGGTCTTGTATTCATCGAGCTTCGCCTTGACCAACGCGGGGTCAAGTGCAATGAGCTGGCCGATTGCCGCGTCCACAACCTCGGGCGCTGGTGGGTCGGCCTGGGTACCCAGCGCGAACGCGCCCATCGCCAGGGCAACCACAAGCCACGCCTGTGGCCGTACGCTGCGGGATATGTATGCCCTCACGTCTTTCATTGCTTCGCGGGCTCCGCGGCAGGCGCCTCCGCCGGAGGCGTGGGTGCAGGTTCAGCGGCGGGTGGTTCCGCGGGCGCCGGCGCAGGAGCCATCGCCGCGGTGAAGGCTTCCATGGCTGCCATGCGCGCCTTCAGATCATTGGCTTGCGTCTCCAACTGGTTCGCCTGTTCCCGTAAGGCCGCAGCCTGCGCCGCGAGCGCCGTCATCTGATCGCGCAGGGCTGTGATGCGCGCCACCAGCGCTTCGGGCCCCAGCTTTGCCAACTCCGCCAGCACCGCGTCCACCGCCACCGCCGGATCCGCGGGCGCTGCGGCAGGCGCCGCCTCAGCCGATGGCGCCGCGGGAGCAGCTTCCGCCGGTGGAGCGGCCGAAGCTGTCTCCGCGGGAGGTGCTGCGGGAGCGGCCTCCTGCGCCAGGGCCACCGTCAGTGGTCCAAGCAGGATCGCCAGTGTAAGGACCGCGGGCACGAACATGCCCGCTCTAATACCAGTGTTCATCGACTTACTCCTCCTCATGCTGGACCTTGTCGTATCGGTAACGGTCAATTTGCAGAATCCCTGTTGATGTCTCACCATCCAGTCCCGCACATCCCATTGGGTGTCAACCTTCGTACCCAATAAAGACACAGGCGAGGGCGCCTGTGCCACACGTCTATCTCTAATCAGAAAGTGGAACCATTTTCATCACGATCTTGGGATGACCGAAGACTGCAAGAGAGAAAAAGAAGACCCTGGGCATGGCAAGCGCGTGTGGCACAGGCGCCCTCGCCTGTGTCTTCTCTTCGACTCACTCTTCCTTCGCCAGCCCGCATCCGCACAATCACACACCTTTCACGTAGTACTCAGTGATTGAACACGAACTCCTTGGAGTTCAACA
Source organism: Candidatus Hydrogenedentota bacterium (assembly GCA_020849535.1). Lineage (GTDB taxonomy): Bacteria > Hydrogenedentota > Hydrogenedentia > Hydrogenedentales > SLHB01 > JAHDWY01. Next base: position 20,889 of record JADLGB010000166.1, read on the forward strand.
CGCTCCAGAAGGTGTCCTCCAGTGCGAGCCGCTTGTCGGCGGCCCCTGCGAGATACGGCTCCACCTGGGCTTGTTCCTCCGGTGTGGGCGGTCGCGAATACGCGGCCATCCACAACTCGCGAATCGCATCGGCCGGAGCCACTTCAGGCGCAGCCAGTTTCTCCAGACGCCCGCCAGGCGCCTTCAGCGCCGCAGTGACGGTGTCGCCGTTGATGAGATGCAGCGCCTGCGCCAGCGTGGGCTCGCTGCGTCGTTCGCACGCGCAGACAGTCGTCCGCGCGGGCCGGCCAAACAGGCCGAGGAAGTAGTTGCCCGAATTCCCGTCCGCGACTTCGGCGGCGCGCGCGCCCAGCGGCAGGCTCGGGAACTTCACTTTGCTCACCGTGACCGTGCCGATCGCATCGAGCAACTGCTCCGCAGGAAGACGCCTCACCAGTGCGTGCGAAAAGTTGCGTTCATCCTTGATCGCCGGATCCCGCGGCTGCGTGGCCATCTGATACGTGTAGGACGTGCAAATGTCGCGTACCAGCGTGCGCAGATCGTAGCCGCAATCCCGCAGCCGTTGCGCGAGTGCGTTCTGCAATTCGGGATGGCTCGGCGGATTCGTCACGCGCACGTCGTCGGGCGGATCCGTGATACCCTTGCCCAGGAACTGCGACCACACGCGATTGGAAATGCACTGGGCAAACCACGCATTGTCCGGCGCGGTGATCCAATCCGCCAGCACGGCCCGCCGGTCGCGGCCCGCGAGGTCCGGCGTCGCCCCGCCGAGAAACTTCGGCGCCATCACCTGATTGTTCTTCAGATTGTTCACCTCGCCGGACTGGCGATCGTAGGTGATGCGTTCACGCGGATCGGTCGAAGCCTTCTGTCCCACTTGCGCGAAGAACGCCGAGAACGAGTAGTAGTCGTCCATCGTCCAGCGTTCAAACGGATGATTGTGGCACTGCGCGCATTTGAGCTGAATACCCAGGAAGACCTGCGCGACATTCTCGGCCATCTGCTTGGGATCGGTCTCGGCCACGAAGAAATTCGTCGCGGGCGACGAGAAATTCCCGCCTTGCGCGGACAGCAGCTCGCGCACGAGCTGGTCCAGCGGTTTGTTCTGAGTGAAGGACTGGCGCAGCCAATCGTTATACCGGTGCAGCGCCTTCTGATCGATGACGTTGGCCGATGACTGCACGCGTAGCAAGTCGGCCCACTTCATCGCCCACAGCTCGGTGAATTCCGGCCGTTGCAGGAGCGCATCCACCAGCTTCTCGCGCTTGTCGGGCGCTTGATCGCTCAGGAAAGCCTGTGTCTCATCGACGGTTGGAAGGACCCCCAAGACGTCGATGTACACCCGTCGCACAAACACTTCGTCGGGGCAGCGTGACGCAGGCGGAATCCGCAGCTTCTTCAGCTTGTCGAAGATGAGATCGTCGATGTAGTTCGCGGACGCCGCGTCTTCCGGCCAGGCCATGGTCAGACCTTGCGGCAGCACCAACACTTGCGACACCACGGCGAACGTGCCGAACCTCGCCATGATGTAGGCTTCACCGCGTTCGCCCGCGGTCGCGGTGCCGCTGGCCGGATCGAAGCCAACCGTGAGTTCGTCGCTCGTGCTCGTAACCGCAAGGCTCGTCACGTCGCGATCGGAACCATCGGCGTAGGTGGCGCGTACCACGAAGCGTTGCGCCGCGCCTTGACCTTCCAGCACGCACGACTTCGGAAGGATCTCCACGCCGGTCAGTTCGGGCGGCGCGGCCGCGTCATCCTTGGCGCCCTCCGCGATCCAGCGCTGAATCGTGGCGTACAACGGGCTGTCGTGCGTGAAGCGCGCCCCACCTTCGTGATCCACCGCTCCGGTGGCCTTCGTCAGCATCAGGCTTTCGTCCGGGCTTCCGGTGTTCAGGCGGCGCGCACGGTTGTCCCGCGTGAGATTGATGTAGTCGATGGACGGATCGAACCCGAACAGCGAAACCCGGAACCCATTCTTACCCTGCGCGCTTCCGTGACACGCACCCGAGTTGCAGCCCGCCTTCATCAGGACCGGTTCGATGTCATTGCGAAAACTCGGCGAAGGGTTGCTCCCCGCATTGGCCACCTTCACCGGCACGGTCACAGACAAATCGCCGTGCGTTAGGGTCGCCGTGGTTTCACCATCGGCGAGCGGCGTGAACTGGCCCGTCTCGGCGTTCCAAGCCGCGATGCCTTCCGCGGCGAAGGTGACCGTCACCTCGGGCGTGCGATCGAGGGTCACACCGTCGTCCCGGCTGGCTACCGCGGCCACGCGTTGCGTGTCGCGTTGATCGTCGAGTTGAATTGCAGGCGGGTACACGGCGAGGGTGTCGCCCCACGCCGGCGTTGGCGCTGCCAGCGACAAGGCCGCCACGCCTACAATTCCCAAACACGTCTTGATTCCGATCCGCATGGTGTCTCCGGTCATTTCGCGTGCAACTGCGTTACGTATTCGTCGGGAACCGTGTCTTCCGTTTCGGCTCGTCCGGCTTTGGCGCCTCCGGTGCGGGCGCGGGCGCCGCCTCCTGCAACGCCGGCGGAAGCGGCTCGTAGATTGTCAGATTGCCTCCGCCGGACTGGTGAAGGACTTCCTCGCCCTCTGTCGAAAGCACGGAACGGACGAAGATGTTCTGAAACTTCCCCGCAGGCGCGTCTGCCGCCACTTCGAGCGGAAAGGTCAATTGCGTCGTGTCGTGGGTGATATCCAGGGGCTGCGTCGTCACCCCTTTGGGCAGGCCCAGCAGTTCCGCCTTGTAGGTGCCTGCGTATTCCTGTGCCTGCGTCACATTCACGACAAGCTGCGCCGGTTTGCCTTGTTCGGTCTCCGCTTTGGTCACTTCAAACGTGACCCACGGCGCTTGCACCGTCACGGGGGTGAGCGCGGTACTGACGGTGTAGCCCTCGCTCGAGCCCACGACCGCCAGACGCCACGTGCCCACGGCGGCATTGTTATTGGCATTGATCAGGATGTTGGCCTCGGTGGCATCCGGCGCGATTTCGGCTGTGCCCGCACCAACGCCGGACGACACCCATGGGATGCGCAGCGCAATCTTCCCCTGGAAGCCCTCGGCCCGCGTGGCCACGACTTTCAAGTTCATGGAACCGTTCTGGACAACCGGCGCCTTGGGCGCGACGAGGTCGATCTTGAATGGCGCTGGTTCGGCCACCGCCAATGCGAGCCGCTCCACAGGCCGCGACCAAAACACGGTCTTGTTGTTCCCGATGATGAGGTCGACATTGTAGTTGATGCCGCCCTGCACGTCGGACCCCTCCTGATTGAGCTTGCCCGTAATCGCGGCGTGGGCGCCCGCAACGGGTGCGTCTGGAGCAGCCTCCAGGACAACCGGTATCGCGCCTTGGCCCGCTGGGAACTCGTCAAAATTCGCCGTCACGCCCTGCGGCAGCCCGTCGAACGTTAGAGCCAGCGGCCCATCGAATTCGGCACGCGCGGCCGAGAGCAGGAAGAACCCGCGGTTACCCTCGGGCACGGTCAGGCAGGCCGCCTCATTTTCCAGAAAGCCCAACTTGAGGCTCGGCTTCACCGGTGAAACTTCCACGCGATAGGCAAACGTGCCGCCGCCACTTCCGAGTTGATCGCGAACACTCAGCGTGTGGCTGCCATCTTCAGCCAATGTGACGCGCACGTAGCTGTCCAGCCCAGCCCCATCATCGTTTGCGGCAAGCTGACTGCCGGACGGATTGTTGATCACCATGACGCTGTCTAGGGGAGAGCCTAGTTCCCGCGCGAACACGCGCACATCGTAGACTTGGCCCGCCTTGCCGTCGAAGCGCCACCAGTCGATATCGCCTGCCTCGCTCAACACCCCGTCGAAAGCGCCCGGCGCGGCGCCGGCACTCGCCTGCTCGGGGGCGTTGTTAGGTTCTGCCTCAAGAGCGCCCGGGAGGTCGCTCACCCGGAACGGAATGGGCGATGGCGCAACACCAAGGTCTGAAGCCGGCTGCAACACGCCCGTTCCCAGAGGCGCGGCCGGCGCGGTCAAAGCTTGTGGCGCAAGGCCGGGATCTCCCAGCCACGTCACATTCACTTGCGACTCCGGCTGTCCGCCGAGGGGCGTCATCATGAGCGGGCGCGGGAACTGGCCGATATGCAAGCGATAGTTGAAGCCGCCGCCTCCTCCGTACGCCGCCTCGCTCACTGCGACCACGTAGCGCCCGGCTTCTTTGCCCTGGTACACAAACGCGGCATCTTGCCGGAGCAGCGCGGTGTCATCTTCCGCGATGACTTCATGTCCCGACGGACTGAACAAACGCAGCTTCGGGTCGAAGAGGGCGCCGCCCAGGCGCATCGCTTCGACCTCGGCCGTCAGGCGGCCGTTCTCCGGAAGTTCTACGGCGTAGTAGTCCACATCCTCGCCGCCGATGCTGCCATTGATCGTGGTTCCCAGTGCAACGGACGGGGCACTGGCAAGGTCGTTGTTGACGTTCTCATCTTCCGCGATTTCGGCAAGCGCACCAACACTGAAGAGCTTGAGATTCGAGACCCCGCCCGCGGTGCGAACACGGATGGCATGAGTGCCCAGCGGACAATCCGGCGCGATGTTCAACGTGCACCGCACCTTCGCGTCATCCTCGGGCTTGATCTCGGAAACCGTGATGCCAGGGTCGTGGAACAGGAACTCCTGCGTGTTGGCGAGACCCGAGCCCGAGACCACGACTTCCACCGCGCCGCCCCGGGCTGCGCCCCGCGGGGATATATCCCCGAGAGAGGGAGGGCCGGCCCACGCGGCTGGCCCGGCCATGATCAGCGCGGCCACTGACAGACACATCACCGAATCGCGAACTGCTTTTGTCATGACTGCCGGTCCCGTTATGCGACGACGTTGTTAATGATCTGTCCATCTCGCACGATGTCGATGGGCCGGTCGCCGGCGCTCATCAATTTCCGCGTCGGGTCGATTCCCAACTGGGAGAAGATCGTCGCGGCGATGTCGGGCGGCCCCACCGGGGAGTCTGTGGGCTCCGAACCGTAGGCGTCCGTCTTGCCGTGGATGACACCGCCCTTGATGCCGCCGCCCGCCAGCACGACACTGAACGCCTTGGGCCAGTGGTCGCGGCCACCATCTTTATTGATGCGCACGGTGCGCCCGAACTCAGTCGTGAGTACTACCAAGGTCTTTTGAAGCAGGCCACGGGATTCCAAATCCGCAATCAGTGTCGATACCCCTTGATCCAGCGGCGGCACCCGGCCTTCCATCGCGCCCTTGATCTTCTCGTGGTGATCCCAACCGCCGTCCACCACGGTGACGAAGCGGGCGCCCGCCTCCACCAGGCGGCGGGAAAGGAGCAGGCGTTGCCCCATCGCATGCCGGCCGTAGCGGTCGCGCATTTCATCGGGTTCCGCGGCGATGTTGAAAGCCTCGCGCGCGGACTGCGAACTAATCATCGCGTAGGCGCGCTGGTAGTAACTGTCCATGGCCTCCAGGGCGTCGCCGCTCTCCATCTGACGGAAGTGGCTGTCCACCGCCGCCAGGAGTGTTTTGCGCGCCTCCATGCGGGCCGGATCGACACCCTCGGGCAGGTTCAAGTCGCGCACCTGGAAACTCTTATCCGAAGGTTCCCCGCCCACGCTGAACGGACCAAAGGCAGAACTGAGGTATCCAGTCCCCATGAAGGGGTCGCCCGCGGAGGGGACGGCAATGTAGGGGGGCAGGTCGTTGCGCGGCCCGAACTCATGCGCCACCACCGAACCGATGCTTGGATAGACGATAGCCGGGCTCGGGCGGTATCCCGTCAGCATGTTGTGCGTGCCACGCTCGTGGGCCGCTTCGCCATGCGTCACCGAGCGGAGCACGCAGAGCTTGTCGGCGCACTTGGCCATGTTTGCAAGCAGTCCGCCAAAGACTTCGCCGGTGTTGGTATCCACGACGCCCAACTCGCCCCGGTATTCGACGGGGGCATAGGGCTTTGGATCAAAGGTATCCACATGGCTCATGCCGCCAGCGAGGTAGATGAAGATGACCGACTGCGCCTTGGGGTCCGGCCCGGGGGCTTGGCCGCCCGCGTCCAGAAGCCGGAAGTAATCCCCCAGTGTGAGGCCGAGTCCTGAGAGGACCCCCACCTTGAGGAACTCGCGACGCTTCAGTGAATGGAAGGAGTGATACTCCAGGCAGCCGGAATGTCCATCAGAGTGTGTATCAACCACGTGCCCAACCTCCCGTTTGCAGAATTTGGCCCAATTACCAGCACCCCTAAACGAGAGCCACAAGACGAGGATTTGTCGATGAAACCATATCTAACCCATTGTAAATAGAGCATTTACATGAGCTGTCTACGGGTTTCACTTGCAGCTTTCCCCAGAGATGACACCTTCACGTGCAATTTAAATACCGCTTTAGACGAAAAAGTTGCGTCCAATCGCACGGGTTCACGTGTTCGTGAAGGTAACAATCTTCGGGCGCGATTCAGTTCACACCCTCTGACTTGAAGGAAAGACGTAAGGTGAGAGGTCCCAAGTCGCTCATGTACGGGACTTCCACCCAGACGGCTTTGGATGGGCAGTACACATCGAAGTTGCTACCTCGGAAGACGACTGGCAGGCTCAGTTCCAGGGTGGTTTTCAACTTCTCGGAAAGCTTGGCCTTGGCCGAACCCGCCACAATATTGACCATCTCGGCGATGGCATCGGATACGGTTTCGTCGTCCGGCGCGACTTCAGTTCCCAGGAGCTGCGAGAGCATCCTCGAACAGGTCTCAGATGGGAGTGCCAGTGCGACGGTGCCCCGCATGACGCCGCTGAATCCGATCAGGGCCATGACTTCGTGAGGTTGTTGCTGTCCCTCGGTGATGGCCAGACCCGTGCGGGCCACCTTCGAGGACAGCATAGTCCCGAAGAGGTAGTAAACACTCTCTACAAACGGATTGACGAACTCGGCTTTCATAACTGCGCTCCCCGCAAAGGATAGTAATTGCCGGGATTCACCCCTTCTCCCTCAAAGTGAGAATACCACAAACACGGCCAGGAATTTCCCAATTGGCGTCTTGGCGCGATGTATAGCATTCAGGAGGATTGCTCAGAATGCGCAGTGCGCTTGCCACAACCGAATGCGGGTGCAGTGGGGGTTCGCGGAACCCTTTGCATTGCCGCTGGAAGGTGGTCCGATCCATGGTGACGTCGTGCTGATATGTACCCCTCCTGCGGATTGACTTTGGGGAATCCGCATCCTTATACTTAGTGGTGGAGTCAAGGAAGTACACTTTTGCGCTCTTCGAAGCACTTCGGAGCAAAAGGGATACGGTGACATGGGTCTTTCCCGCCGCGGTGGCGTTTATTCTAGGGTTGGATTGGCATTGCCGGACACGGGGGTGTTCGCGCTAACGTTAAACCTACCGGTCGTTTGTATCGCCTAACCGCGCGCTCATCCGTCCTGTTTTGACCTCCCGGATGGCTTCGCAAGAGCTAACACGCATCCCTTTGGGGATGGAGGTCATTTTCATGCCTGATCCACTGATGATTGTCGTGTGGGTCGGAGCTGGTTTCGTCGTGGGACTGATCGCCGCCGTGATCGGCGCCAGTCTGTTTGGGAGGAGCTTGCTGGGCAAAGCACGCCGTGAGGCGGCCCAGACGATTTCAGACGCAGAACGCGAAGCCGCTTCGGTCATCAAGGAAGCCAATACCACTATCAAGGAGCAGCGCATTCATCTCCGCGAGGAAGCGGAGCGGGAAGCGCGCGAACTACGAAAAGAGCTTGTCGCGCTCGAAAAACGCATCCTGGCTAAAGAGGAAACGATTGACAAACGGGTCGATGTCGTCGAGCGCAAGGCAAGTGAACTGGCGGCCAAGGACCGCGAACTCACCGCCCGCGAAGGTGGTCTGGTCAAAGAGAAAGAGCAACTGACGGTTCTCATTGGGGAACAGACCAAGAAGTTGGAGTTCATCTCCGGGATGAGCGCGGAGGAGGCCCGCCGCGAACTCTTCCAGCAGCTCGAAACCGAGGTGCGCCGGGACACCGCGCTGCGGCTCAAGCGCATTGAAGAAGAGCTGGTCGAGAACGCGGACAAAAAGGCCAAGTGGATAATCGGCCAGGCCATACAGCGTTGCGCGGCCGACCACGTTGCGGAAACAACCGTTTCCGTGGTACCGCTGCCCAATGATGAGATGAAGGGCCGCATCATTGGCCGTGAAGGCCGGAACATTCGCGCGTTGGAAAGCGCGACCGGCATTAACATCATCATTGATGATACCCCCGAAGCCGTTATCTTGTCTGGGTTTGACCCGGTCCGGCGCGAGATCGCGCGGATCACCCTCGAGCGCCTGATCCAGGACGGCCGCATTCACCCCGCCCGGATCGAGGAAGTGGTCGAGAAGGTCAAGGAAGAGATGGCGAAGACCATCAAAGAGATGGGCGAGCAGGCCTGCCTCGAGGTGGATGTCCACGGTCTGCATATCGAGATCATCAAGTTGCTGGGCCGCCTGAGCTACCGCACCTCGTACGGACAGAACGTGCTGAAACATTCGATGGAAGTGTGCCATCTTGCGGGGATTATGGCGGCGGAACTGGGCCTCAATGTCCCTGAAACCAAACGAGCGGCGTTGATCCACGATATCGGCAAGTCCATCAGCCATGAGATCGAGGGATCCCACGCGGTGATCGGGCACGACTTCGTGAAGCGTTACGGGGAAAGTGAAGCCATCGCCAACGCGGTGGGTGCCCACCACAACGAAATGGAACAGTCGACGGTGATGGCCGTCCTCGTGCAGGCGGCGGACGCATTGTCCGCGGCACGTCCCGGAGCGCGGCGCGAGACCGTGGAAACATACATCAAGCGGCTGGAGCAGTTGGAGCAGATCGCCGACGGTTTTCCAGGAGTCGAGAAGAGCTACGCATTGCAGGCGGGCCGTGAGATTCGCATCGCAGTGCAACCGGAGCGGATTACGGACGCCGAGGCGATGCAACTGGCCCGCGATGTGGCGCGCAAAGTGGAAACCGAGATGACGTACCCCGGCCAGATCAAGGTGACGGTGATCCGGGAGACTCGCGCGTCCGAGTTGGCGAAGTAGTCCGAGCGGGCATGCGAATCCTGTTCATAGGCGATATTGTCGGCAGCATTGGCCGGACCTGCGTGAAGCGGCTCTTGCCCGGGTTGCGCGAGGCGCACCGGATTGACTTGGTTTTGGCGAATGGAGAAAATGCCGCCGGCGGTCTGGGTGCGACTCCCGCGATTCTCCAGGATTTGTTCTCCATAGGCATCCACGGCATCACGATGGGAAACCACACGTGGCGCAAGCGGGAGCTTGTGGAGGGAATCGATTCAGTAGGCTCGGTGGTGCGGCCCGCCAACTATCCCGGCGGAGTACCCGGCAAGGGCAGCGTCATTGTGGAGCTGCCGGACGGCCGCAGGGCGGGTCTTGTGAACGTGCTGGGCCGCGTGTACATGGAGCCCTATGACAATCCTTTTGAAGCGGCCTTGCGCGAGGTCGAGCGCCTGCGCAAAGAGGTCGCCGTCGTAGTGGTCGATTTCCACGCCGAGGCGACGGCTGAGAAGGTGGCCATGGGTTGGTATCTGGACGGGCGGTGCACGGCGGTCGTGGGCACGCATACCCATGTGCAGACCGCGGATGAACGGGTGCTTCCTCAAGGCACGGCCTACATCACGGACTTGGGCATGACGGGACCCTTCGACTCAGTGATTGGACTCGATCGGAAATTGAGTATCCAGAAGTTTCTCACGGGGCTTCCTGTGGCGCATACCGTCGCGACGGAGCGCCCCGGTTTGTGCGGCGCGGTCGTGGAGGCGGACGATGCTACCGGTCGCGCGCTGTCGATAGAGCGGGTAGTCCGGATGATGGACTAGCGCCCGCTCTCGGTGTGGAGGGTGGACGGCGCGCCGCATTGCGCGCGGTTCTGGAACCCAGAGCAAATAATCGCGGAAGGGGCGCGCTCACCACTTGGGGAGGGGAGCCGCCTCGTAGATTCGGGTGCGGGAGGCGGTGCGTACGTCCCGCCCATGAGGATCGTTCGTAGTCTCAATGTACTTCAAACAACTCGAGATGATTGGATTCAAGTCCTTCGCGGACCGGACGGTCCTCCGGATGGAACCCGGTGTGACCGCGATCGTGGGCCCGAACGGCTGCGGCAAGAGCAACATTCTGGACGCGCTCCGCTGGGTACTGGGCGAACAGCGCGCGAAAGAACTGCGCGGCGCCCACATGCAGGACGTCGTCTTCAACGGCAGCGAGAACCGGCATCCCCTGGGCATGGCGGAAGTCTCCGTTACCTTTGACAACGCGGACTCGGCATTGCCGGTGGACTTCTCGGAAGTTCAGATTACGCGGCGCGTGTTCCGCTCGGGCGAAAGCGAGTACCTGATCAACAAGGCCCCGTGCCGGCTGAAGGACATCCATGAGATGTTCATGGACACCGGTATCGGCACGCAGGCGTATTCGATGGTGGGTCAGGGCAAGATGGACCTGATCCTCAGTTCCAAGCCCGAAGACCGGCGCTTCCTGTTCGAGGAAGCCGCGGGCATCATCAAGTACAAGAACCGCAAGCGGCTGGCCATGCGCCGCCTCGAGTCTGCGGAGCAGAACCTCTTGCGTCTGGGCGACATCATCGCCGAGGTGGAGCGGCAAATGCGTTCGCTCAAGCGCCAGGTCAATGCGGCCATCCGGTACCGCGAAATCAGCGACCAACTCCGCGAGGTGGAGATTCGCGCCGCATGGCTCGAGTTCGGGCGGCTGACGTCGGAGATTGGGGTCCTGCGCAAGGACTTTGCCAAGGCGAGCAACACGTACGAAAAGGTGTCCGCCCGCATCTCCACGTTGGAAGCGCGCCAGGAAGAGGTGGGATTAAACCGCCTCGAGGTGGAGCGCGTGCGCCTGGCCCGCCAGCAGGGCGTTTACGAGATCGACTCCGAAATGGAGAAGATCGAGCGGCAGATCGCCCTCCTGCGGCAACAGATCGAGTATGCCGGCGAAAAGCGCGAGCAGGCGGCGCAAGACCAGGATACCCTGCGGGAACGCGCTACCGCGCTGGCCGAGCAGATGGCCGGCACCAACGCACGGGCGGGCGAGGCCCGCAAAGAAATTGCCGCGTGCGACGATGCCCTCGCTCAGAAGACGAGTGAGCACGGCGATCTGGCGCTCCGCGTCAACGAAGCCGACGAGAACTTGGAGGCGATGCGCAAGCAGGCCGCCGAGCGCATGACCGATCGTGCGCGCACGCAGAGCGCCATCGAGACGCTTGCCGACGGTATCGCCGCGGTGGACGCGCAGTTGGAACAGGTGTACGAGGAGCAGGGTCGCGTGTCGGCGCGACGGGATGAGTTGCTCGCCAGTCTTGAATCCGACCGCACGCGCGAGACCGAAAAGCAAGGCGCCCTGACGCAGGCGGAGAACCGCCGCAATGAACTCCAGACCGACCGGGTGAAGACCACCGAAGCGCTGCAGGAGCTGGACGAGCAGTGGCGCACGCTGCGCGAAGAGAAGAGCAGCCTGGACGCGCGCCTCAATTCGTTGCGCGAATTGCGCGACAACTACGAAGGCTTCGCGGTCGGCGTGCGCGCGATCATGAAGGCCAGCTCCTCGTCGATGCTGAAAGGCATTGTGGGCCCGGTGGGCGACCTCTTATCGTCGGACAAGGAGTACGAGAAGGCCATCGAGGCGGCGCTGGGCGGCAACATCAACAACATCGTGTCGGAAGACGCGGACGCGGCGAAGGCGGCCATCGAGTTTCTCAAGAAGCACAATGCGGGCCGCGTGACCTTCCTGCCGCTGGACACGATCCGGGGAGGCTTGCGCGATGATGGTTCGTCGTTGCAGGGACAATCCGGCGTCATCGGGGCCGCCATCGACTACGTGCGCTTTGAGCCGCGCTTGCGGAGTGCGGTGGAGTATTTGCTGCACAGCACGGTCATCGTGGAAACGCTCGATGATGCGATCCGCATCACGCGATCGCGAGCAAGCCACCCACGCCTGGTGACGCTCGACGGCGAGGTGGTGTCTTCCGCGGGCGCGGTGACCGGGGGACGGACGAAACACGAGAGCCGCGGGCTGCTCGGACGCAGCGCGGAAATCACCGAATTGGAAGAACGCGTGAGCGCGTTAGAGGGCCGGATCACGCAGGTGGCCTCGGACCGCCAGCGGCTGACGGAAGGCCTCGCCGCGGTGGCGCGCGAGCTGACCGGTCTCGACGAGACGCTCAAGAATCTGCGCGCCGCAGTCAGCGAACTCGGCGTCGCGGTGGCGCGTGCTGGCGCGGAACTGGAGAACATGGTGCAGTCGAGCCGCGCCCTGGACCGCCAGCGAGACGAGTTGGGCTCGCGCCGCGAACAGTTGGAACTTCAGCGGCGCGAAGCGTTGCAGCGTGCAGATACGATCCAGAGCGACGACGAAGTCTTGCAGCAGCAGACGGCGGAGGCATTGGAAGCGGCGTCGCAGGCGCGCCAAGCGCTGTCCGTGTGTGCCAGCGAGTTGGCGGATTTGCGCGTGCACAGGGCCGGTCTCTCGCAGCGCCTCGAAGAAATCGAACGCGACCGCCAGCGTGAAGAGCGCGAGCGCAGCGAGGCCCTCAGCATGGCGGAACGCCGCACCGAGTTGATGCAGCAGCTTGAAGAAGAGCGCACTACTCTCGGCAACGAGGTCGCGCTCCACATTGAGCGGTCGAAGGCTCTTTCGGAAACCAAGGAAGAAGCGTCGCGCAAGGCGCTCGAAGCGCAGAATCAGTTACAGGCGCTGCTCGACGAAGGTGACGCCATTGACAAGGAACTCAAGGAGCAGCGGGAGTCGGCGCGTGCGGCCCAGTCCGACGTGCATCGCTTCGAGTTGCAGCTCCGGTCCAATGAAGACCGGGTGGAGTACTTCCAGGAGCGGATCTCGGACGAGTACCACATCGCCCTGGCGTCTCTGACCGCGGAGCAGGTGGGCACAGACGAACACGATGACGAGACCCGTCACCGGCTCGTGTCCGAGCTGCGGGAACGCCTACAACGTATGGGCGAAGTGAATCTCATGGCTATCGAAGAGTATGAGGCGCTGGAAAAGCGCCATGCCTTCCTGCAGACTCAGTCCCAGGACCTGCACCAGGCGCGGGAAGCGCTGCTGGGCGTCATCGAACGCAGCGACAAGCGCATTCGCGAGATGTTCATGGAGACGTTCAAGAGCATCAGCGACAACTTCAGTAATTTTTTCCGGAGATTGTTCAACGGCGGGCAGGCGCGCGTCTACCTGCTCGATGAAGACGATCCGCTGGAGAGCGGCATCGAAATCGAGGCGCGGCCTCCGGGGAAGAAGCCGACGTCGATTTCGCTGCTTTCGGGTGGAGAAAGCGCGATGACGGCAGTGGCTCTGCTGTTCAGCATATTCAAGGCTAAGCCCAGCCCGTTCTGCGTGTTGGACGAGGTGGACGCGCCGCTGGACGACGCGAACATCGGGCGTTTCTTGAACCTCCTGGAAGAGTTCACCCACTCGAGCCAGTTCGTCGTCATCACGCACAACAAGCAGACCATGGCGAAGGCCGACGCCCTGTATGGTGTGACCCAGCAGGAGCGGGGCGTTTCGCAACTGGTCAGCGTCAAGTTCGACGGCAAATAGCGCTGTCCGGCAGGACGCATCGAGTCCTTGGATGAGAGTCCTCCACTTATTCAGCAATGCCAAGTACACCGGACCGGCCGAGCCGGCTCTGAATCTGTGTGTGTCGTTGCGGAAACTTGGGATCGACGCTGACTTGGCGTTTCCCGATCTGCCCGCGGGCGTTGCGCACACACTGCGCGACGTGGCACGCGACCGCGGGATCGAGCCAATCCTGCGGTTTCGCCTGAACAAGCATCGCCATCCGCTCGCCAACTTCCTGGACGGAATCGCGCTCAATCGATATCTGAGCGAGCATCCGTACGATCTAATCCACTGCCACCTGGACAATGATCACCGGCTCGGGATCGCGGCGGCGCGGCGGCACGGCATCCCGGTCGTGCGTTCCAATTACGCGGGAGAAGGCTTTCAGAATCCTGCCCGCCACGGCCGGCTCCTGGCGGCGACCGCGCGGTTATTGGAGCCCTCACGCCAAGCGTTGGAGCACGACGCTGAAACCTATGGCTTCCCCCGAGAGTCTATGCAAGTGGTTCCAGGGGCAGTAGATGTGGAGCGTTTCGACCCTGTCAGGGAAGTCCCCGATTGCCGGAAATGGTTGGGAATCCCGACGGACGCCTTTGTGGTGGGCATTGTTGCGCGCATGCAAACCCACCGCCGGTACGAGGATTTCTTCGGGGCCATACGGCGCTTGGTAGACGCTGGACGCAACGCGCATGCTATAGTGGTTGGGCGAGGCACCCACCAGGAGCAGGTTGGAAAGCAACCTGTGCGGGAACTGGGACTTACGGAGAGGGTGCACTTCCCGGGATATGTGGCCGGCGAGAATTACGTCGGCATGGTCAAGGCGTTCAGCGTCAAGGTCTTTCTTGTACCCGGCAGCGATGGCACGTGCCGCGCGGTTCGGGAGGCCATGGCGATGGGCAAGCCCGCAGTGGTTTCTTCGCGCGGGATGTTGCCCGAGATCGTGGATCACGGCATCAACGGATTGGTGTGCGATGGCTCCCCCGAAGGGCTGTACGAAGCGCTGTACCTGCTGAGTGGCGACCGTGCCCGGGAGCGGGAGATGGGTCGCGCCGCAAGGCGCAAGGCCGAAGAAGAGTTCGCGCTGGCGGTTCAGGCCGCCAAGGTGGCGGATGTTTACCGCGAGTTGATGGGCGACGACCGATCCCGATAACTGGTGAGGTGGAGATTCGATGCTGAAAGAGAAAGTGTTCCGCGTCCTGACGCGCATCTTTCTGCCCAGCCTGGCGCGGAACATGGAAGAGGAAGGCACATTCAAGGTCTTCGAGGGCGAGAACGCCATCTCCAATGAAGAGGATTACTTCCGAATCGAGGATCGCGGCGCTGATGTGACTGTGGTTATCTTCTCGGGAATGGATGTGCTGTTCGCGGGAGAACCTCGCTTTGAGATGCGCAAGCAGTTGGCGGGGTTGGGCCACAACACGAACCTCGTATTCGTTCGAGACCTGCGCAGGCTCGCATACCACGTGGCGCCGGACGGCCAGCCCAACGGTCTGGAGTACTACACCCGCAAATTGCGCGAGATTATGAACCGCCTGGGTGCGAAGCATCACGTGGCATTGGGCTCTTCGGGTGGCGGGAGCGCGGCTTTCTACTTCGGCGCGCGTTGCGGTATGGACCATGTCATTGCGTTCTCGCCCGCATTTCCGGTTTCGGTTTGGACGGGCTGGGGACCCTTGTTTCGCGCGGTGGCCGATTTCAAGGCTCTGTTCACGCGCCCCTCGGAATACGTGGAAGTCCTCCTGGTCGCGCTGTCGGCGAGCCTGATTTCGCACGTGATACACAAGCACATCCCCGCCAATGGATTCTGGGACATTCCCGACGCCTTTGAGAGTGCCAATGGGACTCGTCCCAAGGGCACGATCTTCTATGGGGAGCAGTGCGGTCCGGATGCGCGGCAGGCGGACCTGACGCGGCTTCGTCTTCCGGAGGTCAAGCTGGTTCCCGTGCCGACGGGACGGCACAACTGTCCCGGATTTCTGAAAGAACGTGAACGCCTGGCACCGGTTCTGCATGAGGAGATTCGTACTGTTCTTCGCGAGCGTGGGTTTACCATCGGGCTGGCGCAGCCCCCTCAAGAACGCCTCATCGTGGAGACGGGGGCCAGTTCCGTACCGGAGCATGGCTGAGCCGCTTGACACGCGGTGCCGCGCATGCCCGAAACAAGGCGTCTTAGCGGTGCGCGGCCTGGGGGCGTCCTGTGAAGTTTTCGCGAATAGTCCGGTGCTCTTTGGTGGACGGCGATAGGAGTCTCCGTCGCCCTTGGAGTTTTTGGGTTGGAAATCTACGAACGGTCTAATCTGACGAAGGCGCAACTGGTGTTCTGGTTGGGCCAGAAGCTGCATCCCGGCCTGCCTTTGTACAACAACGGCCTGGGACTTGTCATCCCGATGCGGTTGGAACCCGAGCACTTTCGCCGGGCCTTTTCTCATCTCGTATGCGGCTCGGATGCGCTGCGGACCGTTATCGAAGTGCGGGACGGGGTGCCGCAGCAGCGGGTGAGTGACGCAGCCCCCTACACGATGGACGTAGTAGATTTTTCGAGCGCCACCGATCCCATGGCAGCATTCGATGCTTGGGCCGAGGAACGCATCCAAAAAGTGCTGGAGTTCGGCGAACGCCTCTTCGACAGCGCACTCGTGAAACTCGCTGACGATAAGTTTGTCTGGTATCTGAACCAGCACCACGTCATCTGCGACGCTTTCTCCTTTCTCGTCATCATCCACTATACAGCGGAGCTGTACCAGCGCTCGCTGGCGGGCACGCTGGAAGATGCACCGGCCCTGCCCGCGTTCCGCGACTACGTTGAGCATGAACTGGGCCATCGGGGCGAATCCGGCAATGCGGAGGAGGCGGCATACTGGGCCCGCAAGCTCTCGGACAAGCCGGAGCACGCGTCGTTTTACGGAACATCCGCGTCACGTCAGGCGGGCCGGATCCGGCAGGTGTATGTCGACCTGGGAGTCGAGCGGACTCAGCGCATTCGCGCACTTGCCGTTCGCGAGGATGTGGCGACCAAGACCCCCTTCGCGACGAATTTTAACATCTTTGCGGCGGCCTTCATGGCCTATCAGTATCGGATGAACGGCACGCGGCAGCCGGCCGTTGGGATGCCGTTCCATAACCGGCGCGCGGGCGCATTCAAGCGAACCGTAGGGATTTTCATTGGCGTGCTGCCGCTGAGCGTGGCTATCGAGGATGGCGACACGCCGCTCACGTTGATTCGGCGAATTGCGAAGGAGGCCTCGGAGCGTCTCCGCAACAGTGCCTACTATTTTCACAACCTGTTGCACCTGCACTCGCACGACGTGCTCGTCAACTATCTGCTTTGGTCATTCCCGGATTTCTGCGGGTCTCCGTGTGAAATCAAATGGATTCACCCAGGGTGGGGCCTGGACCCGCTCGTACTGAATTTTTACGAGAATCCGTTCACCGACAGTTACGGCATCGTCTTTGATTTCAATTGCAGCCTCTTCGATGAAGAAAGCCAAGATCTGACGACGCAGCACATGGTCCGCACGCTGGACCAACTGCTCAAGAACCCCGAGCTGCCGCTGGAAGCGATCGACCTGCTTACCGCGGATGAGCGCCAGCGGCTCACGGTGGATTTCAATCGGACGGAGAGGGATTACCCGAAGGATACGGCCATTCACCGGATCTTCGAGGCCCAAGCCACACGCACGCCGGACGCGACGGCTATCCGGTTTGGGAAGCAGAACCTGAGCTACGCCGAACTCAACCAGCGCGCGAACCGGATCGCCCGTTTCCTTCGTGCGGTGGGCGCCGGATCGGAAACGATGGTGGGTCTTTGCCTGGAGCGGTCCGTGGACATGGTGGCCGGGCTGCTGGGAATCCTCAAGGCGGGCGGTGCGTACGTGCCGTTGGATCCCGCCTATCCGCCCGAACGGCTGGCATTCATGATTCGCGACGCGCAGGTTCCCCTGTTGCTCACACAGGTATCTCTCCTGCCGCTGGCGCCGGAAGGGGACGTGCGCATCATCTGCCTGGACCGCGACTGGGACAGTATCGCGCGGCATGCGGCGGATGACCTGGAGTTTTCGCCGGCTCCGGAGCACTTGGCGTACGTCATCTATACGTCGGGCTCGACTGGGCGGCCGAAGGGAGCCCTCCTGGAGCACCGGGGGCTCTGCAATCTCGTTGAGGCCCAGACGCACGCATTCGGAGTGACGGAAGATAGCCGCGTCTTGCAGTTCGCATCCATGAGTTTTGACGCGTCGGTCTCCGAGGTGTTCATGGCGCTCTGCACGGGCGCGACCCTCTGTCTGGCGCGGCAAGAAACCCTCGCGGCGGCGGACGATCTTGCGAGGCTACTGCGTGAAGAGCGAATCACCACGGTGACGTTGCCGCCTTCCATCCTGAAGGTGCTGCCTGCGTCCGAGTTTCCGGATCTGAGGACAGTGATCGCCGCGGGCGAGCGATGCACCGCGAGTGTGGTGAATCAGTGGGCGCCGGGGCGCGCGTTCTTCAATGCGTACGGTCCCACGGAGACCACGGTGTGCGCGTCGATTGCGATGTGCGAAGCCCCTGTGGACCACGACCCGCCTATTGGACGTCCCATGGCGAACATGCAGCTTTATGTGCTTGACCAGGAGATGCGGGCCGTACCGGTGGGTGTCCCGGGTGAGTTGTACATCGGCGGGGCAGGCCTTGCACGCGGGTATTGGAACCGGCCGGAGCTGACGGAAGAGCGATTCGTGGCAAACCCGTTCAGTGGCGAAGCGGGGGCGCGTTTGTACCGGACCGGCGACCGCGTGCGCTACACGATGCGCGGCGATATCGAATTCCTGGGGCGCGCGGATCACCAGGTGAAGGTGCGCGGCTTTCGCATTGAATTGGGCGAGATCGAATCGCTCATGCAGCAGCACCCCGATCTCGCCGACAGCGTGGTCGTCGCGCGGGAGGATGTGCCGGAGGATCACCGCCTGGTGGCGTATGTGGTGCCGCGGCGCAATGGCAAGTCGTTCAATGGGGAACTCAAGGCGTACCTGAGACAGTTCCTCCCCGAGTATATGGTGCCGAGCGCGATCGTGGTGATGGACGCGCTGCCGCTCAGTCCTAACGGGAAGGTGGATCGCCGGGCCTTGCCGCAACCAGATCGGACCTCGCGCGATGTGGTGGGCGCGGTGCAGACCGCGCGGGACGCGCTGGAGTTGGAATTGACTCACATCTGGGAGCACGTGCTGGATGTGCACCCGATCAGCGTGACCGATAACTTCTTCGATCTCGGAGGCCATTCACTTTCCGCGGTCACGTTGATGGATGAGATACAGGGGCGGCTGGGGCAGCGTCTTTCACCGGCTGTGTTGTTTGAACTACCGACCATCGAACTCTTAGCGGGGGTCCTTCGCGCCAAGGAGTCGGCCAAGCCCGAGTCCGTCGTCGTGCCGATCCAGCCAGAAGGCGCCAAGGCACCCTTCTTCTGCGTGCACCCGGCTCCGGGGACGGTGTTCTGCTACGTGCCGATCGCGCAGCACATCGAAGCGGACCGTCCGTTCTATGGATTGCAGGCGCCGAGCATCAACGGAGTGGGCGTACGCTTCGAGACGATCGAGGAAACCGCGGCGTACTACATTGAGGCCATGCGCGCGGTACGCCCGGAAGGCCCCTATCACCTGGGAGGGCACTCTTCCGGCGGCGTCGTGGCGTTCGAGATGGCGCGGCAGTTGCGCCAAGAGGGTCACGTTGTGGGATCGGTCGTGTTGTTGGACACGCTGGCTCCCTTGCCAGGACCGCGCAGCGCGGACCTGTACCGGCTCCTGCTGGACGCCTCCGATGACGCCTTGTGGCTGGCCAGCATCATGCTCATGGTCGAGCATTTCTTCAACACGCGATTGACTGTGACGTATGGCGATCTGCGCCAGCTCACGTCTGAAGAGCAATACCTTGCGGTGCTCAATGAACTGAAGCGCGTCAACTTCCTGGCGCCCAGCGCGGGTCCCGGCGCGATTCACGGCCTTGTGGAGAACTGCCGGGAAAGCATGAAGGCCGGCATGCGGTATTGTCCGGAGCCGTACGACGGGCATGTGGTGTACCTGCACACGGACGGCCTATTCGCAGTGGTGCCGGAGGGATCGGGCGGGCAGTCTTTGAGGCAATTGTGGGCGCTGCTCAAGAGGGACTGGCGGGCACTTCTGAAGGGGGTCCCGCAGTTGTTACGCGACATGCTGGTGACTTCGGCGCGCAGCGGTGTGTTCCGCTCGTGGACGGGTGACCGCACCCTGGGCTGGAAGTCGTACGTGACGGGCCCCATCGCCACGTATCCGGTCCCAGGCAACCACATCTCGATGTTGGCGGACCCCGCGGCAGCAGGAGTGGCGAGCCGTCTGCAGGCTTGTCTGGATATGGCCGACCAAGAACAAATGGTGGAGGAAGACGTCCTCGTTTGAGGGCAGAAGCGGCTTGTGCTGACCGGTGCGAGAGGTTAGACTCGTCTTTCCCTTGTGGGTATCGGATGGCGACGAGGAAGGATTTCCGGTGGGTCACGGCGCTCCGGCACGGGGCACCGGGCAATCCAGGGAAGTGCAGCAGAACTTGGGCAACTCCGCACAGGCAAACAGGGCTCCGGCCGAAGCTGGAAGCGACGCCGCGACCGGGTCATCCCGTCCGCTGAAGATTGTGTTTTTCCCGCTGGGCTACGTGCTGGCCCACATTTCCCGCTGTGTCGAGATTGGCAAGGAGCTGCGTGCGCGCGGCCATGAAGTGGTTTACGCGGGAGACGACCCTGCGCATCCTCGCTCGCGAATGAAACTGGCGGCAGAAGCGGGGTTTCGCGTCGAGCGCGTCCGGGAACCGTTTCACCCTTACGGATGGGATCGCTTCGTGCGCCACGGATGGACGGCCAGCGCGGTCGATCTCATTCGGCTGAACACGTGGGTGCCGCTTCAAGGCATTATCGAAGACCAGGTGGAACTGATGCGCGAGGAGCGGCCGGACCTGGCCGTGGGTGATGCGTCAATCAGCGTGAGCACGGCGGCCTACATTGCGCAAACGCCCGCCGCGTGCATCATGAACGCCTACGCCAGCCACTTCCTGTCGCCCCAGTCGCTGTTTCACCTGATCATTCCCATGTATGATCGATTCCTGCTGGCCCCGAAACGGAAACGGGCCTATGAGAGGTTCGGCGTGAAACCGCTTGATGCGCTGAGTCTGCTGCGTTCCATCCCGCTCATCTCGCCGGATTTGCCGGAACTCTACGACCCGCCCTCGTATTTTCCTCACTATCACACGGTGGGTCCGATCTGGGCCGAGCATCCGGGTCCGCTGCCGGATTGGTTCGGCGAACTGGAAGACGGCACGCCCAACGTCTACGTGACGATGGGGTCGACGGGGCTGCTGGAGACGTTTCTGCGCCGCACCTTCCGCGTGTTGGGGAAGGCGCCGTACCGGTTCATCGTGACCACCGGCGGACAGGCGAGCGAGGAGACCGTGCGCTCGGCGCCGGATAACTTCCGGATTACCCGCTACGCGCCGGGCACGGAGATTTTGAAGCGCAGCAAGGCGCTCATCTTCCATGGCGGGAACGGGACGATGTATCAGGCGTTGCTGGCGGGCGTGCCGATGATCTCGCTGCCGTCACATTTGGAACAGGATGTGATCACGCGGATCGCCGTATCGAAAGGGTTCTGCATTCGCATGAAGGCGCGGCGCGTGTCTTCACAGCGATTGCTGGAGAACCTCCAGCGCATCATCGAAGAACCTCAGTATCGCGAAGCGGCACGCCGGTATTCGGAACCGATCCGCGCGGCCAACGGCGTGGCGCGCGCGGCCGATGTGCTCGAACAGTGGGCGCGCGAAGGCAAACCCGCGGGCAGCGGCCTGAACGGCCGCCATCATCCTGGGTGACGGCGCGGGCGCCTGAAATCCCACGACCGCGCGCCTGAGCAGATAGTAACGAGACGACGCACGCCCATCGCGACTCAGCCGCAACCAAGCCAAGCAATACTTCCACCGGTTCCACTCAAAATTCCGATTCAAGAAAGAGACCGGTAAGGGGAGTCCAGCAAGACGCGGACTCGACTCATCCATTTCCCAAGTCCAGGTGCGTTGCGAAAGGCCGCGTTCTCCGGTGGGCTCGGGAGAAGAGAAGAACATCCCCCTTGATCCCCCTTCAAAGGGGGACTTGTACAACACTATGTCTGTGGATTGCCAAAAGACACGAGGGCAACATGTGGACTATCGGCGTGAAGAACGCGCGGCCCGAAGGGCACGCGCTCTCTGCGTCCCCCTTCGAAGGGGGCAGGCCCGCAGGGCCGAGGGGGATGTGTAGCCCCAGGACTCAGGATCGCGCATCCCCACGCACGTCACGACTCGGCAATGAACCCGTGCACGAGGCCCATGTAATACGCGAGGAGAAACGATACCCCTTCGCGCAGCCGCGTGCCGTCGCCCGAGCTGGTCAGCGTCCAGGGGTCGTCGCCCCAGTAGATAGAGTGGTTCTCGTCGATCCGGAAGACGCGTCCCGACACGTGATGCCCCGTGCCCGCGTTCTGACCGGAGGTCCCGCGTACGTGGTCGGGCAACTGCACCATGTCGATGCGGTGCGCATTGGACATGGGCCAGTCGATCAGGTCGAGTGGATAGCGCCGGAGCGTATCCACGCCCTCTTCGAACCAATTCTTCTGGGGCGACAGGTTTAGCGTGCCCCATTGGTCCGTGCGCTCCTTGCCCAGGCAACACGCGGCGTAGACGAAATTGAGAAACGGGTTCAGCTCATACTTCTCGATGTTCCAGTAGTAGTAGATCGCATTGTGGTACATGCTGAGCAATCCGGGGTTGGTCTCGTACCGGATGAGATGGTAGTAATTCATGAAGGCCATGTTGTCGTCGGCCTGCCCGAAGGAGCCCGGCCCCCACTGAAACTTGGGTTGGGTCATCCCGTTCATCGCGTACCCGTGATCGATGGCGAGCTTCATGTAAGCATCCCGGTATCTTTGATCGCCCGTGACGTGGTACGTCACGGCGAGGTAGGCGAGAATGCTGTACGAATTCAGCCCGCGCTCCACCCACCAGTCCTCGTTCTGATTCATATCCTCGGGCGAGAAATGCGCCCAACGCGTGGGCTTCCCGTCGTGGTCGACGAGGCTGTAGTTGTGATCGAGAAGGTGGTCCGTCATGCGGCGTACGACCTCCCGCACGGCGGCCTTCTCTTCTTCGGTCTCGCAAACGCGGTCGTAGTAGATTCCGAAGCCGAAGTAGTAGCCATCCAGTTCATCCGAGCTGGAATCGCACTTCCAGTACCACTCGCCGGTTTCATCGACCGGCCACCGGGGGTCCATGATCTTCCAAAGCGCATCTCGCGTGGCCTGGCGGATGCGGTCTGCCTCCGGGTTGTTGCGCTCGTTGGGATTCGGGCCGCTGGTAGGCTCGACCGCCCGCGCGATGAAACCGCGCGGCGCGGGATGCGTCCCGCCCTCGGTCACCTTGCTGAGAAAGGCGAGCGATTCAAAGGCGTTCACGGCATCGTTCCGAAGCTTCGGGCTCTTCGTGGCGGCGTAGCCCAAGCTCACGGCACCGAGATAGAGCCCCGTGAAATGCCCATCGTTATCCGTGGCCTCGGGTGTCGCGGTTGACTTATCCCCGGGGACGGACAGGGTTGCGGGGTTCACATAGCCCAATCGCGTGCGGCGATGGTACTTATCGATCTCCTCTTCGAAGAACGCCGCCTTTTGAGCTAGGGTCATGGGGCGGAACTCAATTCGGGATACGCCTTCCGAAGTGGCGAACCACGCGTCACCGTTTGGCGTGATGGCGATATCGCGCACGTGGTTGTTCAGGAGCCAGCGGCGGCCTTGGCGAAACTCCCAGACGCCATTCGAGAATCGGATCGCGCCATTGGTTGTCCCAAACCACACGCCCTTCGGTCCCGCGGCCATGCAGGTGAAGTCATTGAAGGGAAGTCCTTCCGCACCCGTGAAGAGCCGCCAGCTCTCGGGGGACTCGCGAAAACCGACACCCTGCGGACTCGCAAACCACAGGCGATTCTCCGTGTCGTAGGCTACGGCGCGCACATCGGCAGGCGCCCAGCGCACAGATCCTTGACGGGGCATGGGCATGGTCCAGCCCGTGCCGCCAGCGATCAACATGCCGCTTTCCGTTGCTATCGCGACTTCCGCATCGTGCCGTGCGACCGCGCGAATCGTATTCGCATCGCACGGGGGATTCTCCAGAATGGAGGAGGCAGCAAGCACGTCAGGGAAAAGAGATTGCTTCTTGGACTGCCACTCTGGACCGTCGGCAACTGCTTCCCAACGGTCCCCGGCGAAACGAGCCGCGCCGTCCGCCGTCAGTGCGAAGACGGTGCCATCGGCATCGCAGGCGACACCGCGCACGTCGTTGGACGGCAGCCCGTCGCGTGTGGTGTACGGGGTATGCACCTGCTGTTCAAAGGCGGCCACACGCACCGGAACATCCTCCGGCGTCATCTGGGCCAGGCTGGATTCAAAGGCCGTGCAAAAGAGGATCGCCGCTACGTGTGAGACGCGCATGATGTACTCCGGTTTCTATCGCGTGGGTTGCCCAACAAACTGCGAAATCACTGTTTCGCAGAGACACTATATCGCGATACACAGGCGAAATCGCAACCGCGAGCCGTCGGCTCAGTCCGATTTCCGATGGGACACAGGCGAGGGCGCCTGTGCCACACGTCTATCCACCATTCCACGTTTGTCTGCAATTCTTGAAGTCTCCGTGCAAACCAAGGCCGGAAAGAAAAGAAGAACCCCTGAAAGCATGGCAAGCGCGTGTGGCACAGGCGCCCTCGCCTGTGTCTTGATTGGGTCCGAAATGCTGGCCGTCTTTCAGCCGGGCCAGAAAGCGGCGAGCATCTCCACCAGTGCCCTGACCGCCATGCCGAGTACCATGGATAGGATCCAAAGGCAGAAGAGCAAGAGGATAAGATACGCCTCCAGGCCGATTCCAATGGTTTGCACGGGATGCATGGCCTCGGCGTAGAGGTAGTCGGCACACTTATGGAACATCTCTTCCGATCGGCCCGCGGTCTCACCCATGTGCACCATGTTGGTCACCATTTCGGGAAGGATACCGGTGGCGTTCAGCGCCTCATCCAAAGGCACGCCTCGTTGCACCATAGGCACGGCTTTGCACAGAGCGCGCTTGAGCTGCGGGTGGGTCGTGACAGCCGCGGAGCGCTCGATGGCTTGGCGCAGGCCGAGCCCCGCGTCGAGCATAATGGCCATGCAACGGCAGAACCGCGCCAGGGCAAACCGCCGCCAGAACTTGGCAACCACCCACAAGCGCGAGAAGATGGGGTCTGTGATGTACCGAAGGAGGTTGAGCCGCGCGAGGATCCAGATGACAAGAAACATGGGACCGTACTGCCGGACGAGCCCCCAGAGAAACAGAAGGGAGTACCATTCCACGCTGTGCTTCGTGAATAAAAGGCCCCTAACATAGGGAATGATGATCAATGCGGTGATCAGCAGCAGAATCGGGTACATCGCGCCGCGCAGGTACAACCGCTGTATCTCGAGAACCTGAGCGTAGTGCCGGGCCGCTTCTTCCAATACCGCTTCGTGCTTGCCGGAAATATCACCCGCGACCATCATTTCCACGAAGAGGTCGGGCAGGTACTTTGATTGGGTCCTCAGAGCGGCAGCGAGTGTCTCACCCCGCTGAAGCGCGTCGATGATAGGCGGCAGCAGTTTCCTGTAGGGGCGGCCGTGCGCCTCTTCCTGGAGCAGGGTGAATGCACGGAGAATGGGAATGCCGCCCTTGGTCAGCGTCAGGAGCATCTGACTGAGATGCGCCATGCGCTTGGTGGATAACTTTGGGGAGAAGATCCCCAATTTGACCTCCGTTCGCGGGAGCGGACGCCTCCCCGCGTGTGGTACCATCGGCAACCGGCCGCAAAGCAATGGCCGGAGTGTAGCAGAACGATCGGGGCAGCCTCATGCAAGTGCGGTTGCCTCTGGAAGTGTGAACTGCAATGTCTGATTTGGAACCGCATTATCGCATGGTGGTCCCGGAGGACCTGCCTCCCGTGCAGCGCAACCCTGTGCATATCGTTTTGGACAATATCCGAAGCGCGTTCAACGTAGGCTCCATTTTTCGCACAGCCGACGCGGGGGCGGTCGAGCACATTCACTTGTGTGGATATACCGCGTTCCCGCCCAACCGGAAACTGGCCAAGACCGCACTGGGCGCGATGGACTATGTCCCCTGGACCCATCGCAAGAACACCATGGACACCCTGGATTGGCTGGAGGAAAACGGTATTCCCTGCGTCGCCGCGGAGACTGTGCCCGAGGCCGTCAGCCACACGGAGTTCGCATGGCCGAGACCGGTAGCGGTCGTGTTTGGCAACGAAGTAACGGGGATTGGCCCGGAGGTCCTCGCGCGCTGCTCGCACGCGGTACGCATTCCCATGCGGGGCCACAAGAACACCATCAACGTGGCCACGGCGTTCGGGGTCGTCCTGTTCGAGATCCTTCGCCAATGGCGGGCTTTGTGAATTGCGAAACGGCCTTCTACGAATATATGCCTCAGATGTGCGTGTTTAAGAGTCGTGTTTGGATTCTGGACGTGGCCCCTTCGTGGGGGTATGATTGAAGCCGCTGCAAGGCTTGGCGCGTGGAACTCACCAGACTGCGGTGTGTTCCGCAAACAACTGGAGGATAATGCGTTATGAAAAAGGTGGGCTCTGGTGTGATGGTAGCAGTAGCCGCGCTGTTCGCACTTTCCGGGCTGGCCATGGCCGCGGACACAGCGGTGGGCGACCCTTATTCGCTGGACCATTGCGTGATGTCCGGCAAGAAGTTTGCCGAGGGTTCGACGCCGGTGGTTGTGAGCCATAGCGGGCGTGAGATCAAGTTCTGCTGCGACGGATGCAAGGGCAAGTTCGAAGCGGACCCGGCCGCGGTGCTCTCGAAGGTCGACAAGGAGATGATCGAGCAGCAGAAGAAGAGCTACCCGCTGGACACCTGTTTGGTGGAAGGCGGCAAACTGGAAGCGGGCAAGGCCGTTGATTACGTGTACAACAATCGGCTCGTCCGTTTGTGTTGCGATGGGTGTAAGGAGAAGATCGCCGCCGACCCGGCTAAGTATATCGGCGAGCTGGACAAAGCGGTGATCAAGGCTCAGGAAGCGACCTATGCCCTGAAGACCTGCCCGGTGTCCGGCGAGGAATTGGGCAGCATGGGCGATCCGGTGAAGATGGTCGTTGCGAACCAACTGGTGGAACTGTGCTGCAAGGGTTGCACGAAGAAGGTGACTGCCGACCCGGCCAAGTACCTGTCGATGATCCACCCGGCGGGCGCCGCGACGGTCGAGAAGAAGAACTGACACGCGCACTGGGAGTCTGTTGTTGAAGCGGGGATCGCTGCAAGGCGGTCCCCGCTTCGTTATTGGGTAGGATTGGGGAAGATATGGAGGTAAAGCCTCTCTGGTACTGCCTCGCTCTCCGAGCGCGGCAGCACAGTGCTCCCCTCATTTGACAGATGTGAAGCTCGCCAGCGCATATTCGCAGCCTCTTTCTGAAGAATGAAAGTTGGACACGGAGTGTAGTTCGACCTATTCCGGGCCTGGGCGTTTCCATAGTCCTGTGCCGCCGCGCTCGGAGAGCGAGGCGGTACTGAAGAGGCGTTCCACCGGCGGAATCCTGTAGGATGGTCGAGAGTCATTGACAGCACTTACTGGAGAGCCTCAGATGAGCGACGACAGCTCAGACAAGGCACCGCCAACCAAGGCGCTCACCGTGGCTGTGGAGCAGTCGCGTGCGCTGGCGGAAACGGTCGCGAAGAATCCGACTCGGGCGGAACGGCTCGCGGATTCGGCGGACCGCAAGGCCGGGCGCAACCGTGCGGCCCTGGTCGAGGTGTGGAATTATCTGACGGCGTCGGTGCGGCTCTTGCGCGCGTTCGCGCGGCGTGAATACACGCGCATCCCCTGGGCGAGCGTCGTCCTGATCACGATCCTGCTGCTTTACTTCGTCAACCCGCTCGACCTCGTACCAGACATGCTGCTCGGCGGCCTGATTGATGACGCGGCCCTCATCGCGTTTGTGGCACGGCAGCTTCGCACCGACCTCAACGCCTTTCTCGAATGGGAACGCTATTCGTCGTCTTCACCCGCCTCTTCGGACACGCCTGGCCAGGCGCCGTGACCCACTTCGCCCTTGCGCGCAAGAACAGGATACGGTGTGTCGTAGCCCTTCACGGAATGCCAGATGACGCGATTGAAAGTGTCTTCGTCGGCCATGTCGATGTCGTCAAGCGGCATTTCTTCGGAAAGCATGGCGTAGTGCTTCTGCTTGCCCTGCAATGAGGCTACCTTGGGATTCAGTTCATCCAGAGGGATGTTGTTGGGCAAATGCGTGTAGGGGGTCAAGTCGGGGGTATCGGTAAAGCAGGAGTCCATGGGAGTCGCGGTGAGGTCGAGCTGGTTCATCGGCGGCAGCCCCAGGATGAGTTCAATGGTCCGCAGCATGCTGCTCTGGTTGTAGAAGGTGCTGTTCACGGCGCCGCGGATCGTGTAGGGGCTGATGCACAGGGCGACCGTGCGGCGTCCGTCCACGTGATCGAGGCCCGCTTGCGGGTCATCTTCCACGACAAAGATGGCGGTTTCCGCCCAGAACTTGCTGTGTGAGATCGCATCGACAATCTGGCCCAGCGCGAGGTCGTTGTCGGCGACCGCGGCACGGGGTGTGGGATAATCCGCGCGCGTGCCCACAGTGTGGTCATTGGGGAGCAGCATGATCATGAAATCGTACCATTCGCCTTTCGCTTCGCAATCCCGGAGTTCCTTGATGAATTCGCTGGCGCGATAAACGTCCTGCACCTTGCCGGGAAATCCAATGAAGGTCGGGCACAAATACGGCTCGAGCGTGTGGAGTTCTGTCGTGGCGCGGATGCTGACGGTGCGGGTTCCGTTCTTGAAGTCGTTGTAGATGTCGGTCCAGGTGGCGCTGCCGGGTTCGATCTTCGCTTTCACGAACTCGCCGTAATTCCGGAATGTCAGGCCCGCGCGCAAGGCATAGTCCCAGATGAATCCCGAAGAGGCATAGGCCAACGCATCGTCTCCGTCGTAAGGATAGCTTCTGGAGAAGTCGCCGAAGCTCTTCTCGATGTAGTCGGTGACATAGCCCTCGTCGGTCCATTGATGGCCGTCGGCGCTCAGCACGCCGTTGCAGTAGAAGTTGTCGAGCAGGACGAAGGTTTCCGCCAGCGCGTGGTGATTGGGCGTGACTTCGCGTCCGAATTGGCACAGTGCCGGGTCGCCGTTGCCCTGAGGCATGTCGCCGAAGACCTGGTCGTAAGTGCGGTTTTCTTTGATGATGTAGAGGACGTGCTTGATAGGCGAAACCTCGCCGGGCTTCGTAGGCACAGGCACGACGCGTTCCTGAACCTTCGGCAGGTTCATGGCCTGATGGATCTTGGGCAGGCGCATGTTGGCGGCCACGCGGGTCGTGTATTCTTCGAGCGTTGCCGCGTCGGGAATCTCGATGAAGGTGAGCGAGCCCAGGTGGTCGTGAGAGTTGTAGCCCGTCCAGCCGGGTCCGAACAGGTCCTTCTTCTCGGGTTCGTTGGTTTTCTGAAAACGGCTGCCGACACCCTTGGTGTTGGCCACGCAAAGCGTGTTGCCCGTCAATAGCACCGAGCCTGGATACCAACCTGTGGGGATCAACCCGGCCACGCGGCCCTTGGCCAGATCGATAACCGCAAGCGCGTTGTTGGCGCCATTGGCGACGTAGAGCGTGCCGCCTTCGGGGGAGATTGCCAACGCGTTGGGCGCGCTGCCGAAGGGTAGTTCGGCCATGGGTTTCACCCCCAGCGTCTTGACCCGCGTATTGGCCGCGGTGTCAATCACGGAGACGGTATCGCTATTGGCGTTCGCAACGTAAAGCAACGTGCCATCGGGCGAGAGGATCATGTCGCAGGGATGAAGGTCGACCTCGATCTCGAGGATGGTCTGGCGGCGTGAGAGATCGACTACAGACACGGTGCCGGTCGAGGCGATACCGGTCTGCGGATCGACCACGGCGCGGCTGCCGGAAGTTGGTCCGGTCGTGTCGGCATCGGTGGGCCGGCGCCCGCCCCAATTGCTCACGTAGGCGCGCGAGCCCGCGAGCACAACAGTGTACGGGGCGATACCGACTGGGACTTCCGCAACGAGCTTGCGCTCGGCGAGGCTCACGATGCCGAGGCTGTTGTTGCGGCTGAGGGTGACGTAGGCGAGCCCGCTGTCCTCGTCCAGCGCCAAGCCTCCCGGGCTGGAGTTCTTCCCATCGCCGGGACCCGGCAGCACGATTTCCACGGTCCACGCGAAGGTGCCGTCGGGTTGCTGCTGTGCCCCACGCAGGACGTTCTCGGTAGCGGTATTCCAAAGGGTCCGGCCGTCCCTGGACCACGCGATGCCGCGGAAGCTGTTGCCATTGGCGGGCAGCTTCAGCGTCTGGCGGATCTCGCGCGTGGCCACGCTGACGAACTCAATGGTGTTCTTGTTCTTGACGGCCAGCAGGCTGCCGTCGGGGCTCAGGGCGAGGTCGACGGGGCGGCCCGCGAATAGGATGGTCTCGCCCGCGGGTTCGAGCCGCTGGGCCGTGCCCACGACATAGGTGCCGTCGTCCTGGGGTCCGACCACGACCTTATCCAGGAAGGTATCGGGGCCCTGGCGCAGGGCCTCTTGGATACCGGGGGCGTGATAGACCGTTGCACATCCGGCAAGGACAAGCGCACACAGGATGATTGGACGGCGCATGGCAAGTCTTCTCCCGTAGGTTGCATATCTGTCGATAGAAGGAGTGTATTCCCCAGAACGTAGATGGTCAAACCGGGGGACCAGGGCAATCGCATTAAAAGTTTGGCACCCCTAGCTGCGCTTGCGCATCCGTGACCCCGTGTATCCCGCGTGAATTCCCAGGAGGGATCGATCTGCGAAGTAATAGTAGTTTGATATGTAAC
>JADLGB010000167.1 GCA_020849535.1 Candidatus Hydrogenedentota bacterium
AAGGCAATGCGCTTCATCCTGGGAAAGAACGGAACCAACCGAGACAAACTGGGCGGAAAAGCCGGCGCGCTCGCCGCCTTGTCCAGTCAGGATGTCACTGTGCCTGCTTGGTTTGCAGTCTCCCCCGATGCCATGGTGGAATCCTGCCAGGATGCCCTCCTCCCGTTTTCATCCTCCGCGCCCGGACCGACGCTGCCCGCCAGTCTACCGGTTGCTCCGAACGTCCGCGGCGAACTCGAAGCCGCGTTGGACGCCCTTTGCCCCGACGCCAATCTCGTTGCCGTCCGTTCGTCTGCCCTGGATGAGGATGGCGACTGTGCCTCGTTCGCCGGACAATTGGACACTTTCCTCTTCGTGCACCCTGACGACGTCCCAGAGAAGGTTGTCGCAGTGTGGCGCAGCGCCTTTTCCGAAAGCGTTGTGGAGTATCGCAGGCAGAAGGGGCTGCCGCCCATACCGAGGCCGCCCGCGGTCGTCGTGCAGCGGATGATTGACGCGTCCGTGTCCGGCGTCGTGTTCGGGATCGACCCCGTCTCCGGCAACCCGGACGTGGCCGTGGTGTCTTCTGTCTATGGCCTCGGAACCAGTCTTGTCTCTGGCGAATGCGATGCCGACACGCACTACGTTGACCGGGCAGGGTCGATTACCAAGCGTACGATCGCGAACAAAGTGCGCGCTCACCGCGGACCTCTTCCGGGAGAAAGCGGCATACGCATTGCCGATGTGGATCCCGCGCACGCCCTGAAACCCGCCCTGACCGACGAGCAAGTGCTTCGCATCGCAAGACTCGCCCGCGACCTCGAGAAGCACTTTGGCAAACCCCAGGATATCGAGTGGGCCATCGCCGGCGGCCAACTCTACGTCCTCCAGTCCAGACCGATCACCGCCGCGCCGGCACCATCGCCGCAAGACGGCGTGCGCAATATCTGGGACAACAGCAATATCGTCGAGAGTTACAACGGCGTCACCACGCCCTTGACCTTCTCGTTCGCCAGCTATGTCTACGACGAGGTCTACCGTCAGTTCTGCCGCATCCTGCGCGTTCCAGAACGCCGCATCGAAGAGCATGCGTCCGTCTTCCGCAACATGCTGGGGCTGATGCAAGGGCGCGTCTACTACAACCTTCTGAATTGGTATCGCGTGCTGGCGCTGTTGCCCGGGTTCCAGGTCAATCGCACATTCATGGAACAGATGATGGGGGTGAAGTCCTCCTTGCCGGAAGACGTGATCGGCTCATCCATCGTTCCTGATTGGCGCACGCGGTTCGTGGACTGCCTGTATCTCGTTCGTTCCACCGTTGCGCTGGTCATGCACCACCTTCGGCTGGAAGCCACGATACACACCTTTCACGCACGGCTCCGAGCCTCGCTCACCGCGGACCGCCACGGCTTTGCGCGCATGCGCGCCGAAGAACTCGTCGCCTATTACTCCACGGTGGAATCCAAGCTCCTCAAACGGTGGGATGCACCGCTCATCAACGATTTCCTCGCCATGATCTTCTTTGGACTGCTCGGCCGTCTCTGTGAGAAATGGCTGGGAAACAAGAGTCTTGCTAACGACCTGTTGTGCGGTCAAGACGGCCTCATCAGCGTCGAGCCCTCGCGGCGAATGCTGCGCATGGCCCGGCAAATTGCCAATAACGAGTCATTTGCACGCCTGCTGTGCGAGGGCACGGTATCCGAGATCCGCGAGGCCATGATCGGCCACACCGACTTCGCGCGCGAATACGGAGACTATCTCGAAGAGTTCGGCGATCGCTGCATCGAGGAACTGAAACTCGAAAGCCCCACGCTTCATGACGATCCGCTTCCGCTGTTGCGGGGCGTCGGAAGCTTGGCACTCCGAGCCCGTGAGCACCCCGCCAGCGCACCGATTCCTCCTGCTCACGAAGCGCCACGCGAAGCGGCCGACCGTTTGCTTCGCGAGAAGCTCTCGCCGTGGAGTCTGAAGGGGCGCGTGTTTCGCTACGTGTTGCGCCACGCGAAGGCGCGCGTCCGCGACCGCGAAAACCTCCGTTTCGAGCGTACGCGCGTGTTTGGACTGGTCCGCCGTATCTTCGTGACCCTCGGCCATCGCCTCCACGAGGTGGGTGCGCTGGACGCGCCCGAAGACGTCTTCTATCTTGAGCGCCACGAGGTTTTCGGATTCATAGAAGGCAGGGCGACCACGGCCCGCTTGCGGGAACTGGTTGCCACGCGCAGACGCGAGTTCGCCGCATATCGCGAGGCGTCCGCGCTCCCAAACCGCTTTGAGACGCGCGGCATCGTATGCGCCAATGCCATCCACCCGCAGAAATTGCCCACGGGTGCGGACGACACACATGAGGAACGCGCGGGGATCGGATGCTGCGCCGGTGTCGTTCAGGGCAGAGTGCGCATCATCATTGACCCCCGGCGAGACCGCCTCCAGCCCGGCGAGATCCTTGCCGCGAAGACCACTGATCCCGGCTGGATCGTGCATTTCTCCGCGGCCGCCGGTCTGCTCGTCGAACGCGGCAGTCTCCTGTCCCATTCCGCCATCGTCTCGCGCGAACTGGGTATCCCCGGCATCGTATCGATCGAAGGATTGACAAGCTGGCTTCACGATGGCGATTGGGTCGAACTCAACGGGACGACCGGCGTTGTCCGGCGGCTCGCTGCCGGAGAGGCACGGTGAGTCCTATGCGAAGACGCGACGCCACCGCCAAACGATTCACGGAGGTCTGCTACGCCCAGTGCTGGGAGGACGCCGACGTCCTCATCGGAGCGCTCGACATTCAACCCGGGCAGACGTGCCTCTCGGTTGCCTCCGCCGGAGACAACACCCTCGCATTGCTAACGAAGTCTCCCGGTCGCGTCATCGCCGTCGATCACAATCCGCTCCAACTCCATTGCCTCGATCTGCGCATGGCGGCGTACAGAGAGTTCGACCACGCGAGTCTCCTGGAGCTTATGGGGTCGCGCCCGTCGACACGGCGCGTCGATTTGTATGAGCGATGCCGCCGCCAGCTCACCCCCGACGCCAGAGACTTCTGGGATTCTCACAAACCAGCCATCGCGGCGGGCATCGGCACGGCCGGGAAGTTCGAGCGGTACCTGGCCCTGTTCAGAACTCGCGTCCTGCCTTGGCTGCTCAGCGAAGAGGCCGTCAGCGCGCTTGCCCAAAGCGGATCGCCCGCCTCACGCGAACGCTTCTACGGCCGGCACGTCGACACCTGGCGCTTCAGGAGTGCGTTCCGCCTGTTCTTCTCGCGGCTCCTGATGGGGCGCCTGGGCAGGCATCCCGCCGCGTTCCGCTTCGTCGAAGGCTCGGTGGCGAGCCATCTCCTGATGCGGCTTCGACACGCGCTTACTGTGCTTGACCCCTCGGATAATCCTTACTTGCAGTGGATCCTGCAAGGCCGGCATCCCGGCGCGCTGCCGTGCGCACTTCGCGCAGAACACTTCGATGCTATCCGCAACAACCTGGACCGCGTTGAAACCCGCTGCGTGACAGTCCAGGAGTGTCTGAAGCAACTCTCGGATCGCGAAATCGACGGTTTCAATCTCAGCGACATCTTTGAATACCTGTCCGAAGCCGAGACGGCGGATCTGTTCGATGATATCGTGCGAACCGGCCGCCGCGGCGGACGCGTGGCCTACTGGAATCTGTTGGTGCCCCGATCCAGCCCGGAGCGTCTGAACGGCCAGTTGCAGCCCCTCGAAAAGGCTGCCGCCGCCCTTCACGCGCGCGACAAAACCTTCTTCTACAGCGCCTTTCGATTGGAGGGAATCTGACCATGGCAACGCCGCTCTCATTGGGTATCCCATCCTGGCTGGGCGTCAGCCTCGTCCTTTCCATCTTTGGCCTGCTCTTGGCGGTCCTGGTTATTGTAAGACGCAAGTGGAACGTCCATCCGGAAGTCCCGCGCAAGTGCGCCCATGTGGTCATGGGACTGCTCTTGCTCGCATTGCCGTGGCTATTCGACTCCGTGCTGCCCGCCACGGTGCTTGCCATCCTTTCCATCATGTCCTTGTTGTTATTGCGTTGGGCCGCGTGCAGAAACTGCGAGGTGGGCCGCATACTCCATTGGAGCGCCCAGAGACGGCGTTCCATCGGAGACCTCTCCTTCCCCGTTTCCGTTTTGGCGCTCTTTTACCTCGCCAGCGATGAGCCGCTCCTGTATTGCCTTCCGATTCTGTACCTCACACTCTCGGATTCGATGGCATGTCTTGTGGGCATGCGGTATTCCACGAGCAAACCCGGTGCGAAGAGCATGGAAGGCAGCATCGCGTTCTTTCTGACGACGTTTCTCTTGACCCTGGCGGGAATGCTCGCATACGCCGGCGCGGCCCTGGCGCCCGCAGTCCTCGTCGCGTTGATAATGGGTTCCTCGCTTACCATCGTCGAGGCGATCGCCTTCAGGGGCCTGGACAACCTCACCGTGCCGCTGGCCGGATACTTGGTTCTCAATTGCACCATGGCGTGGGATTCGTCCCGGCTGATCCCATTAACCGGCCTATGTGTCCTTGTAGCTTGCGGATCTCAGCTTTGGCAGCTCTGGACAAAGGACACAAGCGGCCCCATGGTACGCATCGAACGTTTCATGACATTCGTCTTCTCCGAATCCGGCGGCGATGGCAGCCGCCGCTTACTCTAGTGGAGAATCGCGGTGGGCAACGTCCTTTCAGTGACCTCCCCCAAGGATTGGCACGGTATCGCGCAGGAAGGCGCCGTGCCACCCCTGGATCCGGGCAAATGGAATGACGACGCGCCGGACCTTCATCTCATGGTGATCGACAGGCAAGACAGACTTCGTGCTCGCTGCTCGCTCTGGTGGCGCAACGCACCGGCGCACGGCTCCCGCAGGCTCGGAGCCATCGGCCACTATGCGGCTTGCGATGATGCCAGCGCCGCCGCGCTATTGCAGGATGCTTCCCTTCGCCTTGCGGCATGCAAATGCGACTATGCGGTGGGCCCCCTGGATGGCTCGACGTGGAGGTCTTACCGTTTTGTCACGGACCCCGGGAACTCGCCGCCTTTCTTCCTCGAACCCACAAATCCTCCGGAGTATCCGCTGCAATTCGTGGCGGCTGGTTTTGGACCGTTCGCGGAATACGTCTCCGCGCTGCGTCCCGGGCCCATGGCGGCCTATCCCCAGGCCGATGAGGCCGAGCGGCGGCTCGAAAAGTCGGGTGTGATCATCCGCCCGCTGGATCCCACACGCTTGGAAGATGAACTGCAAGCTATCCATCAAGCCAGCCTGGTTATCTTCCGCCAGAACATTCTCTTTTCGCCGATATCCGAGGCCGAGTTCCGCGCACTTTACGCGCCTGTCCTTTCCATGCTCCAGCCGGATACGTTCCTGTTGGCTGAGCGAGAAGGCCAATTGGTGGGCTTTGTGCTCGGCATTCCCAACTACTTGCAGGCGCAACGTGGCAAGCAAGTCGATACGCTCATCATCAAGACACTGGTCCGACGTCCGGAACCGGTGTACGCGGGCCTTGGCGCCGTGCTGCTGCGACGCTGCGAGACGATTGGCGCGCAGCACTTAGGCTATCACCGCTCCATCCATGCGTTGATGCACGTGGACAATGCCTCGCTCACGCTCTCGAAACGGACGGCGCGGCCTATTCGGAGATACACTCTCTTCGGGAAGGAACTGCCGTCATGAACGTTATCGAACTCCTGAAACGCATGGCCGAGGACCTTCCGCACGGCATTGCCTTAATCGATACCAGCCGGGGCGCGCCCCGTGTTACGGACTTCGCGGAGTTGGATGCCGCCACGAAGCGAATGGCCGCACTCTTCCACCACCATGGCATCGGGCCAGGCGATGCCATGCTCGTCTTTTGTCCCGTGTCGCTCGAACTCTACGTGATCCTGTTGGCCCTGTTCCGGCTGGGAGCGGTTGCCACCTTTCTCGATCCCTCCGCGGGAAGAGTGCACATCCAACGCTGCTGCGCGCTGTGTTCGCCCAAGGCCATCATCTGTCCTCCCAAGGCGCACCTCCTCGGCCTCCTATCCCCCGCCGTGCGCCGGATACCGTGTAAGTTCTCTACCACCTTTGCAGTCCCAGGGACGATTCCCTTAAGTAAGTCCGCAATGTTGCCCGAGCACGCGGACATCCATCCAGTCAGCAAAGAAACGCCGGCCCTGTTTACCTTCACCAGCGGGAGCACGGGCCAGCCCAAGATGGTCGTGCGTTCTCACGGCGTTCTGCTCGCACAACATCGCGTCCTGCAAGCCACGATGGGTATGCACACGGGCGACATGAATCTTTGCACCCTTCCGATAGTCGTACTGACCAATCTGGCCGCGGGCGCCGCGACCATCATCCCGAAAATGGACTTGCGGCGGCCTGGGGTCATCCATGCCGAGGCGCTCTTGGCACAAATCGCGCACCACAATCCATCCAGCGCCACCGCGGCCCCCGCCTTTCTGGATGCGCTCGCCGACGCGTGCATCGAGACGGGCCGCCCTCTTCCGGGGCTGGCCAAGATCTTCTGCGGCGGCGCTCCGGTCTTCCCTTCGCTGCTGAGGAAGCTCCGCGTCGCCGCACCTACGGCAGAAATCACCGCGATATACGGCTCCACCGAAGCCGAGCCCATCGCCGAGATCTCGGCTGCGGATATCGGCGCGGAGGATCTCTCGGGGATGAGCCGTGGCCGAGGTCTTCTGGCGGGACTGCCTGTCCCGGGCATTGAGTTGCGCATCATGCGGGACCAGTGGGGGACGCCCGTGGGACCCTACACCGCAAGCACGTTTGAGAACGCAACGCTCCCCGCGGGTGAACCCGGCGAAATCGTCGTAAGCGGCGACCATGTCATCAAAGGATATGTAGATGGCCGCGGCGACCGGGAGTCGAAATTCGTTGTCGGCGGAAAGAAGTGGCATCGAACCGGCGATGCGGGTTATCTCGATCTTAGTGGGCGTCTGTGGCTGTTGGGACGCTGTGAAGCCGTGCACTCCGACTCCCGCGGCAAGCTCTATCCGTTCGCAGTGGAGAGTTCGGCTCTGCTTATGCCGGGTATTCGCCGCGCCGCACTCGTTTCCATCCGTGGAATGCGGACCCTCGTGATGGAACCCGCCCCCGCCACGCGTCGCATCAGCGGCGCCGAAGTGAGGCGGAGACTCTCCTGGGCCCACATCGATTCCGTCAAGCTCTGCCCCAGGATTCCCGTGGATAGACGGCACAACTCCAAGATCGACTATGCGGCCTTGCGCCGGCGCTTGGACTCCCTGGAGACTGCGGAATGAACCGCTACGAAGACTGGGTCGAGACTTACGCGCGCGGAATCGTCAGGCATCGGTGGCCGATCGTGGCGCTGATGGTAGCCGTCTGGATTACCGCCTCATACGGAGCGATGTTCCTCAAGGTGAACGACGACTATCGCGTGTTCTTCAGACCCAATGACCTCGAGTTGGTTGCTTACACCAAGCTGCAGAACACGTTCACCAAGAACGAATACATTGTCTTCGCAGTCGCCCCCGACGGAGGCGAAGTGTTTATCCCCGGCGTGCTCGATGCCATCGGCCACTTGACTCAAGAGGCTTGGAGGCTTCCCTACGCGCGCCGGGTCGACTCCTTGACCAACTATCCCTACAGCCACGCCGACGGCGATGAACTCGTCGTCGAAGACCTTGTCAGTAATCCGGGAAGTATGTCGCAGGAAGAACTGGAGCGCGTGAAGCGGGTCGCCCTGTCACAGGATGAAATCCTCCATTCGCTGCTTTCGCCCAACGCGCATGTCGCCGGAGTGATCGTCACCTATCAACTCCCGGACGTCGCCCGAGTGGAAGGCACCGAAGCGGCCCTGGCCGCCCGCACCCTCGCCAGTCGCATCGAGGCGGAACATCCCGGCATCTCCATCCGCCTTACGGGTTCCCTGATGCTCAACAATGCGTTCCGCGAGGCCGCCGAGAATGACATCACCACCCTGGTCCCGCTGATGTACGCCGGCATCGTTGTGGTCCTCTTCATCTTCCTGCGCTCGATATCTGCCACCTTCGCGGCAGTGTCCGTCGTCGCACTCTCCGTTTCCACCTCAATGGGCCTGGCCGGCTGGCTCGGCTTCGACATCACCGCCACATCCGCCTCGGCCCCGACCATCATCATGACGCTTGCCATCGCTGACAGCGTGCACATTCTCATGGCGCTTCGCGATGAAATGCGGCGTGGGCTCAGCAAGTCAGACGCGCTGATCGGGAGTTTGCACAGCAACACCTTCCCAGTCTTCCTGACGAGCCTCACCACGTTCATCGGGTTTGTCACGATCAACTTCTCCGAATCGCCGCCCTTCCGCGACTTGGGCAACATGTGTGCACTGGGCATCGCGGCAGCCTATCTCTACTCGATCCTGTTTCTACCAGCCCTCATCTGCGTTTTGCCCATGCGCGTCCAACCGCGGAGCCGTCCGCCCCTCGCACTGATGGAATGGGTGGCGGAGCACGTCCTGCGAAGACGCCGCTGGCTGCTCCCCGCCAGCATGGCGGCAATCGCCGCCCTGGCCGCGGCGATTCCTCTCAATGAGCTGAACGACCACTACACGATGTACTTCGACGAGTCCAACGGATTCAGACAGGACATCGAATTCACAACCGCGAACCTGACCGGCATGTATCCCATCGAATTCGCGCTTGGCTCCGGCGAGGACGGCGGCATCGCCTCCCCGGCGTACCTTCATACGCTGGACGAGTTCGCCCAGTGGTTCCGCGCGCAACCCAACGTGATTCACGTGAGCAGCTTCAGCGACGTCATGAAACGCATCAACATGAACATGCACGGCGACGATCCGGAGATGTACCGCGTGCCAGACAGCCGCGAGCTGGCCGCGCAGTATCTCCTCCTGTACCAGATGTCGCTCCCGTTCGGGCTCGATCTGAACGACCGCATCGATGTGCGCGAGTCCGCCACCCGCTTCATCGTGACCGTGGGCGGTGTCACCGCGAACGAAGTCGGCCAGACCGCCGACAACGGCGAGCAGTGGCTTGCGAAGAACGCGCCCCCGTGCATGTTCTCGCACGGCATGGGGCCGAGCGTCCTGTTCTCGCGGATCGCCTGGCGCGACACGCGCCACATGCTCGCCGGAATGACTGTCGAACTCGTCCTCATCTCCGCCATACTTATCCTGTTCCTGCGCAGCGTGAAGATCGGCCTGCTGAGTCTGATCCCAAACCTCGTCCCTGCCGCGGTGGCCTTCGGCATTTGGGGCTTGCTTGTCGGTCGCGTCGGACTGGGCCTTTCCGCGGTCATGGCCGTCACCCTCGGCATCGTCGTCGATGACACCATCCATTTCCTATCCAAGTACCAGCTCGCGCGCCGACAGCACGGCCTTGCCCCCGAAGAGGCCGTCCGATACAGCTTTTCGTCGGTGGGCAACGTGGTGATCGCCACCTCGGCCATTCTCGCGGGAGGTTTCATGGTCCTCTCGCTGTCTTCCTTCGAAGTCAACGCTGCCATGGGACGGCTCAGCACCTTGGTGATTCTCCTGGCCCTTGCGGTCGAGTTGATGATGCTTCCGTGTCTCTTGGTCGCGTTCGACAGAACGATTGTATCCCGCGGAGGTAAAGAGTCATGACGGCATTGAGAGGTGGATACTCAACCCAAACGCGCGCAGCGTCCGGCATGTTGCTGAGTCTGCTGCTCGCGTTCATGTGCGCGGCTGAAACGCCCGAAGAGAAGGGCCTCGCCATCGCGACGGAGTCGACCCTGCGTGATACGGGATGGGGAGACTACGAAACCACGGCGACGATGGTCCTTCGCAACCGCCAAGGCGACGAATCGACCCGGGAATTGCGCATACGGTACCTGGAACAGGAAGACGACGGTGACAAGTCCCTTGTGGTCTTCGACCGGCCCAGCGATATCAAGGGCACGGCCCTGCTCACCCATACGCACAAGGCCGAAGCCGACGATCAGTGGCTCTATCTCCCAGCCCTGAAACGCGTGAAACGAATCTCGTCGAGCAACAAGTCGGGCCCGTTCGTAGGCAGTGAGTTCGCCTACGAAGACCTCAGCTCGCAGGAAGTGGAAAAGCACACGTACAAACACCTGCGCGACGAGGCGCTTGACGGTTTGCCTTGCTTTGTGATCGAGCGCGTGCCGGTCGACCCGGATTCAGGGTACACCCGGCAAATCGTATGGATCGACCAAGGCGAGTACCGCATCCAGAAGGTGGACTTCTACGACCGCAAGGATGCGCTCCTCAAGACGCTCTCCGTCAAGGGCTATCAACTCTACCTCGACAAGTACTGGCGCGCCGGAGAACTGAACATGATCAATCACCAGACCGGCAAAAGCACGCAAATGCTCTGGACCAACACCCTGTTCCGAAAGGGTTTCACCAGCCGCGATTTTGACCAGAGCAGCCTCGCCAGTGTGAAATAGGGCTGTGAAGTTCCCACTTCGATATTCGCTTCTTCTCGTACTCTTCTGTGCCGCGGCGCAGGGAGGCGAGTGGTCTGGCAACATCGCGGGGGAGTTGCGTCTGTTTCCCTCCGAGCCCCTTCACGGCGAGCAACACGCGGGCAACCTTTCCCTCAGTCTCGATCCGGAATTCCACCACGAATGGGAAGAGCGCGGCCAGAGCCTGGTCTTCAATCCCTTCCTGCGGTTGGACCAACACGATCCAGAACGCACCCACGCCGACGTCCGCGAATTGTATTGGCAGAAGGTCGCCGAACGATGGGAACTCCGGCTAGGCATTCGCACGGTGTTCTGGGGGGTTACGGAATCGCAGCATCTCGTCGACATCATCAATCAGACCGACCTCGTGGAAAACCTCGACGGCGAAGACAAACTCGGCCAGCCCATGATGGATCTCGCCCTGATTGGAGAATGGGGGACGCTCGAACTCTTCATCTTGCCATTCTTTCGCGAACGCACCTTTCCGGGAGCACGCGGCCGTTTGCGCGCTCCGCTTTCGGTGGACACCGACGATCCTGAGTATGAATCCAGCGCCGAAGACCACCACTTGGACTGGGCGCTCCGCTGGTCGCGCAGCGTCGGTGACTGGGATATCGGCCTTTCCCACTTCTCAGGGACCGGCCGCGAACCCCAACTGAAACTGAGGCTGGGCGGCTCCGACTTTCTGAAGCTCGTCCCCTATTACGATCAGATCCAACAGACCGGCCTCGACGTGCAGCTCACCAAAGGTCCCTGGCTGTGGAAACTGGAGGCTATCCATCGAAGCGGACAAGCAGAGAGTTTCGCCGCGGTGACGGCGGGATTCGAGTACACATTCACTGGTGTATTCGGGACCGCCGCCGACGTGGGCATTCTCGCGGAATATCTCTACGATAGCCGCGGTGATGACGCACCCCTACCCTTCGAAAATGACGTTTTCCTCGGCGTGCGCGTCGGTTTCAACGACACCCAAACGACGGAACTACTCGCGGGCGCCATTGTGGACCCGCAATCGGGCGCCACCTTCGCCTCGCTCGAACTGAGCCGCCGCCTGGGCAGCAATTGGCGGCTCAATGTTGAGGCACGCGCGTTCCTGCACTTTCCGGAGACGGATCCCGCCTACTCCCTCCGCAATGACGACTACCTCCAAGCCGAACTCGCCTGGTACTTCTAGTTCGGACTCGGAGCAGGATCCGATTTTCTCCGCTCTGAGATGCCAAGGCGCTTCTTCCAAGTCTTGGGCTTTTCCTCGCTCTTCTGAAGACCATCGGTGTATGGACGCCATTCTTGGATATTCTCGACACGTTCCGCGGCATCCTTGGTCGCCGCCGCCTCCGCTTCCGTGTCCCGCAGCACGATGGGTGTGATAAACGCGATCAGTTCCGTCGTCTCGTACTTGGTGTCCTTCTTGCGCGTGACCAGATTCACAATCGGAATGCGTCCGAGGATCGGAAACCCGCGTTTCGCATCCGACTCGCTGTCTCTCATGATGCCGCCCACGACGATCGTATCGCCGCTTTCGACCGCCAACTGCGTGTTGAACAGGCGCGTGTCCAGGATGAAGCCGCCGAAGAGCACTTCCCCGGGCCGAATCTGCGAGGATTCCAATTCCACTTTCATCTCAACCTTGTCGAGTTCATTGATGTTGGGCGTAATCTTCATCGTCGTGCCCGCATCCTTGTACTCGAAGGATTGCACGACGCCACCTTCCGCGGTGGTCTGACTGTTTGTGATGAAAGGTATGCGCGAACCCACGAAGATGTCCGCGGGCTCATTGTTGTTCATCACCAGCGTCGGCTCCGACAAGATCCGGGCGTCCGCCGTCCGCCGCAGGAATTGCACCAGCAGGCCAATATCGATGCCCGCGTCGGCGTTGATCGTACCGTTGTCATACACATCCGCCCAAGTCACGCCAAAAGTCGACTCCAAACCATTGTCGAAATCATCCGTCTCAAACACGGACGGATCGGAACTGTACCGTACGCCCACCCGCGATGACTTCGTCGCCGTGACCTCAATCAGCCGGACACGTACCAGCACCTTCGGCGAAGCGACATCGAGCTTATCGATCAGCTCCTTCAACAAGGGGAAGTTCTGCACGGCCGTGGTGATCGTCAGCGAATTGGTGCGGATATCCGGCACTACCCGCACCTGCCCGATCAGGTTGCTGATGGCGCGCTTGTCTTCCTTCTTCTTCGAGGTGCCAAAGAGCCAGGAATAATAGCCCCCGCTTTCCTCTTCCTGCTCTTCGCCCTCCTGGGCTTGCTGCCGTTGCTGAGGCGTCATGCGGGCGCCTTCGGCCGCAAACAGGGTATTGAGTTGATCGGCCAGTTCCTTCGCCTTCGCGAATTGCAGATTCACCACCATCGTGTTCGCCGCCTCGGGACTGATCCGGTCCAAGTCCTGAATGAACCCTTCGATGATCTTGAAATTCTCGTTGTTGTTCGTAGTGACGATGATGGAGTTGGTCGTCGTTTCAGGCACGAACTTCACTTTGCCGTACAAGCGTCCGACACCCTCTTCCTCCTTCGAGTAGATGCCCGACCAATAATCGTAGTATCCGCCGCTCTTCGACGATTCATCGGATCCGAAGACGCTGTTCAGCACATCCGTCACTTCGGTCGCGTCAACATACTTGAGATGGAATATCCGCGGGGAGACCTGCTCCACGTCGATTGGGCAATCCAGTTTCGTGATCAATTCGGATATTTTCGGGATCTCGGTCGGCCGCGCGATGACGATGAGGGAGTTCGTTCGCCGCTCCGGCACGAAGCGCGTCTTGGCTTCTTCCCGGCCGGAACGATAGTAGGAGTACCACCCGCGATACCCCTCATCTTCCATACCCGTATACAGATCGTTCATCTGCTCCGCCACGTCGTCCGCGTCCGCGTATTGCAGCTCGAACGATTGCGTGGTCATCTGCACGGATTCCTCCGTGTCCAGCTCCGCGACAAGATCGACCAGCAGTGCGTAGTTTTCTTCCGAGCAAAGCACGATGAGCGAGCTGGAACGTGCATTTGCCGAGATTTCCACCGTGTCTTTGACGCGCTTATCCGGCCGCTTCTGAAACAGTTGCGAAAGCTCGTCGGCCACCCGCCCGGCGTCCGCATAGCGAATGGGAATGACGTGGAGGGAAAGTTCCTTAGGTTTCTCCCGGTCGAACTCCTTGACCAAC
Organism: Candidatus Hydrogenedentota bacterium; assembly: GCA_020849535.1. Classification (GTDB taxonomy): domain Bacteria; phylum Hydrogenedentota; class Hydrogenedentia; order Hydrogenedentales; family SLHB01; genus JAHDWY01. The sequence goes on from JADLGB010000167.1 coordinate 13,542, forward strand.
GGGACCGCCGCGGCCAGGATTTCGCTCGGCGCCACAACCACGAGCCAATTAGCGGACTTGTAGGCCACCACGTCCAACACTTCTCCGCCGGGTTGCTGCTGCTTCTGCCCGGGCTGCGGCGGCTGCTGCTGTTGCTGCTGCTGCCCCTGCTGCCCTTCGCGGCTCTTGGCCGCACGCTCGCTCGCCAGAACCGTGAGGACGGATTTGAGAATCGGCGCCAGCTCTTCGGGGTCGGCATGTTCCAGCTCGAAGACCTGTACCTGGCGCTGCTCCGCGTCGAGCACGTCCAACTGCTCTACGATGTCTTTGATCGCGAGCACGCGGCTCGCCGTATCGGTCACGATGATCTTCTTGGACGGGCCATGCGCTACAAGGGTCCCGACCTTGCTGATGAGGGGCTTGATGGTCTTCTCGAGTTCCGCCACGTCCACAAACTTCACCGGGATGACAAGCTTCGTGATGCCTCCCGAAATGCCCTCCGCTTCCTGCGGCGCGATATCCACCACCATCTCCGGCAGCATCTCCGCGGGGACGAGCTTGATCGTGTCCTTATCCTCCACGACCGCGATCTTCTCCAGGATCAGCGCATCGCTGATCAAAGACAACGCCCGCTTCTTATCGATCTTGCCGGGGCTGAACACGGAGATCTTCACCGAAACGTCTTTCTGTTTGACGACGGGCTTCCCGGTGATTTCCGTCAGGAACTTCACGACGTGGTCAATATCGACATTGTTCAAATTGACCGCCACGCCATCAGCGGGTTCGTCCGGCGCCGGAGCTTCTCCTGCCGGCGCGGGTGCGCCCTCCGCCGGGGTTTCGCTGCCGGGCGGCGTCACGATCGGCGGGTCAGCGGGTGGCGCTTCAGGCGGCGCCTGTCCAAGCACGATTCCGTTCAGAAACAGAAACATCAAAACGGCCGCCGAAACCAAATAAACCCTGTGGACCATGCGTACAACGTTCTTCACCTGAAAGCTCCTTCCTGCTAAGGGGCGCGTGTCGGGTTAGGCTCCTTCTTCACCGCGGTGCGCTGTTCGCTATCCAGGCGGTGGGGGAGAGGGTGGGGGCGAAGGCGGCGCTCCCTGCGAAGGCGGCCCGCCCTCCTTGATTCCGCTTCCATCCGGCGGCTTCATATCGCCGGGCTTCATACCTTCTGGGCCCGGCCCTTTGCCCTGGTCAGGCGCGGGGCTTCCTTCCTTCGGAAACACCTCGAGCGTCCGTTGCTTGCCATCCTTTTCCAGAATGACGCTGGCGTTTTCTATCTTCACCAGCTTCTCGCCGCCGTCAACTTCCGCATCGAGTTCGTATGGCTTGATGTTCTCGGGCGAAGATCCCATCAACACGGTCTTGCCGAGTATCCCGAAGACCCTTAACTGTTGCGCGCCCGCATCCTTCACGACGCGCCCGAGAATGCCCTTGCTCAGGATGACCTCGTACTTCGTGGCGGCCTTTTCATCGATCGCTCGTGCGGGCGGCGCGTTGATCGCCTCGAGCGACCGCAACAGTCCGCTCGTGCCCACGAGGGTGGCGCCGCACCGGACCCCCTGCGTGAGAACGAGTAGGATCAGGATCGCCGCGAACACCAGAAGGTATTCCTCGGGCCTGCGTTTACGTAATGCCGTCAGCACGGTTTGGACATGCGCGTTCATGAGGCCACCGCCTCGTACGAATGGAGGTCCATGGTCACCTCGATCTTGTCGCCACCCGCCAGGTCCCTCTTCAGTTGAAGCTGGTCCACCTTCACGAAGCGCTCTCCCTTTTCTAACGCCTTCAGCATCTCGACCAAGTTCTGGATCGAGCACTCGAGACTCACCTGGAGCGTTACGGGATGGAATCGTTTGGGATTGCGAAACGCCGCGGCATCCTTCTTCGGGGTGATGCGTTTGATCGTCGCGCCCGCCTTCTTTGCGTTTTGCTCGACATAGCCCGCCAGCGTATTGCTCCCCGGCGCCGCCGCTTTCGGAGCCTGCTCCTTGGGTCCCTCCGGTTTCGGGGCTTCGTCCTTGGGCGCTCCTTCTTTCGGTGGCTCGGGCTTGCCGGGCTCGGGTTTGTCCGGTTCCGCCTTGACCGCTTTGGGCGGCGCGGGCTTGTCCGCACCCTCGGCCTTCGGCGTGGCTGCCGCCTCCGGTGCGGGTTTCCCGTCCGGGCTGGGCTTCGGCGCTTCTTGCGGCGCGCCGGCTGCCTGCGGCGGAGGGCCGCCCGCCGCGGAAGGCGGAGTCTCCGGCGGCTTTTTCTCATCCTGGGCCTTCGGGGCGGCCAGGGGTCCAAACAGCGACCCCATGTGAAGGACGAGGGCGTTACGCTGTTCCAGTGTGGCTTCCTGCGAGCGCACGCTTTCGCGTAACGATTCCACATACGCCTCATCAGACGTCCGGGACGATCCCGATGACGACCAACTCCGCACCATTGGAATCACTCCGTACCCCACGATCAGGATCGCGAGAACGGCCGCGCCTCCGTAGGTCAGTGCTTTCTTATCGCGCCCTTCAATCTTCACTTAACTCGACCCTCTGCCCCCGTTGGCAAGTTCACACGTGATTTGAAAGGTGAACTTCTCTTTCTCGCGTGTCGCACCGTTGAACTGCGGGTTGACGAATGCTTTGGATGCCTTCAACGCGGCGATTACCTTCTCGGACGCCACATCGACGGAATCGGCCTTGCCAAAAAACGTGACCTTTCCCTTGGGATCGATCGACAGGGACTCCACCTGGATTTCGGGCGGCAGCGCGTCAGCCAGCGCCGCCATGACGTCCACGATGGACCGGTTTCCCTTCTTCTCAAACTGCAGAATCTGCAGCTCCTCCTGAAGTCCCTCCAAGCCCCCGAGCAATGGCCGGCTCTCCTGCATGAGGCGTTCGTCAGCATGCTGCTGAACGGCGCGCACCCCAAAAACGGAGGCCCCCAGCGCTACAAGGAGCAGCACGTTGAGCACCGCCAGCGTCCCTACCCGGGTGCGCCACTCGGCTACGCGAATCCCGCGCCGTTCCTTGCGGAACGCGGGCGACACGGACCGTTCTCCCCGCCACCGCTTCCGCGTGGCGAGCAGTGTCCCCAGACACACCGGATAACTGGCGATCAGCTCGGCCTCCGTCAGCTCCGGTTGGGCCATACGCACCAATCCGGACGGGGCGATGCTTCGCACCGGCGTGTCCAACTGCTGCGCAAGGGCTTCCAGGAGCGCGGCCTGTACGGCCGGTTTTCCTACGAGATAGACGCACTCGGGCGCCGCGTTTCCGGTCCGCAGCAGGTAGTCGTAGAGCGACTGTTTCACCTCGCGTGCGAAATGCCGGATCCACGTGTCGCGCGCGCCATCCTCTTCGCCCTCGCCGGTCTCCATTCGGATGTGCCGCGAATAGGCCAACGTGCCCCCGTACGCCAGGGAGAGCACGGCTTCACCGTTGTCTATCCTGGCCACGGCCACGGTCCCTTCGGCCGGATTGGCCGCCAGGGCCAATTCCACCAGTCCCGCAGGCGCGAATTCGATGCCTACGCTTCGCCGCTCCGGCAATCCCAGCGCCCGCTCCGCCTGCGCGATCTCTTTCGTGGGCGCGGCAAGCAACAGCGCGCGCGACGCGTTGCGGCCGTTGAGACACGGCTCGCACACCCACACGCTCTCCGCCGCCGGGTAGGGAAGCTCCACCTCCAGCCGGAGGGCCACCATTTGTTCGATCTGATCCGGCGACGCATTGGCAATCTCAATCAGCCGGCACACCGCCTTGCGTGAATCGGGGATGAGCGTGACCGCCGCCCCGTTCGACTCGGCAAGCACCGCCGCCGCGTCCTGCTGGTTTTCACCCCCAATGGTGCGCGCATTCAGAATGGTGATGGCATCGCCCACTTCCGCGTCCAGGATCCTCCACCCGCCGGCATGCGTCTGCTCCACGACCAGGACGCGCCCGCTCTTCGGTGGCCCCGCCTCGCCGGATAGCAGTTGAGCCGCTGACCTCCGGGCGAACTGTCTCAGCTTCTGCGTTAGCGGCACGCTTAACGTCTCCCCCTTAGTCGAATTTCCATCGGACTACTCATACTCTTGCCAGTGGAGAACGTGGATCGTTTCATCTGAACGATCGATCACAGCTCCCACGCCCACACAAACCGCTCCGCCGTCGATCACGCCGTACGAGCGCACCTTGAACACGTCGGAACGCGCCGTCATCATTTCGTAGCACTGCTTCAATTTGTCTACCGACATGCCGTTCACGTCCAGCAGATCAATGACCGTCGTGAACCCGCCTGCCCGCGTGTCCCGCTCGCGCACGATGGCCTCCGCCAAGGTCTCGTCCATGCCCGGCAGGCACGCGAGCACCTCATACGGCGCCGTATTGATGTTGATCAGCCCTTTGCGTACGTCCTCTTTGCTGATCGTCGCCAGGTCGGCAATCTTGCGCACGGCGCTCTCATCAAAGGCCTTTTGCCCCGTGCCCTTGGCTACCGCCTTGGGCTGCTCCTTGGACTTCTCGGAATCCTTGGGCTCTTCCCCTTCAGCATTTTGACCAGGCTTCTCTTCCTTGCCGCCTTCCTTCGCATTGCCCTTGCCCGACGATGCCTTTTGCTCGTCTTTCTTTTCGTCCTTCTTCTCGTCCTTCTTCCCTTGGGAAGGCTTCTCGTTCTCCTGAGGAGCGGGCTGTTCCTGCTTCTCCCGTCTCCGGTCGCCTTCCTGCGGTTGTTCCTGTGTCATCTCGACGAGTTCCACCTCGAGCAGATCGAGCACACTCGAGAACCCGCCGCTCTCACGACGGGCAACGATGGAGTCCGCCTGCTGCTGCGAGACGTCCTTGATCTCCTGCGTGATGGTTTCCGCGTCATCCTGCGTCAGATCGACTCGCGCATTCCCCTCCGCCGACAGATCGAGCGAAGCGGACCACGTGGTCAGGTAACGCGACAGGCCACCGTCCAGCCACCCATCCGCGTTATCCGGGGGCCAGCTCTGGTCGCCATCATTCTCGTTGGCATCGAGAAGACCGTTTTCATTCTGGTCTTCTCCATACAGCGTAATCGCGTCAATGCCCTCGATCTGAAGCAGGTCCTTCAGATCGCGGAAAGGCTCCTGACCCCGAATGGCCACGATAGCCTCGGCCAGGCCGCTCTCCATTTCCGGCAACTTGTCCAGGACCGTCGCCTCCACGACATTGATATTGAGTTTCGACGACTCATCTTCCATCCCATAGACGGGCGCTCCATCCTCATCCATGCCTGCGTAGAGGGTATACGTGCCTTCTCCGAGGGTCGCGTTTACATCGACCGATTCCGCGTCATCGCGCAGCAGTTGCTGCTCTTCGACCGTCCCCGCCTCATTGGCCAGATCCGCAATACTCTTCTCCACACCCGCCCGCGCCAGGAAGAAGGCCTTCGTAGTCTGTGCGGTCGCGGCAGTCTCCTGCACGCGGAGGTGGCCCCGGAACGCCATCTCGAGGGCGATTCCGGACAATAGCACCATCACCCAGAGCACGAAGATCAGTGCTATGCCATCGTTGCGTCGCATGTTACTGACTGCCCATGACCGGGACCGTCGTTTCGAGTACGAGCGGGTTCTCGATCTCATCTTCATCCACCACGGTAATCTGGATATACACCGCTACGGGAAGCTCTTCTTCATCATCCCAACCCGATTGCCAGTACAGTCCGTCGTAGAATTCGAGATTCAACGCTGCCACGTAAGGGCCGGCCAGCGTCACCGCGCCTCCCTCGAGCGGGTCCTCGTCCATACTCGGATCCTCGCGGCGCAGCAGCCACGCGTAATCCGTATCCGGGTCGTTTTCGATGTAATAACCCACTTCGCACCGGCCCACCGGCGCACTATCTTCCTCGGTGAATCGCGGCAGCTTGGCCGTCACGAAATCAATCGTGTCCGAATCGAGACCCTCATACTGTTCATCCAGCGAGACCAGGAAATACTCCTCCGAAAGGATCGCCGCGCGAATATCGTTGGCCATGGATTGGAGCGCGGCCTGGCCGCGTGCCGCCATGGCGTTGTAGCGCTTCGACTTTTCCCCGGCGCGCATGCCCGCGTTCAGCACCGCGAATCCACCCGTTGTAAGCAGCACCAGCATGGTCGTCGCGACCAGCAGTTCCACCAGCGTGAATCCCTGCCGCATCTTCATAGGCTGGCCTCCAACACTTCCCGGTCGGCATAAAGTGTTGTCAGCTCGTACTGCTTTTCCACATTGCGGGCGGTCCACATCACCGTAACGTGAACCAGCATCAGGCCGTCCTGATCCGCGTCCTCGATCTCCATCTCATAGGAGTGCCGGGGATAGGCTTCTCCGAAGTCGCCGCTGTCGATCGACGCCGTGAGGGCCCCCTCCGCCAACGTATCCTCCAGGATCCGCTGCGCGAGAAAGACGGCCTGCGTATAATCCAACGAATCCGACGCCGAACGCAGCGAAACGCTATACAGCTCGACGCACGCCATGACCCCCACCGAAAAGATGGTCATGGCCGCGACAAGCTCCGTCAGCGAGAACCCCTCACGGAGGCGCTTGCTACGTTTCGTTTTCATGCACGATAACCTCGCCGGATGCACCAAAGACCTCAACCGTGTATATGTCGCCGCCCGGGTCCGTCAACGCAAGAACGGTATTGTCCGCGCGTCCATCGCTGCGAAACGTGATCACCTGCCAGCCCTCGGACGTCTCGCCCGCCGGCGGGTTCCCCTCGCCAAACGTGACCGTAACCTGCATATCCTTCCGAAGCGGCAGCGTGGCCAGCGTTTGAGTGCGCGCCTCCTGGCGTTCTTCCACCCACGGCAGCGCCGCGTCCGACAGCGAAACCCAGCACAGGTGCCTTCGCGAATCGATGTTCACCTGCACCGGCTTGTGCCGCGAAATAGCGGATACCGATGCGAAGCGCAGGAGTTCCGTCAGCTTCTCGCCTTCCGTACGCACCGTATTGCGGCGAAGGGCGCTCACGGCCGACGGGACCACCATGGTGGATAGAAGCGTGATGATGATCAGCACGACCATCAACTCCAACAGGGTGAAACCGTGTCGCGGCCGGGTCGCTGCTAAATCCGCTTCAGCGCATCGGGCATATGTGAATCCACTAGACTTCATTGTCCTCTTCGACCCAACTCGTGATGTCGACGTCGTAGCCTTCGCCGCCTTCCTGCTTGTCTCTCCCGTATGACCAGACCTCGTACGGCTGCGAGGTGTGCGTGCCGGGGCTTTCATAGCCGTACGGCTCGCCCCACGGGTCCGGTGGAATCGGCTTCTTCGAATACGGGCCCTTCCATTTCTCCTCGTCCTCACTCGGCGCGCGATACAAGGCGTCCAGACCCTGGTCGGTCGTGGGGTACTGGCCCATGTCCAGGTAGTATTGGTCCAGGAGTGCTTCGATGCTCGCCACGTCCGCTCTCGCCTTGGTCTGCTTGGCGTCATCTGATTTCCCGACCACATTAGGCACGATTACGGTGACGAGCAGGGCAAGGATGATCAACACAACCATCAATTCGATCAGCGTGAATCCCTCTTGCCTGCGTCTCAGGTCCTTTCGCATACGTTCCGCTCCTATCGCATTACCGTACTCAGTTGGAAAATGGGCAATATCATGGAAACCAGAATGAAGCCTACAATCGCGGCCACAAATAGAATGAGGGCCGGCGCCAGCAGGCTCATCATGACTTTGGTAGATGCGGCGGTCTCGCGGTCGTACGCCTCCGCCAGACGGACCAGCATCTGGTCCAAATACCCCGTCTCTTCTCCGGTCGCGACCATCTGGACCGACAAGGGGGTGAAGATCCCCGATTGCTTGAGCAGGTCCGACAGACGCTCGCCCGTGCTGATGCGCGAGGTCATCTCGCGCACGGTGATCGCCATGGCCTGGTTCTGGAGGACCGGCTGGACAATCCGCAGCGCCTCCACAATGGAGATGCCCGCGTGCGTCAGGGTGCCCAACAGCCGGGTGAACCGCGCAATCTCGAGGTTGCGTACCAGTGTGCCCAGCCACGGCACGCGCAACTTGAAGCGGTCGAACGCGAGCCGGACCTTGGGCGATCGCAACGCCACGCGAATGCCCACCGCCGCCGCGGCGAACATCACGATCAGCAACACGGTGTGGTCCGTAGAGAAATGAGAGATGGCGAGAAGGATTCGGGTCGGCGTCGGCAGGGCCTCGCCCGCCGTCTCAAAGATAGACTCCAACCGTGGAATGAAGAACATCACCAGAATGATGGCAGACAGGATTCCCAGCACAAGCACCAGTGCGGGATAGGCCAGCGCCGCCTGAACCTCCCCCTTCAGGGATTCTTCCTTTTCGTAGAGGTCGGACAACTGCTGCAACTGTTCGTCCAGCGAACCGCCCATCTCGCCGACGCGCACCATGCTCGTGAGCAGCGGGGGAAACACTTCCGGGTGTTGCGCCAAGGCGTCGGCAAAGGTGCTGCCTCCCTGGACCGCCTCCGTGACCTCGCCAAGAATGCGTTTGGCCTTCGGATCGCGTGATTGCTCCGCGAGGACCGCCAACCCCTTGATCACCGGCGACCCGGATGCCGAAAGCGTGGCGAGCTGCCTCGTAAAGGTGGCCAGGCGGATGGCCCGGCCGCCCAGTTGCAGCGAAAAACCCGCCCGGGGCGTCCGCTCCGCCTGCTCCTGCAAGTCGAGAGGGTGCTGTCCGCGTTCGATGAGACGGTGGAGCGCCTCTCGGCGATTCGCGGCAACAATAGTCCCCTCCACGAGGGCGCTTTCTTGCCCCAGGACTTTATACGAGTATGTGGGCATCGGTCCCCTGCGCCAGTACCGGATACCGGTCCCTAAGCAATTGTCCGAGAAGTACCTACAACAGTGAATGCCGTTCGCGCGCGTCAGGTGTGTGTGTGCTTCCACCCTCGGCCCGCCTCCGCAGGCAAACACTACCGCTTAAATGACGTTTCACAGGGCAAAATGGTGACGTAATACTTTGCGTGCCATCGTGAACGCGCATTCCTGCACCGCGAGCGATGACTTTCAGTGCCCTCCGCGGACTCACGCGTCCAGTCCCGTCTCCTCGGACTGCTCGCCCAAGTATGTGGCCCGGATGACCTCGTCAGGTGTCGTGATGCCCTGGGCGACCTTCTCCCACCCGACTTGCCGCATGGTCCTCATCCTTGGTGACACGTATTTGCGGACCTCCGATCCCGGAGCCCGCTCTAGGATGAACTTGCGAATCATCTCGTCCACAAGCATCAACTCGCTGATCGCGGTGCGGCTGCGGAATCCTGTGCCGCCGCACTCGCTGCAACCCTTTCCCTGATAAAGAGTAGGCGTGATGCCCTCGCCGAGTTCCCTCCGGATATGCTCCATCACCAACTCGGTGGGCTCGACGCGTTCCCGGCACACCGTACACACCTTGCGCACAAGGCGTTGCGCGAGCACGCCCCGCACTGCCGAGGCGATCAGGTAAGGCTGAATTCCCATATCCAGCAGCCGTGCCATGGACTCGGGCGCGTCGTTGGTGTGCAACGAACTGAGCACCAGGTGCCCCGTCAGCGCCGACCGGATAGCGATTTCGGCCGTCTCGCTGTCGCGAATCTCGCCTACCATGATAACGTCCGGATCCTGCCGGACGATGGCACGCAGTCCCGTGGCGAACGTCAATCCGCGCTTGGGCCGCACCGGAATCTGATTCACGCCCTCCAGTTCGTATTCCACCGGGTCCTCAATGGTGATGAACTTGCGCTCCGGCGTAAAAATGGTGGCCAGCGCGGCATACAGCGTGCTGGTCTTGCCGCTCCCTGTGGGCCCGCAGACAAGCACGATGCCATGCGGGTACTCCAAAAGGCGCTGGAAACGCCGCAGCAGGTCCTCGTCAAATCCGAGGGTTTCCATGCCCATCAGAAACGATGTCTTATCCAGCAGGCGCATGACCACGCACTCGCCGTAGATCGTGGGAACCGTCGCCACGCGGACATCCACCTCGCGCCCCTCGAAGTTGAGTTCGATGTGGCCATCCTGGGGCACGAACCGCTCCGCGATGTTCATGTCGGCCATGATTTTCACGCGCGAGATGATGGCGTCCTGCAGGTGCTTGGGAGGGGCCGGCATCTCGTGCAGGATGCCGTCGATCCGGTACTTCACCTTCACCACGCTGTCAAACGGCTCGATGTGAATATCGCTCGCGCGATCGCGAATCGCCCGCACAACAATCAGGTTTACCAGGTTGACCACCGTCGGCTCGCTGGCAATCTCGCGCAGGTGCCCCACTTGGGTATTGTCCGCCGCGTCTTCATGTCCGGGCTTTTCCAGGTGCTTGATCATCCGCTCCACGGAATGGCCGTAGAACGTCTGCATGGCGGCCGCCATGTCGCTCTCCGAGCAGATGGCGCGTTCCACCTGCTTTCCCGTGAGGATTTCGATGTGCTCGACTGTCTGGAAGTCGAACGGATTGGCCATGGCCAGAACCAGGCGGTCACCTTCTAGGGCCACCGGAATCACGCGCGCCTTGTTGATGAGTTCGGATGGGATTTCCCCGGCGGCAGTCCGGTCGATGGTTTCTTCAGAGAGGTCTATGAAGCGAATACCGAGTGAGGATGCGAGTTCCTGGAGCGCGCTGACTTCATCGGGCCAACCTTGGGCCATGAGGCACTTGCCCAAGTTCTCGCCCGTCCTGCGGTGCCGGTCCAACGCTTCTTGCACGACATTCCCCTGGATCGTACGCAATGTCTGGACTCCCAAGTGGTTAGCCTGGATTTCTCACCAGTGAGTTATGCGGGTCAGGTCAAAACACCCCTCATCTTCGCGCACTACGCGTGAGATTAATGCCTTTTGTCTTATAGAACGATCACGCGAATTCTTTATTCAATAATTATCGGAATTCACAGATAGCAACCTTCGGCGCCGCGCGGCTACCCGGCTGTTCCCCGCATCACATCGTAGTAGGCACTCCTTCTTCCGAGTATGTCCCACGCAGAATAGATTGTCAATAGAGTATTAGGTCTGTGAATACCCCTCATTCGCCTGCCAGCCCTCACGCCCGGAGCGGAAGTGCGAATCAACGGCTGAAAGATTGGAAGAATGCCCCAATGCATAGCAAGCGCGTGTGGCACAGGCGCCCTCGCCTGTGTCTTCAGTGCTTTGCCGGATAGAACCCGAACTCATACGCGGCGTCGAACATCGCCACGATATTCTCGGGGGGAACGCCGGCCTGGACGTTGTGGCAGTTGTTGAACACGTAGCCACCGCCGGGCATGAAGGCCTCGACATTTCGTCTGACGTGTTCCCGCACTTCGGCCACCCGCGCCACGGGCAGCACATGTTGCGCGTCGATCCCTCCGCCCCAGAAGGTCAATTGCCTGCCGTGCCGGCTCTTCAGCTCGCCCGGGTCCATCCCCGCCGCGCTGATCTGCACGGGATTGAGGATATCGATGCCGTTGTCGATCAGATCGGGAATGTACGCCACGCACGACCCGCACGTGTGGTACCAGATGCGCGCCGTCGTGAGTGACTTGATGTGTTGCACGAGTTGCTTCTGGCGCGGCTTCACCACGGCCCGGTAGAAGCTTGGGGCGAAGAGTGGTCCTGCCTGACCAGCGAGATCGTCTCCGATCATGATGACGTCCACCAGATCGCCAACCTCGCGCATGAAGGCGGTGTAATAATCCATCCAGAATTTCAACATGCGGTCGAGCAATGCCTCGCAAAACTCTGGCTCCATCAGCATGTCGGTGAGCCATAGCTCGAGCCCGCGCAAGTACCAGCAATACTCGTAGACCACCCCGCCGATCCCCGTGCAAATGGCGTAAGGCGTGCGGTCGCGCATCTCCTGGGCTTGCTGCCGTAACCCGCGGAAACGCGTCGGGTCCGCGCCGTTCGGGAACGGATAGGACTCCAAATCTTGCAGCCCGGCGTTTGCCAAAGGGTGATGGCTGATGTCCATGAAGAAAGGCTGGTCATCCGGCATGGACCAGACCACGCCGAACTCGTCGCGCAGATCATGCCACCGCCGGCCTTCGCGGGTGTTCTGTTCGATACCCCCTTGGAAGCTCTCAGGGGCGCCCGCAACGAGGTAACGCGTGTCCACGTGAAGGCGCTCCAACACGGCCTCGCACGGTTTGGCCAACTGCTGAACCGGATCCAGGATCTTCACATCATCGTGAATACCCAGATGCTCGAGCAGCGCGAGGTAGGGGAGTCGATGGATGCCCGTTTGGAAACCGCCGAAATCAATCGGCACGCGGTCGGGTTCCTCGTGATTCAACGCCGCGAGCATGCGCTCGCGCGAAGTCATCGTCTCCTTCATCGTGAAACCTTCTCCTCCCGCCGCGCAATACCCAAGAGGGCGAACGACGTGCAAGCCAACCGATGTTCACGCGCAGTCTTCAGTCCCGATACCCAGGGCTCGAAGGATGACCCCGGCTGGTACTCGCCGCCATGATACTTCTTTTGACCTGGAAAGGACACTTGTCGTCCAAGGCAATCGCGCCCAAACGTAGCGCCAACGCCTGGAACGAGTGACTGGCTGCCAGGCACGAGATTCAGACCTGCCACCACAGGACTTCTCGCTACTCCCCGCCATTGAAAAAACACGGGCGGGAGCCTACAATTCGGCGCGTTTTACGGTGCGGGCGGCGTTACGTCCACCGCTTCATTCCACCATCGAGGATGCGTGGCCTCCCATGAATGATCTGCTGCTTGCCTTTGAGGGCGGAGGTACCAAGACGCGCATGTTGTTGGCGGACGTGGCCGGGAGGGTGCTCGCTGCGGAAACGGGCGGCTCTTCGAGCGCGTTGTACATCCAGCCTAGGGACTATGCGAGGTCCACGCGAGTCCGCTTGAAGCGCCTGCGCCAGGCGGCGCGGCGCGCGGGCGGACAGGTGCGGCTGGTCGGCTTGGCGGCGCCGATGAACGCGTCCCTGGTCGAGTCGCTCATACGCGAAGTCTTCGGCAAGGTCACTTTCGTGCATACCTGCGAGGCGGAGATCGCCCTCGCGCTGTTCGATCTGCGCTGGGGCGTTTCGCTCGTCGCGGGAACGGGGTCCAGTTGCCGCTATCTATCGCGGACCGGCGCGCGCGTCGTCTGCGGCGGACTGGGTCCACAGTTCGGCGATGAAGGCAGCGGATACTGGATAGGCAAGGAGGCCATCGCCGCCGCCATGCGTGCGGAGAAGGGGCAGGGCTCACACACTTCGTTGCTCGAAAGGCTATGCGCTTTCTATGCAGTGCCGGATATGTGGAGTATTTTGAACCTGTGTGACCGAAGCGGTCACGTGCCGGGCCCACGGGTCGCGGCGAGCGTGCCCGTGGTGATTGAAGCGGCACGCGAGGGTGATTCCGTCGCGCGTGAGTTGTTCCGGCGTGCGGGCAAGGCCTTGGCTGAACTGGTGCTCGACACGGTCAGTAGGGCGCGTGCGGCCAGAAGGCCAATTCCTTTGGTGATGACAGGCGGCGTATTTCGCGCCGGTCAACTGGTCACCGGGCCGCTGAAACGGACGCTTCGCCGTGGACCAGTTGTTTTCGAGTACTATCCTGAGGCCGCGGAGCCGGCCTTGGGCATCATCCGGGTGCTGATGCGCACCCAGCAGGAAGGCAGGTAGCCGTGTATCTGGAGTCGTATTTTGAGAGCGTAAACAACGCGTTCACCGCCATCCGCGCGACCCAACTGGGCGCGATCCGCAAGGCCGCTGCGGCGGTGGCGAACAGCCTCGCCCAAGGCGGCGCGTGGCTCGTGATGGATACCGGGCACATGCTGCGTCACGAATCCTACTTCCGCGCGGGCGGGCTGATGGCCATCGCGCCGTTCTCCTACGAGATGAAACTCGACAATCCCATCGACCAACGCACGGTCGAGCGCACGGCCGATGAGGCGTTCTCGATCGAAAAGCGTAGCGTGGAACTCGCGCTGGACCAAAGTAAGATGAAACGCGGCGACGTGCTGACGATCAACTCGAATTCGGGGCGCACCTCGAATGTCATCGAAGTGGCGCTGCAATGCAAGGGCCGCGGAATTACCACGATTGGCATTTCGTCCCGGGAGCAGATGCGGCGCTGCGAGGCGGCCCATCCCAGCGGCAAGAAGCTCTTCGACGTCACGGACTTCTGCATCGATAGTTGCGGGCCGTTCGGCGACGCGGCGGTGCCCGTGCGCGACAACGAGCCCATGTGCCCCATGAGCGGCCTCGCGGCCACCTATATCTTCTGGGCCATCCAGGCGGACGTGGTGGAACACCTGCAGGAGAAGGGCGTGAACCCCACCATCTTCCGCAGCGTGCATGTGAGCGGGATGGCTTTCATTGAAGAACAGAGGAAGAAGTTCATCGAACGGGGCATCTGAAGAGGGCAACCCCAAAGCACGTTCGCAGATTGCACAGATGCCTGTAGATGACGAAGATTCAGAATTAAGACACAGGCGAGGGCGCCTGTGCCACACGTTTTCTCCAACGAAATTTTCTTTTCGAAATCTCTTGAATTTTGGGGCGAGCTGGTGGCAATGCGCGAGAATGAAAGATCCAAGGCAGGGCAGGCGCGTGTGGCACAGGCGCCCTCGCCTGTGTCTTTGTGAGGGAAGAGAAAGGAACTACTTTGGCGAATCTTAGTGACATCACCGTGCACATGATCGGGCACGGACACATTGATCCAACCTGGCTGTGGCGGTGGACGGAAGGCTATGAAGAAGTTCGCGCGACGTTTCGCAGCGCGCTCGACCGGATGAACGAGACGCCCGAGTTCCGCTTCACGGCGAGCAGTGCGTGCTTCTACGCGTGGGTCAAAGCCTGCGACCCGGAGATGTTCGAGGAGATTCGCGTGCGCGTGTCGGAAGGGCGCTGGGAACTCGCGGGCGGGTGGTGGATCGAACCGGACTGCAACATCCCCTGCGGCGAGTCATTCGTGCGCCAGGGCTTGTACGCGCAGCGTTTCTTCGCGCGCGAGTTCAGACTCCGCGCCACCGTGGGGTTCAACCCAGACAGCTTCGGACACGCCGGCACGTTCCCGCAGATCTACTCCAAACTTGGCATCCACTATTACGTCTACATGCGCCCGATGCCCGTCCACGAGCGGCAGTACCCCGACGGCACAACCTTCTACTGGGTGGCGAACGATGGATCGCGCGTGCTGACGTGCAACCTGCAGGATGACTACAACGCGGACGCGAATACGGCGGATCGCGTCCGCATCCTGGCGGCTCACCCCCAGCTCAATCCCGGCCAGCGCCACGTGCTTGGCTTCTATGGCGTCGGAAACCATGGCGGTGGGCCGACGAAGAGGGCCATCCAACAGCTCCTCGACATGCGCAAGGATCCCCACGGACCGCGCGCGGAGTTCTCGACCTTGCGCGGCTATTTCGACGCGTTCTTGTCCGCTCATGGGACTGCGCCTATCCCTGAAGTCCGCACCGACCTGCAACACCACGCGCAAGGGTGCTACACAAGTCACGCCGGGATCAAGCGATTGAACCGCCACACGGAACACGCCCTGATGACTGCCGAGCGCTGGGCCACCGCGGCGTGGCTAACCTGCCAACACTCCTATCCGCAGGGGGCGTTGGAGACCGCGTGGAAAGACCTCCTTTACAACCAGTTTCACGACATTCTCGCGGGGACCAGCATCGAGTCCTCTTACGAAGACAGCCGCGATCAAATGGGCGGCGCGAAACACACGGCCCACGCCATTGAGAATGAATCCTTGCAGGTCATCGCGCGCCATATCGATACGACGCCCGAAGGCAACACGATCGTTGTTTTCAACCCCCTGCCGTGGCCGGTGCGGCAGACCGTGACCGCGCCACCCGCCGTAACGCGCACATTGGACGCGCCGATTCACATCGTGGACAGCGAAGGCAAGGCCGTTCCCAGCCAGCGCGTGCTTGATGAACGGATTGGCAGTCACCGCTATGCCTTCACGGCCGACGTGCCCGCGATGGGGTATCGCTCCTACCACGCGCGGAGCGGCGCGAAGACAATCAAGGCCGCCGGCCACCTCAAGGGCGGACGCGACTTCCTCGAAAACGACTGGTGGCGCATCGAGTTCGATCCTTATGACGGCCATCTGTGCCGCCTCCACGATCGACAGCGAAACGTTGAGGTGCTGGAGAGGGGCAACGTGCTGGCGGCGATTGTGGATCCGTCGGACACCTGGGGCCACGGCTATCGCGAATACCGGAGCGAGGCCGGACATTTCGGGAACGCCCGCCTCAAGCTTCTCGAGCACGGGCCTGTGCGCGCCACGATGCGCGTACAGTCTTCGTTCCGCAATTCGCACGCGGACCAGTCGGTCACCATCCATCGCGCCACCGATACCATCGACTGCGTGTTTCGCATCAACTGGCAGGAGCGCTACACGATGCTGAAACTCGGCTATGACACATGCATCGAAAAAGGCACGGCCACCTACGACACCGCCTACGGGTGCCAGGAGAGAAACACCGCGGGTACCGAAGAGCCCGGACAAATGTGGTTTGATCTCAGCGGGGTTATCGAGGCTCAACCGTACGGCCTTGCCGTGCTGAACGACTGCAAATACGGATTCGACGTGCTGAACGGCACCATGCGCGTGACCCTGCTGCGCAGCCCGGCGTACGCGCATCACGACCCCAGCCGCTACGATGCGTCGCAGCCCTTCCATATCATGGACCAGGGGTGGCACACGATCCGGATTCGCCTGGTGCCGCACACGGGAAATTGGACGGACGTCTCTATCCCGCACGCGGCATGGGAACTGAACGAGCCCACGCGGGTGCACCTGGAGTCGGCGCATCCCGGTTCCCTGCCGGGGTGCCAATCGTTTCTTGAGGCCAAACCGGATAGCATTGTAGTCTCCGTGTTCAAACCGAGTGAAGATGGAGACGCTCTCATTATTCGCGGCTATGAAACCGCGGGGAGAAAGTCCGAGGCCGTATTGCGCATGCCGCATCTGGACCTCGAAGCAAAATGCACGTTCGATCCCCACGAAATCAAGACACTTCGGATCGACCCGAAATCGGGCGAGATTCGGCAGGTCAACCTTTTGGAAGAACCTGAGGAGGTGCGGCCATGAACCTGGAAGCGATCGAGCAGAAGTGCCTCCACTACCTCATGCAGGTCTCGCGCCCCTTGGTGCCCGTGGAACAACTGCTGCGCCACCTGCAGCGCGAACCGGAGTTTCTGAGTCTCTCGGAACACGACCTCTTGACCTTTCTGCGCGAGCACGAGCTATTCGTGGTGCTCGATCCGATTGGCATGGCCGGCGATCCGGACGGCCGCGCCGCGCTGGCCGAGGCCGGTATCTCCACCAGTCCTTCCGTGATCCTGGAGACGCGTATTCCGCCGCAGCGCGAGCTTTCGGAGCAAATGATCGCGCAACTGGAAACGCTCATGGACTCGCTCGACACCGCGCGGCGGGAAGCCTACAAGACGCGCGACGCCAAAAGGGTTTCCTTCATCGACGCGCTGCTGGAGCGCGCCTCGGGACTGCTCGATCGCCTCAAGAATCTCGGCTGACGCCCACGGCTATTCGCCCAATAAGTCGGCCCCTTCAAAGTCCGCGGGCACGTCGTTGCCGAGGTACTTCATGGCCGTCACGCCCAGGTCCACAATGCGCGGGTCTTTGTCTCCGATGCTCTGATTCGAGAAGAAGATGCCTGGCGTGAGCGCCACGTCGGAACTGGCATGTTCGCCGCTCCACTTGTCCGTGTTCGGCTCGAAGAGGGCTTCCGGCGCGCTCCCTTTCACAGTGTCCTTCGTCGACTGGTAGCCTTCCGCATACCCAAGCTGCAAGTCTGGCGCGTTCGCCGCGGCCACGCCCTTGAACTCGGCACGCGTGTAGATGGCACTGAAGACCTTAGCCCCAGTCGCGGGATCCGTAACCGCAAGCAGCTTTGCACGAATCTCCTCGATGAGCGCATCTGCTTCGGCCGGCTCCACGGTACCCTGTCCTTCGCGCCCTTTCAGATTCAAGAAGATGCTGCCGAGTCCCAGGCTGTACGCCTTCGACCGCGGCCAGTCGTAGCCCTGCAGATACGCTTCGCCGTTGAAGGCCGTGTTCGGATCCGTCTGTCCCTCCACGGCCAGGTAGCCGTTGCGGATCAACCACGTGTTGACGTTCAGCCCCGTCCGGAAACTGTGGAACCCGTGGTCGGACATGACCATCAACAGATCCTCTTCCTGTAGCCGCTCCATCGTCTTCCCGACGATTTGATCCATGCGGATGTAGGTATTCTCCACCGCGCGGCCATACTTCTTCGCACCTTCCTCGGTGTACAAGGGGTGCTGCGGATCGCGGAATCTCCAGAATAGGTGAGCGACACGGTCCGTGGCCGTCCAGGCGGCGATCAGCAGGTCGAAATCGCCGCGATCCAATTCATCCAGGGCCAGCTTCTCTCGCCAGGACATCGTCTTTTCGACATCATCCAGGAAGACGTCTTCCGTAACGGCATCCTGACGCAAGGCATGGGTATCGTAAATCCAGCCTATCGTCTTGTAGAGTCCGTAGCGGTCCGCCAGTTCACCCGAGTACTTCTCCGGCGTGCTCATCCGGATGTAGGGATTCCGGGGATCGTATTGCAGACATGCCATGTAAAGACGGACATGTTCGCCTGCCTCAAGCACCAGGAACCGGCTGATGGCGTGCACCTTGAACTGAGGCGTCACGTCAAATGTCCACTCGACCCACTTCGTCCAGTCGCCCTCTTGCACCGTGAGGGTCTCCGTGGGCAGCTTGATGGCGACGCTGCGCGCCCCACGATCGACCGTGAATTCGAGCGGGACTTCAACGTACGCGCCGGGCTCGCTCGATCGGCGCACCTGCGGATTGCGCGCGCCGGGGATGGTCACGCTCGCCTTGTCTCCCGTGAAGACCAGCGGAAACTGGATGCCGCCCGACACACTTTCTTCCTTCGTGTATTCATCGGAGAAGGCATAGTACGTGCTCGTGGTTCCGCGAATGTCCGGCACGCCGAGCCCGCACAACATGCAGCCTTGCGCCAGATCTTCGGCCGGGTATGCGAAGGGAACCACGAGGATCTTGCAGCGGGTCCCTTGCCGGTCGGCTTCCGACCAGAACGAGTTCCCCTTGCGGATGCTTTCGAACTTAGCGGGTTGCGCGACCGATCCATCAGCCTTCAGCGTGGCATGCTGGGCCGTGCCGAATCCCACCCCAGGCAGGTAGTTTGCCGGGGTTCGCCTGAGGAAGTCATAGACCCCATGATTTCCCGCGTACTTGCACGTCGTGAAGGACGACCATGCCGTCGGCGACTGAGGCGGGTTCGCCGTGTTGAGCGGTTTGTATGTTCCCTTCTCGCGAAGTTTGCTGAGGTTGGGCAGCTCGCCCGCATCCATCATCTTCTCCGCGATGCTCGGCTCGACACCATCAAAACCGAGGATGACCACGCGGCCCTTGCCCGCCGGCTGCGCCGCCTGCACGGCGGGGGCAACTGGTTGGGCCGCCGCAAGCGTGGCGGGGGCGGCGGCACTGCCCGGATCGCTATGACCTGGCTGCGCCGCGGGTTCTTTTGCGCCGCATCCGGCGCTTAGAAACAGGCCCACGGCCATGACAACAACGGCGGCGCGCGCCGCGAAAAAGCGAATACTCATTCTGCTGCGATCCTCTGAGGTTAATAGGTTTCCCGCGGAAACAGAGCGGAGTATAGCACGCGGCCGCACGGACGCCTCAAGATGCGGGGACGCCCCATTGACGCGAACGCGAGCAGACTTTATTATCCTCTGCGTGGCAGCACCGCCCGCGTTGCGCGGGTGCGCCAACCAAACTCGGAAAGGGGCAAGCCGTGGATAAGAAACGATTCGTATTGTGTGGAGCCTATTTGCTTCTGGCCAGCGTGCTGCTGTGCGGATGCGCCACAGGCGCCAAAGGTCCAGATGATCGCACTCTCATCATGAATACCATGAACGGATGGAAGGCGGGTCTTATCGAAAAGAACATCGAGTCGGTCATGGCGGCCTATTCGGAGAGTTTTCGCGACCAGGAGGGCCGGGGCAAGGCGGAGGTCCGCGACTTTATCCAGGGCGCGATCAATGAAGGATACCTGGACGGCATCACGATCGACCTGGACGTCGCCCAAGTGACCATCAACGACGTTGAGGCAACTGTCAGTCCCATCCCCGTGACCGGTGGCCAGGGCGGTGTCTCGCTCTCCATGTTACTCAAGAAAGAGAATGGAGCCTGGCTCATCGTGGGAACGAACGAGGTCTAACCTCGAGCAGACAAAACACACCCCCGCACCGCTCACGCGAACCGCGCGGGGCGGTGCGTGCTTAATCCGCGGACACGACGGTGCCCGGCTGCTGGCCCCGTGCCACGTCGAGACGCCGCCGGGCGTTCAACAGCAGCAAGCTTGCCGCCTTCCCGTCGTCCGGGAAACACGCAACGGCGTAGCGCAGCCCCGCATCCTCCGGGCACGAACGCTTGAAGCGCTGCACCGCCTGCAGCGCGCCTTCACCATTGGTTTCGCCCATCAAGACGGCCGCGCAGTCGCGCAATTCGAGAAGTTCATCACTGCGGCGGACCAACGGCGCGATCAGCTCCGAAAAGTCCGACTGTTCGCGTTCTCCGCTCATCATGACGAGTGCGAGATTCCGCCTGTACCGCTCGGAAACGCGAAGGGCATATTGAAAGACGCGGTCGAAATTCAGAACAGCCAGCTCTTCCCCAGACATACGCAATTCCCCACAGTCACCCGTTCGTAAACTGCGCCAGATACTCCTTGAAGAGATTCCCCATTCAGGCTAGCGAAAACGATTGGAAAGGTCAAGGAAGCGAAAAGACGCGGAAAAAGCCTCCACATGATCCGTGGCCACGTCTGGCACACGGTGCGAACGGCCTCGTGAGAGCACCCCGCAATCGCCAACGTACTACCCGGCACGCCCACAATCGCTTCCCCGCCAGGATGCCCTCCAACGAATTGTGGTTGAAGTCCACCGATACCGCACTCTACCATGCGAATTGCATGGGGTGCGACGGGGTGCTAGCATGAGGTTCTGAGAAGGAGTGGACGGGCTACATGCATGATCTGGGCAAGCTGAAGGGAATCTCCGAATGGCCGGCCGTGCGGAGCAGTATCGAGAAGGCCGTGGCCGACATGGTGGGGGAGATCCCGAAAGAAAAGGTGGAACTGCAACTCAAGACGCAGGATGAGTTGTCCTTCCCCGGATTCACCCGCCGCAGGGTCTCCTACTTCGTGACCGAGTGGGAGAGGGTCTCTGCGTGGCTCTTCATTCCAGACGGCAAAGACGAGGTGCCGGCCATCTTGTGCTGCCACCAAACTGTGCCGCAAGGAAAGGACGAGCCTGCCGGAATCGAGGGGGATCCCCGCCTCGCGTTCGCGCGCCACTATGCGGAGTTGGGCTATGCGACGATTGCGCCCGACTGCATCACCGCCGGCGAGCGGGTACCACACCGCCTGGAACCCTACGACACGCGATCCTTCTACAAGGATTTCCCCAAGCTCTCGGCCATCGGCAAAATGGTGGCCGATCACGTTCGCGCCTTGGACGCCCTGTGCGAAACGAAACGGGTTGACCCGTCTCGCCTGGGCGTCGTGGGGCACAGTCTCGGCGCCTACAACGCGCTCTTTCTGGCCGGGTACGACGAACGCATCCAATGTTGCGTGGCCAGTTGCGGATTCACACGCTTCGCGGAAGACAAGGATCCGGAGCGGTGGGCCCGCGACGAGGGATTCGTGCATCTGCCTCGCCTCAAAGAGGCCTTGGCCAAAAACGAGTTTCCTTTCGACTGGGAGCACATCCTCGCGCTGGTTGCCCCATGCCCAACCCTCCTCATCACCGCGCTCAACGACACCACCTTCTCCAACACCAAGAGCTGTGCCAAGGCGGTCAAACTCGCCCAGTCGGTCTACCGGCTGCTCGGGGCCCCGGCCGCGCTCGAGCACTTTACCCATTCCCACGGGCACGCTGTCACGCAGGAGGTTCTTGAAGTCGCCGATGATTGGCTGGAACGCTGGTTGTGACGCGCCGGAGAACAAATATCAAGCAGTGACTCGTAAACTCCGGCTATATGAATGTAAAGACTGCACCAAACGGTCTCTTACCCACTCGGGCGAATAAGTCTCTAGGCGCGTGGTGTTACGCACAGGGTAAGACCGGGGGGCAGAACGCAGTCAGGGAGTGAATATGGCCAGTTTAAGAGAGACCACCACCGCGGAATTAAGCCCGGAAGTTGTTGTTGATCAACGCGTTATGAAGTTGCTGAGCAACATCGAACGCGTCATTTTCGGCAAACGCGAGGTCATCAAGCTCTGTGTCACGGGCTTGCTCGCCAGGGGTCACCTCCTCATCGAAGACGTGCCCGGGATGGGCAAAACCACCCTGGCCCAGGGCTTGGCCCGGTCCATCGAGGGCACCTTCCACCGCGTCCAGTTCACGAGCGACATGCTTCCCTCCGACATTCTGGGCGTCTCCATTCTGAATCAACGCACCCAAGAATTCGAGTTCCGGCCCGGCCCCATTTTTGCCAACGTGGTTCTGGCGGACGAGGTCAACCGCACCCCGCCCAAAACCCAGAGCGCCCTCCTGGAGGCCATGAGCGAATTCCAGGTCTCGGTGGATGGTGCCACACGGACCCTGCCGAACCCCTTCATTGTGCTGGCCACCCAGAATCCCATCGAATACGAAGGCACCTATACCCTCCCCGAATCCCAGCTGGACCGCTTCATGCTCCGCGTCGAAATGGGGTATCCCGGAAATGACGACGAGCTTCACATCATGCGCAGGCGCGACCCGCGCACGGACCTGGACCAACTCAAGCCGGTGCTGACCTCGCGCGACGTCATGGATCTGCAGGCGCTCACCGGAAAAGTGATGGTGGAAGAAAGTGTGGCGCGGTATATCCTGGCGATCATCCAAGGCACTCGAAATCACGAGTTCATCCAGCTCGGCGCCAGCCCCCGCGCTTCCGTATCTTTCTACGAAGCCTGCCAGGCTCGCGCGCTGGTGGAAGGCCGCGACTACGTGACGCCAGACGACGTGCGCCAGATGGCCGTCCCCTTGCTTTCCCATCGCGTGCTGGTGAAGTCGCGCGATGGCAACCCGATCGCTTCGGCTCGCGCCCGCGCCCGGGTCATTTACGAAATCGTACAGCAGACTCCCTGCCCGGAATAATGCGATGCAGCTCTTGCCGCGGTTCAAGGTCCGCCGCCTCGATTGGGGAGGTGCGGCCTATCTCGTAGCCGTTGTGGCCGCCTTGCTGGCTGCCTGGAATTCCGGCGTCAGCTTGTACTACCTCTTGTTTGGCGGCATGGCCAGCCTGTTCCTGCTGTCTTTCTTTATGTCCAAGGGCGCGGTCAAGCGATTGACCTTGGAGCGCGAAGCGCCCTACGCCGTTCAGCGCGACGAGTCCTTCGGCATCGTCGTGCGGATCCACAACACAAGCCGGATGCTTCCCGCGGCATCGCTTCGCATCGAACTCGCCGACAAGCCCCTGACGGTCGCTGGCTTCTGCGGCTCCATTCCTCCGGCGCGAACCGCCCAGCTTCGTCTCACGCGCGTATACGAGCGGCGCGGCGTCTACCGGCTTCCCGATACCGTCGTGGCGACTTCGTTCCCCTTCGGGTTGATAAGCGCCCGGCGCGCTTTTGCCGACACACGCGAGGTCGTCGTGTATCCCCGCGTGTTATCCGCGCGCACATCGGTGATCGAGCAGGCCGGCGGAGTCGGCGAATTGCCCCGTGTCTTTCAAGGAGGCGGCGACGAGTTCTTCAGCCTGCGCGAATACGTGCCCGGCGACGATCCGCGGCAGATCGCCTGGCGCGTCAGCGCACGGACGCAAACCCTGTTAGTCAAGGAATTGGAGCATCAGACCACCCGCCGCATCGTCTTCGCATTCGACTCGCGGCGGGCCCTCCACGTGGATGGCTTTGAAGAACGCTTCGAAGATGCCATCGAATTGATCGCCTCTTTGGCCGTCACCCTGCTGAATCGCCAATACGCCGTCTCCGTCGTGACGGCCTCGCTCTCGCTGCCCGAGGGCGAGGGAAAAGCCCACGAACTCAAACTGCTGGAAATGTTGGCCCGGCTCGAGCCCGCCGATGAAGGAGCGGAAGACGCCTTTTCTCGCGCACTGCCGCTTGCCGGCGCACGGCGCGTGTGCGTGCTGCTCGTGTCCGCCAATCCCGCGGAATGGGGCCTGCCCCAGGCCGCGGGCCGGGTGTTGGACCCCCGGGAGGTGATTCGTGCTTAAGAGTGCGGATACAGTACTGCGTCTCAGCACCGGCGTCCTCATGCTCCTCGGCTGTATCTCGCTGACGACCGTCAACACCTTCGGCATGGAGATCATCATCATTCCTGCCGTGATCCTGGCCTGTGCCCCCCTGGGGGAACGACTGGACCGAAAGAGTCCTGCCTATCGTAAAGCGACGCGGCTGATCACGCTCTTCTTCACTTTGGGCATCCTGCCGCTCCTGTGGTCGCGTCTCGGCCTCCTGGTGGCCCTCACCGTTCTGTGCATTTACATTCAGGCCTTCCTGCTGCTGCACGTGAGACGCTTCCGGGACTACCAATACCTTTTTCTGATGAGTTTCTTTCTCCTCGTTTCCGCGTGCGCGCAGAACCCCGAACCCTCCTTTGGCTTGGTCGTGCCCGCCTTCATGATGGCCATCGTCTGGGCCTTTGCAATGCTCCAGCTCCTGAAGGATCGCGCCAGCGCGCCCGAGTCCGCCATCGCCGAGATTCTGCCCGAGGAAGGCCAAGGCCGCTTCATGCCATCGGAGTCTCTTGCCGCAATGCACCAGCCTGCCCTGATTGGGCGCAGCATGATCCTCTACCTCACCGGCGCGGCGACAGCCAGTATTCTGCTGGCGCTCATCCTGTTCGTGCTGACTCCCCGCATGGAGGCGGGTGTTCTCGGTGGGCGAAACCTCGAACTCCGCGGTTCCGACGTGCCCAGCTCCCTCGATCTCTCGGCCAGTGGCCGCATCCTGTCCAGTCCGACTCCCGTGATGCGCGTCCGCTTTCCGGAAGTACAGGGAGGAATGATGGATGACCCCTTGTATTGGCGCGTCACCGCCATGAACCGATACGTCGGATCCCGCTGGGAGCGGGTGAGCATCTTCGAAGAAGAGTTTCGGGATCAGCCCTCGCGGACCTTCTTCTCCTCCGAAGGCAACAACATCACGCGCTCGTCGCGCAGAAATACGCGCGAGGTCGTGCAAGACGTCTACCTCGACGACCCTCCGCCCTTCGGCATTCCCTGTCTGCCCTTTCCCAAAACCGTCTCCATTCGCGCCGGCAGAGTCGCGTGGGACAGCGCCGGCGACTACACCGTCGTTATCCGCAGTCAGAGAAACTCCGCCGTGAATTACACGGTGACCTCGGAGGTTCCCATCGTCGATGAAGACGCACTGCGGCAGTATCCGGCGCGCTATGCCCAATTGCAGGGTGAACGCGATTTCCCCTTCCTGTACGAGCGGGTCATCGGGCGCCAGGCATACGCCGCACTGACTCAGCAAGTCCTCAGCCAGCGTTGCCAGGATCTTGCGGTCGAGATCACCCAGCCGTTCAACAATCCGTACGATAAGGCCCAAGCGATTGTCGATTGGTTCAAGTCGTCCGACTTCGTCTACACCCTCAATCTGCCCAAGGTTGAGGGCGACCCCGTTGACAGCTTTCTGTTCGTCACGCGCGCGGGCCACTGCGAGCTATACGCGAGCACGATGGCCCTGATGCTCCGCAGCGTCGGAATTCCCGCACGGGTGGTCTCCGGATATCGCGGTGGCGAGTGGGATGCGGGCGACGAGTCCTACATTGTCCGGAAGAACATGGCACACTTGTGGGTGGAAGTCTATTTCATCGGCCATGGGTGGGTCATGTTCGATCCAACTCCAGACGTCGACATGCCGGAAAACGAAATCAGCGATCTCGCGCGGATCATCTCGCGGAATATCCTGGACATCAAGATGTTCTGGTTCCGAGACATTGTGGGGTATACCGGCAGCATTCGCCTCGGCGATGTCCGCGAACTGACCCTCGGCCTGATTGGCTTTGACTTCGAGGTCGTCAAGCAAGTGCTCTTGACGCGTCCTCTGCTTTCAGACGCGCTGCCGCGTTTCGTCTTCTGGTTCATTATCCTGTCGACACTCCTTGCATTGGCGATCTACGTATTGACCCGCCCGAAAGCCAAGCCGCTCGTTCAGATCGAGTTCAGCAGCGATCAAGTCGGCGCGACGCGTCTTTTCTGGAAGCTGAAACGGCGATTGCGCAAATTGGGCGTCGAGTGCGCCGGAATGACGGCCGGCGAGGTCTATGCCTCGCTCGAAGGAGATCTCGGCCGCCATGCCATGGCCGTCGGCCAGATCCTCGAAGCGTACCGGCAAACCCGTTTTGGGGGGAGGCCGCTCGACCGGCGGCAGTATCGAAAGCTGAAGCGCATGGTCCGCAAAATCGGCCGCACCGAACCCTCCGCCTAATCCTCCAACGCTGGATTTCGCGTCGCCAGTGCGCAATAACTATTGGGCGCACCCAGACTTCCACCGACAAAGATGGATTCCTCCTTGCGGGGACTTCCAAAAAGTCCCGCACGCAACAAATGAGTCGATGCGCAAATGAAACGGCTTTCGAGAATGCCCCAGAGGGCACGATCTCGCTGCTCGCCGAGTGTTTTGCCTCCCAAAACCGAGCGCGAAGTTATGCGAGAGACTTTTTGGAAGTCCCCTTGCGCGGGAATGACGGCGTTGGCCGCGCGCCATGACTATCCCCGTCATTCCCGCGAAAGCGGGAATCTAGAGGTGTGCCAGCAGACTCGACGGCCGCATCTCACTTCGGAGGATCCAGCGATGTAGGACCACGCGCGTGTTTCAAAAGGAAGCGACCGCAAAGGTCGATGGGCCTGCGTCATACGGTATCCACACTCCGTTGATCCTTGCGATCACCTTCTGCTGGAACCGCTCTGAGCGCTGAAAGCGCAACGCAACTCTAGCCTGGGGCAGAGCGAAGCGACGCCCCAGGTTAGAGCATGTCCCCCAATGATCCAGCCCTGAAAGGGCGCCGCAAGGATGAGTATATCAAGGTATCACGGCGCCCTACAGACAAGACTTCTCGACGGCTTAACGCCCCAAAAGAATGGCCACCGAGTTCGCCTGCCAGAGTGTTACTCCAATGTCCCGCTTTCCGTCCCCATTGAAATCCGCAGAGCACAATGCATACGGCCGGGCATCGTTGTAGGAGTAGCGCTCCTGCTCCCACGAAAGCGGCGCTCCCTGCCCCGAAGAGGATCTGTTGAGAAAGACGCAAACCCGCTCGGACGCGAAACAGGACGCAGCCAGATCTTGCCGGCCGTCGCCGTTGAAATCATCAACGATCGCATCTCGAACTTCATCCTCGACGACCCGAAGGTCGTTCTTGTCGCTCATCTCGATCTCCTGCGACACGCTGAAGGAAAAGCCGCCGTCTCCAAAGAAAATGGCAACGGAATCCGACGTGAAACAGTGGGCGACGATCAGGTCGGCCTTGCCGTCCCCGTTCATGTCCGCCACGCGCAGTTTGTGCGGCAAGGGCGCGCGGCTCGCGAAACGCCGCACCTCGGTGAATCCAAAAGCGCCGTCGCCCTTCCACAAGGCGATCTCGTTCGAATTGTACATGGTCGCGGCCATGTCCAGTTGATCGTCGCCGTCGAAATCGGCCAGTTGAACGTCACGTGGCCCACCGCGTGCCTCCACGAGTTTCGGGGCGCCGAAGTACGTTTCCGCGTGTCCGGGAAAGACCGCGATCACACCGCTCGCCCAGCCTGCCGCGGCGGCATCCCGGAAGCCGTCGCGGTTGATGTCGCGCACCGCCACGGCGGTAATGCCGGGCGTTGTGTAGATTGGCTGCTCGTCATCATTCAAAACGCTCTCGTATCGCAGACCCGCATCAGGAACGGCATACGTTGAGGGCTCGAAGCCATTCTCACCAAGATTGCGAAACAACGTGAGGTCGCGGTTTCGGGCGTCGTGAAAACTGCCCACGACAAGATCCGGCGCCTTCAAGGCGTCAATGTTCACCGCCACCACGCACCACGGAGCGAATCCCGCGCGCAAGGGCGGTTTCGCCTCATACGTCAAGCCTGGCTGCGCGACGAGGAGAGAGAGTTCGTCGTTGGCCGGCCGTTCCTCCCGCGGGTCGCCCATGGATCCCCGGTCGGCCGTGACGATCTCCGGCAGGCCGTCTTCATTCAGGTCGGCGGCAACGATGGCGCACGGGTTCGGCCCCACCTGGAGCCAATGCCCATGCTTCGTGAAGGTCTCGGCCACGGCGGTGCTCCAGAGCGAATGCGCCGCAGCGAATAGCAGTGTCGCCTGAAGCGCGCGCGATGCGGCGGCGATGGGCTTCATCGTGTTTCAGCCAATGCCACTGCGAGGCGGATCGCGCTGCACAAACTGTGTTCGCGCGCAATGCCCTTCCCCGCGATGTCGTATGCCGTGCCGTGATCCACCGACGTCCGCACGATAGGGATGCCCAATGTTACGTTGACTCCTTCATCCATCGCGATCAGTTTCAAAGGGATGTGTCCCTGATCGTGATACATTGCCACCACGAGTTCAAACTCCCCATCGTACATACGCCGGAACACCGTATCGGGCGGGTAAGGTCCGCTGCAGTCAATTCCTTCCGCGCGGCATGCTTTGACGGCCGGCGCGATTTCCCGTTCTTCCTCGGGACCGAGCAAGCCCGCTTCGCCGGCATGCGGGTTCAGGCCGGCCACCGCGATGCGCCGCCGGGCGAGCCCCATGCGGCCCAGGGTGGCATGCGCGATCCGAATCGATGCTTCAATGCGATGTTGACGCACCATGGCGATGGCCTCAGAAAGAGGCCAATGTGCCGAAATGTGGACGATCCGCATGCGGTCCGTGAAAAGGCACATCCAATAGTCCGGTGCGTGCGTCATCTCGGCGATAATCTCGGTGTGCCCCATCGAAGCGCATCCGGCAAGCTGGATCCCTTCCTTGTTGATCGGGCACGTCACAATCGCATCCACGGCGCCGTCCATTGCCAGGCGCGTGGCCGTGCGGATCCATTCCACGGCGCACCGGCTCGCCTCCACGTCGAGTGTGCCCGGGTGGAGCGGCGGGTCGCCGGTCCCGGCGTCAAACACAGGGATGGGCTCGTCAGGCGAAGTCTCTGGCGCGGGGACGGTGGCGCGTATCGCGCGCGGAGCGCCGGGCGCGAGAACGCGCGCGTTCTCATAGGCATGGTGACTGCCGACTACGAGAAGGCTGCACTTCTCACGGACTTCCGCATGGGCCAAGGCCTTGGCGAGAATCTCCGGACCCACCCCGTTCACATCACCCATGGTGATGGCGATGCGCGGGCGGCAATCGAGCGCTGACTCAAACACACTGCACTTCCTGGTAGTTCAATCTCGTGTGATTCCCGATCGGTGATTTCTTGTAACGAATTGACGAACTGGAATGACACAGCATACGCGAAGATTGCGGCACTTTACCACCCGCGCTCATTGACAGGATCCGAATCTCGTCTCTGCTAGACACTTACCCGAGGAAACGCGAATCACGAATTGCCGCGCACGTACATGCCGTCACCATGCGGCCTTTCGCGAGTGAATTCCCCTGGTGTGGGACCGGCGCCCCGCCGGTCTTTCGCCGTGATTCCTTCCTCTATGAAATCACTCACGTGCTTCGTGCGTTTCGTGGTAAACGCATCACATGGATCGCTGAGCGTCTCCCTGAGATCGCCCGGCTGCCATTGCCACCAACATCCGTATCCTCATCCTGCCCATCCCGTAATCCTGTCAAAGCTCTTGTGTTTCTTGACGCACCCGCGAACGCGCATCGGAATGGCGGATTGCATTTTCTGCTTGCGGAGATATCGCTTCGGTGCTATACTGCGTTTGTCTCATGGTCGGGGCGGATCCAGCGGAGTGTGGGGCCGTATTCGCGGACCATTCAGCGCAGTTCGTCGGAAGTTTCTACTATTCCTCTTTGAAGTCATGCGTCTCCTTCTGACAGGAGAAGTGTGTCTGTTTACGGGAGTCGGGCATGCGTGGATCGAGCGATCGGTGCAACCATAAGACTGGCCCAATCCAGCGCGCCTGCCAACGTATTTCCCTCTCAGCATCTGACAGATTTTCGTCACTCCCACACTTCCCACAACAGCTCCTTGCACGCGCCGCGCAGCCCCGACACCCCCGAGTGCGCGTTTCACACCGCCTAAGTCCAATGCTTGCCATACAACAAATGAGGTGCTTGACATGTCAGCGGATCATGATGCACACTCGCCCCCCATTTACACGAAAGAGGCCGATTTTATTGGGTTGTGGAGTAATTGTGGATAACCTGTGGATAAGTGGATCCGGTGAATTCCCAGGCACGGACGATCGCGCGATAGTGGCTGCTGAGGGCGCGCTTTTCCGGTTTCGTGTCTGCGATCGTTCACGGCGCGGCGCTTTGGGGAAAACGCCGCCCACGGTGCGAACGCGCGGTTCCACAGATGGACTGGTTCACGTCGGGTTGTAGACTGGTGACGGGTAGTGAGTCTTTGTGCGGCCGGAAAATGTTGGGCAACATCGGGAGCCGCGGAAGTGAATACTCACGTTGCGGGAAGGGGTTTGACGATTGCCTGCTTATGAACTTAGTGGGAAGACTGTGCCAAGCGATGTCAATCCTTGGCAGGCCGTGCAGGAACGGCTTCAGAAGATTCTCGACGAGCATAGCTACAAAAACTGGTTCTCGCAGACGGCGTTCGCTTCGTACCAGGAAGGCCGTCTGACCGTTAATGTGCCAAGTCAGTTTTTCGCGGATTGGTTGCGCAATCATTACATGGACGCCGTCAGCGCGTGCGCCGCGGCGGTCGTGCCCGATTTTCGGGATGTGTCGTTTAAGCCCGTTTCGGATGCGCCGCCTCCACTGCCGGATGCGTTCGTGCCCCAGTCCCTTCGATCCCGCATGAACGTCAAAGCGCCCGTGAACCGCGAAGGGTTTAACCCGCGCTACGTCTTCGAACGCTTCGTCGTGGGGAGCGGAAATCGCTTCGCGCACGCCGCATCGAAGGCCGTGGCCGAATCGCCCGCACGCGCCTACAACCCCTTGTTCGTGTATGGCGGCACGGGGCTGGGCAAAACGCACCTCATGCAGGCGATCGGGCATGAGATCCTCGACCGGCGTCCCGAGGCGAATGTCGTGTTCATCTCTTCGGAACAGTTCACGAATCAGCTCATCGAAAGCATCGCGAAGAAATCCACCATGCGGTTTCGCGCGAAGTATCGCAAAGCGGACGTGTTGCTGATCGACGACATCCAGTTCATCTCGGGCAAGGAGGCGACGCAGGAGGAATTCTTCCATACGTTCAATTCCCTGTTCGACATGCACAAACAGATCGTGATCTCGAGCGACCGCCAACCCAAAGAAATACCGGGGCTGGAAGAGCGCCTGATTTCGAGGTTTGAATGGGGGCTGGTCACCGATATCCAGCCGCCCGACCTCGAGACCCGCGTCGCCATCCTGCAAAACAAGGCGGCCCAGGAAAACCTGACCGTTCCTCCCGAGATGCTCAAGTACATCGCCACGTACATCACGACCAACATCCGCGAGTTGGAAGGCGCGCTGGTCACCGTCTTGGCGTACGCCAAGCTCACCGACCAACGCATCACGCAAACCCTCGCGGAGGAAGTCTTGCGCGACCTCATCGGACGCGACAAGATTCAGCCGGTAACCATGGAAGCGATCCAGAGGGCGGTGGCGGAATATTTCGATGTGCGGATTTCCGATCTGCGCGGCAGGAGCCGGCAACGCCAAGTCTCCTACCCGAGGCAAATCGCCATGTACTTGTGCAAGGAGTCCATCCCTAGCCTGTCCCTGAGCGAAATCGGCGAGGCGTTCGGCGGAAAAGACCACACCACGGTCCTTTACGCCTGCCAGAAGATCGCCGCCGAACTCAAGGACAACAAGGATACCAACCAGGTAATCTCCCATCTGGGACGCAAGATTCGGGCGTAGACGGTCTTATTCATCCCTGAGAGGGGCGAAGGCGGGGCCTTCGCCCCTCTTCTTTTGAACGAGACCGACAGAAGTCCTTTCGTCCGGTGGAGCACAAGGCCGAGAGTTCGCCCGATGACATAAACCCGCAAAAAAGCCCAATGAATCCCACCTCTTATTCCCCCTCTGAAGGGGGTGGCGCGGAGCGCCGGGGGATGTTGCGCCCCCACAACGACTTCTGTCGGCCCTATCTTCTTCTGCGGAATACCGTATCGGTGGGTGCAACTCCGGGGTCAGAAAAAACTCTCGCATATCCGTTATACTGCAAGGGGGCGATCCGCCTTCGCCGCGCGGCTTCAAGAGGCGGCAGGAGACTTCTCCAGAAGGGAGGGATTCACCTTATGGTCCGCTTGCTCACACTTGCGGTCGTTGCGGCACTGGGCGTTACGGCCGCCATGGATGCCTCAAACGACCAGAGCCCGCCTGTTGCGGATACGCCGAAGGCCGAGGCCGCGCCGGAACTCGTCGCACGTCTGATGGCATCTCCGCGGCCAGATGAACTGCGGAAGTACCTCGCCCACCCCAACGTCAACCCTAAAGACCTGGCCCGATTCCCTATGCCGGTCGTCCGGCCTGACCCCAGCGTCGACTACAAGATGATCGTGGTGACTCCTGACCCCAGCGCACATTACAACATGCCCATCATTCTTCCCGGGGAGCCTGTTGCCGGTCCGGATGCGGAACCCAACCCTTCCCTCCAGGACTTCGGCTGGTTTATAGGGCAGACCCCTGGGCAGGCACCGCGAATCTACCGAATTCTCCCTGATGGCACCGTTGAGGGCCTTGACCAAGAGTAGACACGACCGAACTTTGCAGTGAGGCTGGTGTCCAACTCCATCGACGGGTGATTACGACTATTGTTGCTGGCTCTCTGACCCCTTATTGAACCGAACCGGAGGGACGCGTCCATGCAGTACATCTTGTTGATTGGATTGGTGTTGAGCGCGGCTGAAGCCAACGCGGAACTCGCAGGCGTGTCGAGCACGCTCGCCGACCAGACCGATGTCGCCGTGACGGCATACAACAACGGCCTTGCTCTCGTGCGCGACACGCGCAAGGTTGCCCTACCCACAGGCGAGTTATCGCTTCAGTTCATGGATGTCGCGCAGCAGATTCGCCCCGAGACCGTCAGTCTGCAATCCGCGTCCGCGCCGGGCTCGGTGGGAATCCTGGAGCAGAATTACGAGTACGACCTCATCAGTCCTTCCAAGCTGATGGAGAAATACGTAGGCAAGCAGGTGTGGCTTCAGAACTTCCACAACGACATCAAACTTGGCCGCACCGAGGCGGATCTGCTCAGCACGAACGAAGGCCCCGTGTACAAAGTGGGCAACGAGATCTACCTGGGCTTCCCTGGAAACGTCGTATTGCCGGAAATCCCGGAAAACCTCATCGCAAAGCCGTCCTTGATCTGGATGTTGAGCAACGAGCAGGCCGAACAGACCCTCGAGGTCACCTACCTCACCAACGGCGTGAGCTGGCAGGCGGACTACGTAGTGACGCTAGCCAAGAACGATGCTTCGCTGGACCTCGCGGGCTGGGTGACCATGAACAACCAGTCAGGCGCGACGTACACGAATGCGCAACTGAAACTGGTGGCAGGCGATGTGAACGTGGTGCAGCCCCCGGCAGAGGTTTTCTATGCGGGTACTGCCTTGTCCAACAGAGCCGAACAGGGTGGACAAATGCCCAAGCAAGAGGCCTTTGCCGAGTACCATCTGTACACTATTCCGCGCCGCACGACCATCAAGCAGAACCAGTCCAAGCAGTTGGCGTTGCTCAACGGAACGGGTGTACAGTGCGTGAAGAAATATGAGTACCGAGGTCAGGAGTATTTCTACAGCCAGCAGATTCCGCCGACCGGTGAAGAGCACGTCGGCGTATTCCTGGAATTCGAGAATGAGGAGGCGAACCACCTAGGTATCCCGTTGCCGGCGGGCGTGATGCGCGTCTATCAGGAAGACAGCGAGGGCATGCTCCAGTTCGCGGGCGAGGACCGCATCGAGCACACGCCCAAAGATGAGACCGTCACCCTGCGCATGGGCGATGCGTTCGACATCATCGGCGAACGCGTGCAGACGGACTACAAGGTGCTGGGTCCCCGCACGCACGAGTCGGCGTACGAGGTGACCATCCGGAACCACAAGGAAGAGGATGTCGTGGTGGACATCGTCGAGCCGATGCCCGGCGATTGGCGAATCCTGACCACGTCGCAGGAGTTTGAGAAGAAAGACGCGCACACAGCCATATTCCACATGGCCGTGCCGAAGGACGGCGAAGTGAAGGTGACCTACCGCGCACGGGTGCGGATATAAGCAAGGAGAGAAGACGTATGACAAGGTGGATGATTCTTTTGGCGTTGTTGGGCGTGCCCGTCAATGCAGCGGAACTGGCTGAAGTGGAAACTTCGCTCGCCGATCAGACCGATGTGGCGGTCACGGCATACAACAACGGCCTTGCCCTGGTGCGCGACACGCGCAAGGTGTCCCTGCCGACGGGCGAATTGCAGCTCCAGTTCATGGACGTCGCGCAGCAGATCCGGCCGGAGACGGTGAGTTTGCAGTCCGCGTCGACACCGGGCTCGGTGGGAATCCTCGAACAGAACTACGA
Source organism: Candidatus Hydrogenedentota bacterium (assembly GCA_020849535.1). Lineage (GTDB taxonomy): Bacteria > Hydrogenedentota > Hydrogenedentia > Hydrogenedentales > SLHB01 > JAHDWY01. Next base: position 48,027 of record JADLGB010000167.1, read on the forward strand.
ATATGACCTCATCAGTCCCTCGAAGCTCATGGAGAAGTACGTCGGCAAACAGGTGTTGCTCGAAAACTTTAGCACCGAGATCAGCACCGGCCGCACCGAGGCGGAACTGCTGAGTGTCAACGAAGGACCGGTCTACAAGGTGGGCGAGGAAATCTATCTCGGCTATCCCGGCAATGTCGTGTTGCCGGAGATTCCCGAGAATCTTATCGCGAAGCCGTCCTTGATATGGACGTTGAGCAACCAGCAGGCAGACCAAACGCTCGAGGTGACCTACCTTACCAACGGGATCAGTTGGCAGGCGGACTACGTCGTGACGCTGGCCAGGACTGACGCGTCCCTGGACCTCGCGGGCTGGGTGACCATGAACAACCAGTCCGGCGCCACCTTCACGAACGCGAAGCTGAAGCTCGTGGCGGGAGACGTGAACATCGTACGGCCGGAGCCCGTCATGATGGATATGGCATTCAATGGCGCGATGCCGGCCGCGGCGCCGGCCCCTATGCCCCAGCAGGAAGCCTTCGCCGAGTACCATCTGTACACCATGCCGCGGCGCACGACGATCAAACAGAACCAGTCCAAGCAACTGGCCTTGCTCAACGGCACGGGCGTTGCCTGCGTGAAAAAATACGAGTATCGCGGCCAGGAGTACTTCTACAGCCAGCAGATCCCGCCCACAGGCGAGGAGCACGTCGGCGTGTTCCTGGAATTTGAGAATGAAGAGGCAGACAAACTGGGCATCCCACTTCCGGCGGGCGTGATGCGCGTCTACCAGGAGGACAGCGAAGGCATGCTCCAGTTTGCGGGCGAGGACCGCATCGAGCACACGCCCAAGGATGAGACCGTGACCCTGCGCATGGGCGACGCGTTTGACATCATCGGCGAGCGCGTGCAGACGGATTACCAGGTGTTCGGCGGGAACACGCACGAATCGGGATACGAAGTGACCATCCGCAATCACAAAGAACAGGACGTGACGGTGGACATCGTCGAGCCGATGCCCGGCGATTGGCGAATTCTGGAATCGTCGCTGGAGTTCGAGAAGAAAGACGCCCGAACGGCGATCTTCCATGTGGCTGTGCCGAAAGACGGCGAAGTGAAGGTTACCTATCGCGTGCGCGTAAAGTTCTAGCAGAAGCGAGGTGAGTGAGTATGAGACACTGGATGATTTGGACCGCAGTGGCCGCATGTGCCATGAGCGCGGCCGCAGAACTACAGCGGGCAGGTGATCCCAATAATCCGATTTACGTGCATGTTCCGCGTATCTACGAGGCCGGGTGGGCGCAGAACGTAGTGCTGAGTGCAGCTCAAGTTACCTTGGAACGTCCCGATAGCGCACTCGTCGATCCGTTGAAGGAGTCGGGCGTCGCTTCCGAAACGACACTCGCGGACCAGCAGGATGTCGCGGTGACCGTCTACAACAACAACCTGGCGCTGGTGCGCGACACGCGCGCCATCAAGATGATGCCGG